>JAITVG010000250.1 GCA_031285925.1 Tannerellaceae bacterium
AGGATAACACACCCCGAGCGTGTCATCCTCTATCAATTGTTACTGCGTAACGCAGGGAGGGTATTGCTCACAGGTTGCTCCCCAGCAGAGCCTGTTTCCTCTTCTTCTCCCTGATACAATGGTAGTTGTTCTGAAGGAAACAAAAACTTTTTTTTAAAATAATACTCCAAAAATTTGGATTACAACATAGAAGAAACTGTTTTGGATTTTGTGCGGATTCTCTTTCCGATCGCAAACCAATACGATGAACGGGGAAAGGAGGAAACCTATTCCTCCGGACATACGGATGAACAGATTAAGAAATCCAAATACGAATGATTTCCATTTCCGCGTACGGTTGATATTATAAAACCCTTTATAGACCGAAACCTCACAGGCATATTTCAATAATATGCTGCGATAAGAGCGGACAGGCAATATCCGTTCCGCCCAGTTGCCCGTTTCCGGGTCGCATGTGTTGTATGAATCCATTGGAACCGGGGACTGTTGCTCCTTTATCACACGGTCGATATCGGCATAGATTAATCCTCTTGTTTTCATTGCCAGTTCTTCAACCTCCTGCTCACTGAACGATGCAAACCGCTGTCTGATATAATTCTTGCGCTTTGCGTAATAATTGGGAACCTCCAGCAAACCGTGTTCACATTCATGCATCATCCGCTGCAAGCGTCTTCTGATATATGGATTATATGGATTCGACGCTGTCGAAAAAACCATCCTCATCCGGTTATTAATGCCAAGAAGCTCACTGAACAGCGTATCCAAATTATAAACATGTTCAATCAGATCAGTGGAAACAAGAAGATCGGGAGAAACACCGTTTTCCGTACACCATGCAGCCAATGTATCCGAGCTGCCATGCAGAATAACATCAGCGCCTACTCCGGTTTTCTTCTTCAGCAATGTAACGGTTTCCACGGAGAGAGGGTTTAAATCGACATAAATCACGTTTCCGACACCCAGTTTTTTCGCATAAATACTCAGGAAACCGCTACCTCCTCCAAAATCTACCATCGTAATCCCGGATAAAGATTGTGCCGAATGTTGCAACCCCTTGGCCAAACAACAGGAGTAGATCTTTAAATAATAGGTTAGCGCCGGCTTTAATCGGTCGATATATCGTTTGTTGTAATCGCTGATAGGAAGATTGTCGTAATCAATTGCAGATAAAAGGGCGCAAGTGTCTTTTCCTGCCGCTGCAAAATCCGGCTTCATATCCTCTCCAACACCTTTTCGATCAGTCCGGTAAGGCTGTCTTTATAGTCGGTATTCATTTCTTTGGCAACACGGCCTGCGATGATGCAACAAACGGTAAGGGCGCGATGCCCCATCAGTGCAGCCAGCCCGGCCAGTGCGGCGCTTTCCATCTCAAAGTTTGTAATTTGGCTACCGTTGTAATTGAAAGCTTCGATTTTGCGGTTTAATTCCGGGTCGGCCAACGGCAGGCGCAGGTAACGCCCCTGCGCTCCGTAGAATCCATTGGTCGCGACAGTATTTCCCCGGATAATATCAGACTGCGTGATCTGTTCGAGAAGTTCGGCATCGGCCGGAACGACGTATGGATAAAGTCCTTTCAGCGGCCAGTCGAGCCGGTCGCGAAGCGCTGCTTCAAATATCTGATCACGAACACCTTCATTTTCCTCATAGAAATAGATTACGCCGTCAAAACCGATGGCTCGTTCGGCAGCGACATAAGTGCCTATGGGTACGAAAGGTTGCAAACCTCCGGATGTGCCGATACGAACAAGGGTCAGCTGACGAAATTCGGGGCGAACGGTGCGGGTCTTCAAGTCTATATTGGCTAACGCATCCAATTCGGTTAAAACAATATCAATATTATCCCCACCGATGCCATGAGAGACGACCGTGATACGTTTCCCTTTATAGCTCCCCGTAATCGAATGAAATTCCCGGCTTGAAACATCACACTCTATTGCGTCGAAGCGGGAAGCGACGGCCGTAACTCTGTCCGGATCTCCTACGAGGATTATCCGGTCGGACAAATTCTCCGGTTTCAAATGCAGATGGAACGCACTTCCATCTGCATTGACAGGCATTTCGGATGCGGGAATGACACGCATATTATTTATCTTTTTTATTTGGATAAAGGTTTGGACTGAGTATTGCTTGGGGGTTTCGCAATGGATTCGCGCATGTCTGTGTCCGCTTCGATATTCTTCATGCGGTAGTAATCCATGATCCCCAGATTACCGGTACGGAATGCTTCGGCCATGGCTTTAGGTATTTCGGCTTCCGCTTCAATCACCTTGGCGCGGGCTTCTTGTGCCTTGGCTTTCATTTCCTGCTCCATCGCAACTGCCATCGCACGGCGTTCTTCCGCTTTTGCCTGCGCAATGTTCTTATCCGCCTGCGCCTGATCCATCTGGAGCACGGCACCGATATTTTTACCTATATCAATGTCGGCTATATCAATGGAAAGGATTTCAAAAGCAGTTCCGGCATCCAGCCCTTTGCGCAATACCAGTTTGGAGATCGAGTCCGGATTTTCCAGTACGGTTTCATGATTTTCCGCCGAACCGATGGACGAAACAATCCCTTCGCCTACACGGGCGAGAATCGTTTCTTCGCCGGCTCCGCCAACCAGCTGGCGAATGTTCGCACGCACGGTTACACGAGCTTTGGCGATCAGCTGAATACCGTTTTTGGATACCGCCGTAACGGGAGGCGTGTCGATCACTTTCGGGTTTACCGACATCTGCACCGCTTGGAATACGTCACGCCCGGCAAGGTCGATCGCCGTAGCCATCTGAAATGTCAGGTCTATATTGGCTTTGGATGCGGAAACAAGCGCGTGTACTACACGTTCCACATGGCCTCCGGCCAGATAATGGGCTTCCAGTTCGTCGCGCGTCAAAGTTTTTAAGCCTGCCTTGTGGGCTTCAATCATTGCACGGGCAATTACCGAAGGCGGAACATTACGGATACGCATCAGGAATAACTGCAAAAGCGAGATGTTTACTCCGGACACTTTTGCCGATATCCATAACAGGAAAGGCACATAGTAGAAAAACAGGATCAGCAGGAATATCGCTGCCGCCAAAAGAACAAAAGGCATGTAATTCATTTCCATCTGTATTGATTATTAAGTAATTAATTATATATCGTATTCTGTTTTCGGAACAACGGTCACATTGTACCCATCGACACGCACGACTACCACCGGCGTTTGTTCATCAATAAATTCTTCCCGGGATTTAGCCTCCACCGTAATCCCTTTGACCGAGGCTTTCCCGATAGGGGCAAGGCGGGATAGTGTTACTCCTTCATCTCCGGGCGCAATGCCAAGTTCACGGCTTGAGGGTAATTTGGAGTCTACGTCCGCGTTTAGCGCTACCCGTCTGAAGGAGTTCTTCCTGAGCAGAAAGAAAAAGGCGGCAAGAAATAAAACCGCCGAAGCGATCAGGGTAATATTTCCGGCAGTGGCGCCAACCGTATAGGCATAGATAACTCCTCCCGCCGCAAACAGCGCCCCTCCGATTCCGGCCAGCGTTATGCCGGGCAAAAGGAATATTTCCGCCAAAACCAATGCGATGGCCAATCCCATCAGAAAAACGATAATTACAATGTCCAGCATCATCTGTTTTATCTTAAATTGTTTTTTCTTAGATAGACGATCTCCGCGTTGCGGGCTTTCTTCTCCAAGCTGTAAGGTTGGGAAAGTAATTCGTTCAATTTTTCTTCGTTCTGCAATATCTGCGAACGCAACTGATCCCGCCGCGAATTGTTGCCTTCATGGAAAGCCCGGCGCAACTGTTCGATCTCTTTATTGAGAGCCTCCGTTTGTTTGTTTATCGCAACGACTTTACTGTAAAGACTGCGCGCTTCCGGGCTTTTGATTTCATCGAGCGTATAGTAAACCATATTGTTGCTGATAACAAATTCAAAATCCTTTTGCTTCCGTATCTCTCCGAAAGGAATAGCTTGATGCGCGAGATTGACCAGGTTTGTATAGTTCTCCCCTTCTTTCCATGTCGCGGAAATCGGGGACAGCATAGCCATCGCCCGTTTCATCTCCATATCTTCACTGTCAACGCGCGTCCGGTTAAGGTTGGGAATAAAAAGATAAACGCAAACCTTCCCTTCGGGTTGATAGCGGTCGGAAACGAACCATCCCAGTTTTTTCACGTCGTCGAATACGATCATGTAGTCGTTGTACAGTGAATTATACGGCATTCCCAACTGTTCCGGCGTGAGGTAAGTATCCGAATTGGTATTGTAGCGGGTAACAAACAGGTCGTATCCGCCCAGTGAATTGCCGCCCGTCGATCCGTAATAAAGAGTAACTCCGTCGGAAAGCGCGAACGGGTAATTGTCGTCGCCTGCATCGTCGGTATTTATCGTTAATTGCTTCTCGTCTCCCCAATGGTCAAGCAGATAGGATTGCGTAAAAAGACAATAGCCGTTCTCCGGCGTTTCCTGCGCGTAGAGGATCCTGTCCCCTTTCTGGTTCATAAAAACAGTTGAGGATGAAGATGTTCCGGTTTGGAAAAAATCGCGGAAAGAAGTCAGCGTGCCGTTTTCCTGGCTTAATGTATATGCCGTTAAAAATCCATCCTTATCGACCACCATACTGTCTATCACCTGCACCTCTTCCACCCGCTCCAGCATCCGCTGTGCGTTGTCGGCCTGTTCTTTCCGCCTTTGGAAAGGTTCTACATCCTGTTTCTTTTTGGTCAGCAATTCGATGTACTCGTCAAACATCCCGGAGGCTTCGTCGAAACGGTATAACTTAAAATAAAGTTCGGCCAGATAGCGGTGAGATTCCTGCACCTTGCGGTTTATGCCTACTTTAAGATGCTTCTCCGCACCCTCCATATCGCCGGTTTCAAAACAGCACACGCCGTACCAGTGATTATATGAACCATTGTTGGGAGCCTGTTTCACCAAACGTTCAAACGCCGGTTTCGCTTCGGCATACTGCCCTTCGTTATACAGTTTCTTTGCTTGGTCGAGGCTTTGCGCCTGCAATCCTCCGCATATCCATAATAAAACCGAAACAAAAGCAATTTCTTTAATATAATGTTTCATCATGCTCTTTTTGCGTCATAATAATTATCAAGTTCAAAGGTAGGTATATTTTTGTTTTAAGGATACATCCCGACGAAATATTAAGAAGCTGTTTCTTCAATCTCACATCAGGCTATAAGGATGAGAAAAAGATTTAAACCCATTTGCGACCGGATTTTTTCGATAGAGCGGTGGATCAGGTTGCGGGCAGATTGGTAGTTGATACCCAGCAGGCCGGCTATTTCGTCGTAGGAGAGGCCGGCTTTGAAGCGCAGGTAAATCGCTTCCTTTTGTCTTTCGGACAGCAGGGCGACTACGGCGTTAAACTGTTCCCTGATCGACTCGTCTTCATCTTCTGCTTCTTCGCCGTCCTGATCCCATATAATACTAATATGAAAGGATAATTCTTCGGGCGAGAGGTAAACCAGTTTGTCTTTTTTGCGGAGGGCGTCTATTAAAATGTGCCTCAAGAGCGTGAACAGGAAAAAAATAGGATTCTCTACACCGGGAAGATTCTCCCGGTTTTGATAGAGGCGGGTAAACAGTTCCTGTATACAGTCTTTTACAAGTTCATTGTCATTTACGAACTTGGTTCCATAGCGGTATAATCTGTCGGAGCTTGATTCGAACAAGGCGGCAAAGGCTTTTTTGTCCCCCCGCCTTATTTGCTCCCATACGCTACATGATTCCTCCGGTTTACCACCGGATTCTTGTAAGGTTTTTTCTTTCATTGAATATAGCACGAAAAAGTATTGGCGCAAGATATGAAAAGATTTTGTAACTCTCGTTCTTTGCCGGAGAAAAAAGTTTATTAATTGCCTGTGTCTTCTGTGCCTCTGTGTTTAGAAACTGTTTACAACATTAACCGGATTGCCATCCATGAATGCGGCCAAGTTGTTTACGGCAATGTCCATAAGTCTTGTTCTGGCCTCTTTGGTTGCCCACGCGATGTGCGGAGTTATCAGGCAGTTTTTGGCAGATAAGAGCGGATTGTCAGCGGAGGGTGGTTCAACGGAAAGAACATCAATGCCTGCACCGGCAATCGCATCGTTATTCAGGGCATCGGCAAGGTCTTCGTCCACGATAATCGGCCCTCTTGAAGTATTCAACAGAAAAGCCGAACTCTTCATCAGTTTCAAACTTTCTTTGTTGATAAGCCCTTTTGTTTCCGGGAATAAGGGACAGTGAATACTCACCACGTCGGACTGCTCCAACAGTTGAGGTATATTTGCCCACCTGAAATTCTTTCTGTGCGACCGGTCGGTTTCAGACCGGCTGTTTCCGATAATATTCATACCAAAGGCTGTCGCTATATCCGCCACCTTACTGCCGATATTACCGAATCCAATGATCCCCATTGTTTTACCCGCCAATTCCGTCAGCGCATAGTCCCAATAGCAAAAATCAATAGACTGCGACCATTTTCCCTGCATCACCGAATCACTGTGGCGCCGGACATGATGGCATAATTCCAATAGTAGCGCAAAGGTAAATTGAGCAACGGAATCTGTTCCGTAGCCCGGTATATTCGTAACAACTATCCCGTTCTCTTTTGCCGTCTTTGTATCGACGACATTATAACCTGTAGCCAGAACACCAATGAATTTTAGTGAGTCAAGTTGCTCCAAAACGGCCTTGTCCAGAGGTGTTTTGTTTGTATAAACTATTTCCGCCCCCGTTGCCCGTTCTACTATTTTATCTGCCGACGTCCTGTCGTAAACAATAACATCCCCGAACCTTTTCAACCCGTCCCAGGAAAGATCACCCGGATTTAACGCATATCCATCCAATACTACTATCTTCATAATACTTCCTTAATAGTTTTTTTTCTGTTAATGAAAGGCAAAGATAGGCGAAATATTAAATTGAGGAAGAAATAACCCTAACATACAAATGCACAACGCATTGACGATTTGTCAAAAAGTGTTTCTATATATAGTACGAGCGCGTAGTACCTATACAACGGCGCCGTACTATAGGTAGTACGCACTCGTAGTACCTATATCTTTTTCGGGCGAACACGCAGGTGCGCCCCTACTCTGTTTTACCATTACCCTCACACCATAAAACATACGTGCGCGCGAGGGAAACATCTCGAACTCACGTTAAATTAACAGGAGTTTCCTAATTCGTATTATCTTTGCACTCTTGAAATATAAGACTAACAATATAATAAGATATGTATCGGACAAGAACATGTGGCGCATTACGCCCGGCAGACGAAGGATTGCAAGTAAGACTGGCCGGATGGGTGCAGAAAGTGAGAAGAATGGGGGGGATGACGTTCGTAGATCTGCGTGACCGTTACGGTATCACACAGTTGGCATTCAATCAGGAAATCAATGAACCTGTATGGGAACAGGCGAACAGGCTGGGACGTGAATATGTGATTCAGGTAACAGGAACCGTGCGCGAACGCTCCAGCAAGAACATGAATATCCCGACCGGGGAGATCGAACTGATTGTTTCGTCCCTGAATGTGTTGAACGAAGCGATCACACCGCCGTTTACCATTGAAGACGAAACGGACGGTGGTGATGACATCCGCATGAAATACCGCTATTTGGATCTGCGGCGCAATCCGGTTCGCGCGAACCTGGAATTGCGTCATAAAATGACCATTGAAGTGCGCAGTTATCTGGATAAACAAGGTTTTTTGGAAGTAGAAACGCCTGTGCTGGTGAACTCAACACCCGAAGGCGCCCGCGATTTTATCGTGCCTTCACGGATGAATCCGGGACAATTCTATGCCTTGCCCCAATCTCCGCAAACACTGAAACAGTTGCTGATGGTTTCCGGCTTCGACCGTTATTTCCAGATCGTGAAATGTTTCCGCGACGAAGACCTTCGTGCCGACCGCCAACCGGAATTTACGCAGATCGACTGCGAGATGAGTTTCGTAGAGCAGGAAGACGTACTGGAACTGTTTGAAGGGATGTCGAAACATCTCTTTAAAGCGATCCGGGGTGTGGAAATTAAAGAACCGTTTATTCGCATGTCATGGCACGACGCGATGAAGTATTACGGCAGTGATAAGCCCGACCTTCGTTTCGATATGAAGTTTGTGGAATTGGCAGACATCATGCAGGGGCACGGATTCCCGGTATTCGACGAAGCCCGGTATATCGGCGGTATCTGCGCGAAGGGAGCGGCCGTGTATACCCGCAAGCAACTGGATGCCCTGACTGATTTCGTCAAGCGTCCGCAGATCGGCGCTAAAGGGATGGTATATGCCCGGGTGGAAGCCGACGGAAGTGTGAAATCAAGTGTGGATAAATTCTATACGCAGGACACTTTGCAAAAGATGGGGGAAGCGTTCGGCGCAGAGCCGGGCGACCTTATCCTGATATTGTCAGGCGACGACGTGACAAAGACACGCAAGCAACTGTGTGAACTCCGTTTGGAAATGGGCGGACAACTTGGATTGCGCGACAAGAATAAATTCGTATGCCTTTGGGTAGTGGATTTTCCACTGTTTGAATGGAGCGAAGAAGACCGGCGCTATTATGCGATGCACCATCCGTTTACATCACCCAAGCCGGAAGACATTCCCTTGCTGGATTCGGATCCGGGCGCAGTTCGTGCCAATGCTTACGATATGGTGATCAATGGAGTGGAAGTGGGCGGCGGTTCTATCCGTATACACGACAGCGCGTTGCAAAACAAGATGTTTCAACTGCTTGGCTTTACGGAAGAAGAGGCGCAGGCGCAATTCGGCTTCCTGATGAACGCCTTTAAGTTTGGCGCACCTCCTCACGGAGGATTGGCTTACGGTTTAGACCGCTGGGTTTCCCTCTTTGCCGGGCTGGACTCTATCCGCGACTGCATCGCTTTCCCCAAAAACAATTCGGGACGCGACGTAATGCTCGATGCCCCTACGTTCGTAGCCCAGGCGCAACTGGATGAACTTAAATTGAAAATTGAAAATTGAAAATTGAAAATTGAAAATTGAAAATTAATAACTAACAACTAACAACTGACAACTGATAACTAAAAAACACCGTGTTACGGATAAAGGATATTATACGGGAGATAGAGCGTTATGCTCCGCTGCCTTTGCAGGAAGACTTCGACAATTCCGGAGTTCAAGTGGGCGATGTGAACCGGGCGGCCACAGGCGCTTTGTTGTGCCTTGACGTGACGGAAGACATCGTGGACGAAGCAATCGCAAGAGAGTGCAACCTGGTAATCTCTCATCATCCGTTAGCCTTTAAGCCTTTTAAATCGTTGCGCGGCACATCCTATATTGAGCGTTGCATAATCAAAGCCTGCAAGCACGACCTGGTTATATACGCGGCGCATACGAATATGGACAACGTGCAGGGGGGCGTCAATTATAAGCTGGCGGAAAAGATCGGGCTTCAAAACATCCGTATTCTCAGTCCGCAAAAGGACGCCTTGTTGAAACTGGTTACTTTTGTGCCGGTTCCCTACGCCGAAACAGTGCGGAACGCCCTGTTTAATGCCGGCGCCGGTGCGACGGGCAACTACGACTCCTGCAGTTTTAACCTCTATGGCGACGGCACTTTCCGAGCCGGAGAAGGAGCGCATCCTTTTGTCGGAAAGATCGGAGAGCTACACTACGAAAATGAAGCCCGTATAGAAACGGTTCTGCCCGCCTTTCACCGGTTGGCGGTTACACGTGCGCTGCGTTCGGTTCATCCCTACGAAGAACCCGCGTTTGATTTCTATCCTTTGAAGAACACGTGGGAGCAGGCCGGTTCGGGTATAGTGGGAGAATTGCCGGCGGAAGAAGACGAGCTGACGTTCCTTTTGCAGATCAAAGACCTGTTTAATGTGCCCTGCGTCAAACATTCCCCCCTGACGGGAAGGCCGATCCGTGAAGTTGCCGTCTGCGGCGGTAGCGGGGCATTCCTTATCAAAGACGCGATCAGTTACGGAGCTGATATTTTCATAACGGGCGAGGCGCGATATAATGATTATTACGATGTGGAAGACCGTATACTCCTGGCTGTCATCGGCCATTACGAATCGGAGGTTTGTACAAAAGAAATATTTTATAATATATTGTCAAAAAAGTTTCCTACCTTTGCGCTGCATTTATCGAATGTAAATTCAAACCCAGTAAAATATTTATAGAATGGCTAAGAAAAATAATACTGCCGAGAAAGAATATACCGTAGAAGAAAAGTTGTCTACGCTGTATAAGCTTCAGACGATGATGACTGATATCGATAAAATAAAAACGCTTCGCGGAGAGCTTCCGTTGGAAGTACAGGACCTTGAAGATGAGATCGTCGGAATGGAAACTCGTCTTTATAACTATCAGGCCGATGTGAAGGATTTCGGAGCCGCAGTGACAGCGCAAAAGAATAAAATTACGGACTCGATTGCTTTAATAGAAAGATATAAATCACAATTAGACAACGTGCGCAACAACCGGGAGTTTGATAACCTGTCCAAGGAAATTGAATTTCAGGGACTGGAAATCGAATTTTCCGAAAAGAAAATACGCGAGTTCACCGAATCCATAGCAAGAAAGAACGAAGAAATCGTTCAGCTGGCAGAAGTGTTGGACGGACGTAAGGCTGACCTTGTGCAGAAAACAGGAGAATTGGAAGAAATTGTTTCCGAAACGAAGCAGGAAGAAGAAAAACTTCGCGAAAAGGCAAAAAAACTGGAAGCAATAATAGAACCCCGTTTGCTGACTGCCTTTAAACGCATCCGCAAAGGTGCACGAAACGGTTTGGCTGTTGTCTACATTCAGCGCGATGCCTGTGGCGGTTGCTTCAACAAGATTCCGCCCCAAAAGCAGATGGACATCAAATTGCGCAAGAAGATTATCGTATGCGAGTATTGCGGCCGTATTATGATCGACCCCGAACTTGCCGGCGTGAAAGAGTAATCAATTGTTTTTCTAAATAAAGTCCAATAATCACAATTAAACACAGAGGCACAGAGATACGGAGTTTTTTATTATTCCGATAATAAGCTAAATAAAAAACTCTGTATCTCTGTGCCTCTGTGTTTAATCTCTTTAAACGACTCCCCTCCTTTTTATTCGTATGTTACAGGCGATACATACATATATTAATAAGAACAGCCTGCTTGCCGGAAATAAACCGGTCGTGGTTGGGTTAAGCGGAGGAGCCGACTCGGTTGCCTTGCTGGTTGTTCTGGTGCGTTTGGGATATAAATGTATAGCGCTTCATTGCAATTTCCACCTTCGGGGTGACGAATCCGACCGGGATGAAGCGTTTTCCCTGAATTTGGCTACACAACTGAAAGTCCCTTTCTATTCAACCGGCTTCGATACTACCCGTTATGCCGGGGAGAATCATATTTCCATCGAAATGGCCGCCCGCGAGTTGCGTTACGGTTGGTTTGAAGAAAAACGAAAAGAATTTGAAGCACAGGCCATCGCTGTTGCCCATCACCGGGACGACAGTGTGGAAACATTATTGATGAACCTGATGCGTGGAAGCGGAATCCGCGGCCTGTCCGGCATCCGTCCGAAGAATGGTTACATTGTCCGGCCACTATTGGCCACAGGCCGGGATGAAATTATCCGCTGGCTTGAAAAGGAAGGCTATACCTATATTACAGACTCCACTAATCTGTCTGATGTCTACACTCGAAACTTCATACGGCTGCGGATACTGCCTTTAATGGAGCAGATTAATCCGTCGGTCAGGCAAACGATTGCCCGTTCGGCAGATAATCTTTCCGAGGCGGAGAGTATTTATGTTCACTTTATTGAAGAGGCAATCAGCCGCCTGCTTACCGGCGATAACCGCATCTCTATTCCCGCATTACTTGCTTTTCCGGCTCCCGAAACGGTATTGTATGAACTGTTGAAGCGATACGGTTTTAACCGGATTGTCATTCATAATATATATGGTTCCCTGGGAGGAGAGCCGGGAAAAACATTTTATTCGCCCGGCTACCGCCTGGTCAAGGACAGGGAGTTCCTGCTGCTTTCCGAACTGAACGATATGGAGAAGTATTCCTCTTTTACGCCGGAATGCATGGATGATTTGCATAATCTCCCCATTGATCTTTCTTATGAACTGCACACTTTGACAAAGGATTTCACTATTGAGGAGAATAAGAATATCGCGTATTTCGACCGGGCTAAAATCCATTTCCCCCTGACGTTACGCCGTTGGAAAGAAGGAGATTGGTTCATCCCCTTCGGCATGACGGGGAAAAAGAAACTGAGCGATTACTTCTCCGACCATAAATACAGTTGCGTTCAAAAGGAGAACGCCCGGCTTTTATGCAGCGGAGATGAAGTGATCTGGCTGGTCGGAGAGCGAACGGATAATCGTTTCCGTATAGAAAAGACAACAAAAGAAGTTCTTGTCATAAAAAAAACAGTATAAAAACCTGTTGCATCTAAAAAAGTTTATACATTTGCGCAGATTTTTCTCCACAGATAAAATTATTGTACACGTTTGGCCATCACGCCTGCACTACACATGTATCTTACCAAATTATATATTTTTTAATCCCGCATTATATGCAGAAATACAACATTTTAGAACTGAATGAAAAGCTTTTACCCGAACTCCAGAGTATAGCAGAAGAGTTGGGCATAAAAAAAGCCGGCAGTTTCAAAAAAGAAGAACTGATTTATCGTATCCTCGACGAACAGGCTATCTCTTTAGCCGGTATACAGGTTGAAAAGGATAAGATAAAAGAAGCAAAAATAGCTGAAAACCGCGCGAAACTAAAGGCTGAAAGAGCAGCTACTTCCAAAGCCAAAAAGCAGGCAAAACCGGAAACCAAAAACAACGTTGCCACGGAAGAACCGAAAGTTCAGGCAAAAGTCGAAACGGCAAAAGATGAAACGCCGGAAGTGAAAGAAACCAAACCGGAAGAAAAAACAATTGCCAAGCCCGAAAGAAAAAAAAGGATACGCATCGAAAAGAAGGAAAAAGTAATGGCAGCCATACCTCCTGCCGCTACAAATGAACAACCGGCAGTTGCCAAACCGGAAGCCGCCGAGCCGGCAATGGAAGAACCGGTTGCACCTGCGCCTGTAAAGAAAATTATCCTTCCTCCACCCGCACCGGCAAGCCCGGAAGCGGAAGTTTTGCCGCCGACGAAAGAAGAACCCGAAAGCGAAGTGCCCGTAAATACTGCGGAAGCAAAGCCGGAAGAGGTATCGGAAACAGCAGCGACAGCAGAAGGGGCTGAACCGAAACGTGTCGTGTTCCGCCATCCGGATGCCAAATCCGTGCTCGATCAGATATTTCCATTCTCATCTTCACAGCCGAAAGCCGAACCGAAGCGGCAGGAAGACAAGGAAGTTGCAACACAGCAAACCGCTCCTCCTGTCAAAATAATCAAACAGCCCAATCAGAAGAACAATCAGAAAAACAATGCACCTGCCCAGCCGCAGGAAAAACAATACGAGTTCGACGGCATCCTGACCGGTACCGGAGTGCTGGAAATGATGTCTGACGGTTACGGCTTCCTGCGGTCGTCAGACTATAATTACCTGACTTCACCGGATGATATCTACGTTTCCCAGTCGCAGATCAAGCTCTTCGGGCTTCGCACGGGCGACGTGGTGGAAGGGCCGATACGTCCGCCGAAGGAAGGAGAGAAGTACTTCCCGCTGGTAAAAGTCGATAAGATTAACGGACGGACACCGGAAGAAGTGCGCGACCGGGTGCCGTTCGATCACCTAACTCCGCTTTTCCCGAATGAAAAGTTTATGCTGACCGCCCGCCGTGCGCCGAAGGTGTACGACAAGATTGCCGTGCGCGTGGTAGACCTCTTCTCGCCCATCGGGAAAGGACAGCGCGGTTTGATTGTGGCGCAGCCGAAGACCGGTAAGACGATGCTTCTGAAGGACATCGCGAATGCAATTGCGGCAAATCATCCGGAGGTATATATGATTGTCCTACTGATTGACGAGCGTCCGGAGGAAGTTACCGACATGGCGCGCAGCGTGGATGCCGAAGTGATCGCTTCCACGTTCGACGAGCCGGCCGAACGCCACGTGAAGATTGCGGAAATTGTGCTCAACAAGGCAAAGCGAATGGTAGAATGCGGCCACGACGTGGTTATACTGCTCGACTCCATCACCCGCCTGGCTCGCGCCTACAACACGGTGCAGCCGGCATCCGGCAAGGTGCTTTCCGGAGGTGTAGACGCCAACGCACTGCAAAAGCCCAAGCGTTTCTTCGGCGCAGCCCGCAATATCGAAAACGGCGGAAGCCTTACGATTCTGGCTACGGCGCTGACGGATACAGGCTCAAAGATGGACGACGTTATCTTTGAAGAGTTTAAGGGAACCGGCAATATGGAACTGCAACTCGACCGGAAACTGTCCAACAAACGCATCTATCCCTCTGTGGATATTACCGCCTCAAGCACCCGCCGCGACGACCTGTTGCAGGATGGCGCTACGGTGAACCGCATGTGGATCCTTCGCAAATACCTGTCGGATATGAACTCGATCGAAGCGATGGAATTTGTAAAGAAACACATGGAAAATACGCTTGACAATATGGAATTTCTGGCCTCAATGAACGGCTAAATTTAAAAGCCTTCCGACCTGCTCAAAAAAACCCGTACGGACATTCAAAAAAACCCGTACGGACTTTCGGTAAAACCCGTACGGACTTTCAGTAAAACCCGTACGGGTTTTTTCTTTCCGGGTGATTAGTATGAAGAATAGAAGCATTTACCTTGAATTATCGCCTGCTTCGTGTCACCGTTTCCGAATATTGTGTTACTTTTACGCCCTGATAAAACGATTAATGGAATTTATAGACAATGAAAAAGACAATTATTTTTAGTTTGTGTGCAATTTTACTTATCCTCCCCTTTAAATTACAGGCTGTTGCGGATGATCCGCAGCCGGTAGACAGTTTGGTTAGCTTGAAAGAAGTGGTGGTTTCGGCAACGAAAACGGAAGTGAGCAAGAACAGGATTCCACTGACTGTTTCCGTCGTAAACCGTGCCGTGCTGGATGAAACTGCCGAAACGGGCGTATTGTCGGTGCTCTCCGAAGAAGTGCCGGGTGTTTTTGTGACGGAAAGAAGCGTAACAGGATACGGTATAGGTAACGGATCGGCAGGGTCTGTTTCCATTCACGGAGTAGGCGGGGTGGGCAAAGTGCTGATGCTCTTCGACGGACAACCGGTATGGGCAGGTATCTTTGGACACAATGTTCCCGATATTTATGTCGCTTCCGATGCAGAAAAGGTTGAAGTCATTCGCGGCCCCGGCTCTTTGCTCTACGGATCGAACGCTATGGGCGGCGTCGTGAACGTGATTACCCGCAAGGCCAAGGAAGACGGAGTGCACGGAAAAGCCCGCGTGATGTACGGATCATACAATACCCAGAAGTATTCGGCGAATGCCGGCCTCAGAAAGAACAAACTGAATCTGTACGCCTCGGCAAACCACGACCGCTCGGACGGCCACCGCGACAACTCCGCCTTTTATATCACAAACGGCTACATCCGCGCCGGATATGATTTCTCTGTTAATTGGAACGCCAATGTCAGTGCGATCATTGCCGACTTCAAAGTGACCAACCCCGGTACAGTTGCAGTGCCGGCGATCGAGAACTGGGCGAAAGCCTTCAGGACAACTTATTCCGCTTCGCTTAACAACCGGTATGAATCCATGAGTGGAGCGCTTCAAGTGTTCTACAATCAGGGAGCACACACGATAGACGACGGCTGGCAAAACGGCGTGGCGGGCAACTATCTGTTCCGCTCGAAAGATTTCAATCGCGGGGTGGCTCTCTTCGAATCTTTCAATCTGTTTGCCGGCAACCAGATCACGCTCGGAGTGGACTTCAAGCAGTGGGGCGGCTATGCGTGGAATGAAAGCAAACCGGGAGAAACGGTGGACGAAGGAAGAATGATAGACAAAACAATAAACGAAACAGCCGGTTATGCAGTCATCCAGCAGGCCATTTCCGAAAAGCTGAGCGCCAACGCCGGTGTGCGACTGGAAAACAATGAAGCTTTCGGCAACGAATGGATCCCGCAGGCCGGTCTGTCTTATCAGCCACTGGAGGGAACCGCCCTCAAGCTATCGGCCTCTAAAGGCTTCCGCAGCCCGAATCTCCGCGAACTCTACATGTTCATGCCCGCCAATCCCGAGCTGAAACCGGAAAGCATGTGGAACTACGACCTCTCTTACCTGCAATCCCTTTTGAACGATCAACTGAACATTGAGCTTACAGCATACGTTGCCAAGGGCAAGAACATGATCGCAGTTGTTCGGGGAGAAGACGGCCCCAAAAACATAAACACCGGCAAATTTACCAACAAGGGTATCGACTTCGCCGTAAACTACAACCTCTCTCCTGCCTTGCGACTGCGGACTAATTACAGCTTCCTGCACACAGACACCCGAATCTCCGGCCTTGCGCCCAAACACAAGCTGTTTGCCGGCATCGACTGGAACGTGGGAGGGTTCCGGATCGCCCCGAACTTCCAGTATGTAGACGGCCTGTATATGGCAACAGTAGACGGCAAGGACGTGATGGAGAGCTATGCTTTGCTGAATTGCAAAGTATCCTGGAAGCCGGCAGACCGCTTCACTTTCTTCATAAACGGGGAGAATCTGACGGGTACCTCCTATCAAACCGCCGACGGATACCCGATGCCGGGAATCGTTATACTTGGAGGTATCGACGTAAGGTTCTAAGGATTTACCAGAAAAGCAGTATGGCCGGGAAATAATCCCGGAGGGCAGTGCGCAGCGCTTTCAGCGTTTTTGTGATATGATATTCGATGCTTTTCACGGAAAGGTTCATGGCGTCGGCCACTTCCCTGTGCGACCGGTTCTCGAATTTGCAGCGGATAAAGATCTCCCGCGACAGCGGAGGGAGCGAATCCAGCGTCTTCTCTATAATATATTGTACTTCCTTTGAGAACAGCTTCTCCGGGTTGCAGGCTTCGAGGGTGGCGATGCGCAGTTGAAGCTCCCAGCCCTCGCATTGGGCAAGGTAGGCCACGGCTTCCTGCTTCGTGCGTTCGCGTTGCAGGTGGTTGAGGCAACGATTCTTGATAACCTTCAGGATGTAGGCGGGAATGTTGGCGTCGCTTTCGAGTTCGCGACGCCGTTCCCAGTAATACGCCAGGCTGTCGATCACAATATCTTCCGCCGTTTCCCGGTCGCCGGTATACGTGCTGGCAAAGTGAACGAAGCGCGGCTTGTAGTCGAGATAGAGCCTGTTGAAGCTATGTATGTAGTCCGATTCGGGCATAAATGCTTAGCGGAGCTTTATAACCTCCCCTGTTTTGTGGCTGCGGATGGCGGCTTCCAGTATTTCCACGACGATCAGATTGTTGTCGAGAGCCGACAGATCGTAGGCATCCGGCTTTATTTCTTCGCGAACGACGGCCTTGAGGTAGCGAAACACGTCATTGTAGGGCGCTTCGAGAGCCGTGGGCGTCGGGGTTGTGAGCTTGCGGTCGGCATAGACGCGCATCTTATCCTTGGTGTCTTGATAGATGTACCCTTTGCTTCCGTATACGTGCATGTCCTTGCGCCCTTGCGGCCAGTTCCACGAAGCCATGATCTGCACGGTGGCATTGGGATATTCAACGATGATGGTCGCGTCGTCGTCCACCTTGGGATAAACGTTCGGCTTCTGCTGTTTCAATACGGCGTAGACGCTCACCGGGCGCTCTCCTTTCATCAGCCAGGTAACCAGATTCGCGCCGTAGCATCCGAAGTCGATCACGGCTCCGCCCCCGTTCTTCACCGGATCGGTAAGCCAGTCGGTGAAATACTTCCCGCAACCGATCTCGAACGGCCCCTGATGTCCGTCGTAAACATTAATGCGCGTAATCTCGCCGATAAGGCCGTTGTCTATCATTCGCTTGGCCTCGTGATTGGTAGGATACCAGGTCGTTTCGTAGTTCGTTATGATCTTTATTCCATGCTTGCGGGCGAGTTCCGCCATCCGGCGGGCATGTTCCGTATTTACGGCCAGCGGTTTCTCCACCATTACGTGGATGCCTCGCGGCGCACAGGCCTCAACCACGGCCAGATGATCGTAGATCGAGCCGTAGGCCACGGCCACTTCCGGGCGGGTTTTGTCCAGCATTTCCGGCAGGGAAGCATAAAAGAGGGAATGATCGAGCTTACGGTAGAGCCCGTTGTTGGCGCGGATCTCGTCGTCGGCCTCGTAGACGCCTACCACAACGAAGTCGCCCCTTTCCACGCGCGACGTTACATCGCCCAAATGACCATGCGACACTCCGGCCACAGCCACCCGAAGGGGCGATCCAGCCTGCTGCGCAAAAGAAGTTGAAAACAATGCCGTTCCGACAAGAAGAAGAAGTGAAAAAAAGATTTTCGTACCTTTCATAATCATTAAATATTAAGTGAATACGCAAATATAGTACAATTCTTTTTCCCGCTGCATCCACAGGTGTTTTTTCCCCCATCCTCTGCGCTCCGTTTATCATTATCTGCATATAATTCATACCTTTACGTGCCCAACGGGCAATAAAAACAAACAGAATGGCAAAAGCAAAAACAGTATACGTGTGTTCCGCCTGCGGGGCGGATTCTCCGAAATGGATCGGGAAATGTCCCGCCTGCGGCGAATGGAATTCCTACGTGGAAGAGGTCGTAGCCGGGAAACCGGCCGCCGGGCGAATAGCGACGGGATTGGGGGGGGGAGAAAAAGCCCGCCCCGTGTTGCTCAGAGATGTAACGGTGGAAGAGGAAGAACGCATCGACTTGAGGAACGGCGAGCTCAACCGTGTGCTGGGCGGTGGGCTGGTGAGGGGGTCGCTCGTGCTGATCGGCGGCGAACCGGGCATCGGGAAATCCACGCTCGTGCTGCAAACCGTGTTGGGAATCAAGGGGCTGAAGACGCTCTACGTGTCGGGCGAAGAAAGCAGCCGTCAGCTCAAACTGCGTGCCGACCGCCTCTCGGCGGACGAAAACCAGTGCTTCGTGCTCTGCGAAACAAATCTGGAACAGATCTTCGTGCAGGCACAAAATATCCGTCCCGACCTGATCATCGTGGACTCGATACAGACCGTTTTCACCGAAACCATCGAATCCTCGCCCGGAAGCGTTTCGCAGGTGCGAGAATGCAGCGCCGCCATTTTGAAGTACGCCAAGGAGAGCGGCGTACCGGTGTTGCTCATCGGACATATAAATAAGGAAGGGAGCATCGCCGGACCGAAGGTGCTGGAGCATATCGTCGATACCGTCTTGCAGTTTGAAGGCGACCGGCATCATATCTATCGCATATTGCGAAGCATAAAAAACCGCTTCGGAAGCACCTCCGAACTCGGTATCTACGAGATGCGGCAGGACGGGCTGCGCGAAGTGGACAACCCCTCGGAACTGCTCCTCTCTCACGGCCATGAGGGGCTGAGCGGCGTGGCCATTGCTGCCGCAGTAGAGGGGCTTCGTCCGTTTCTGATCGAAACACAGGCGCTGGTCAGCACCGCCGTCTACGGCACTCCCCAGCGCAGCGCCACCGGATTCGACCTCCGCCGCACGAACATGCTACTGGCCGTTCTGGAAAAGCGTGCCGGATTCAAACTCGGACAGAAGGATGTTTTTCTCAACATCGCCGGCGGACTGCGCGTAAACGACCCGGCCACCGACCTGGCCGTCATAAGCGCCATCCTCTCCTCCAGCCTCGACATCAGCCTCGAACCCGGCACCTGTCTGGCCGGCGAAGTAGGTCTTTCGGGCGAAATCCGCCCGGTAAACCGCATCGAGCAGCGCATCCGCGAAGCCGAACGGCTCGGCTTTTCGCGTATCCTGATACCCCATAATAACCTGAAAGGCTTCGACGTTTCAAAAAGCAAGATCGAAATCCTTCAGGCAAGAAAGGTGGAAGAAGCCTTCCGCCGCTTATTCGGCTAAGAAAGTGTATATTTGCATCCGGAAAATCATACTTAAATATATAATAAATGAAGAAGTTAGTTGCAGCAGCAATGCTATTGACATGCGCGCTCTCCACCGCCGGAGCGCAGGAAAACGGCGGTTATGTGTTTACACCGGTCAAGGAGCTTAAAATCACTCCGGTGCAGAATCAAAACAGAACGGGCACGTGCTGGTGCTTTTCCACGCTTGCCTTTCTCGAATCCGAACTGATCCGCACGGGAAAGGGAGAGCACAATCTGTCGGAAATGTACGTAGTGAACCATACCTACCGGGACAAGGCCGAGAAGTACGTCCGCCTGCACGGCAACCTGGAGTTCGGCGAAGGTGGAGCGTTCGACGACGTGATCTATGCCGTAAAGCACTACGGTATTGTTCCGGAGGAGGTGATGAAAGGTCTGGAATACGGCGAGGAAGCCCACGTTCACGGCGAGATGCAGTCGGCCATGCGCGGCTATGTGGATGCGATCATCAAGAACCCGAACCGCAAACTGTCCCCCGTCTGGCAAAAAGGCTTCGCCGGAATTGCCGACGCCTACCTGGGCGCTTTGCCCGAAAAGTTCACCTACCGGGGAAAAGAGTATACACCGTCGAGCTATGCCCGGGAGCTGGGTTTGACGAACATGGACGACTATGTGTCGCTGACCTCCTATTCGCACTATCCGTTTTACAGCCGCTTTGCTTTGGAGATTCCTGACAATTGGCGTTGGTCTTCCTCCTATAATCTGCCCATCGACGAGTTGATGCAGGTCTTCGATCATGCCGTCAATACCGGCTTCACCATAGCCTGGGCTTCCGATGTGAGCGAAACCGGCTTCACACGCGACGGTATCGGCCTGGCTCCGGATATGGAAGCGATGGAAACATCCGGTTCGGATCAGGAACGCTGGGTGGGCTTGAGTGCAACGGAGAAGGTCAGCGAGGTCAGAAAGATGATGGAAAATCCGGGAATTAAAGAGGTGTGGGCGACGCAGGAGATGCGTCAGGAGGCCTACGACAACTACCAGACTACGGATGATCACGGTATGCAAATCTACGGTATCGCCAAGGATCAGGAAGGAAAGAAGTTCTATATGGTGAAAAACTCTTGGGGAACCACCGGCAAGTACAGCGGGCTCTGGTACGTATCGGAAGCCTTTGCCCGCTACAAGACGATGGATATTGTAGTTCATAAAGACGCGCTTCCGAAAGAAATCCGCGCAAAACTGGGTATTAAGTAAACCGGAACAGAGCAGATAAATAACCTTTTAAAAATTAAAGCAACATGATTATTCCTTTTTTGAACTTCAACGGAAAGGCAAGCGAAGTGATCGCCTTTTACGAAACGGTTTTTGATGTGCAAAACAAACAGGTATTTTATTTCAAGGATATGCCGGCAAGCGAAAACTTTACGGTTACGCCCGAAATAGAGAACTATGTGCTTCACAGCGAAATGACAATTGAGGGCGTGCCCGTGTGGATAGGCGACACACCCGAAGGCGAACTTGCAGCCGGCGAGATGCTTTCGCTGACGGCAGTCTACGATTCGCCCGAAAAGGTGAAAGAAGTATTCGGCAAACTAAGCGTCGACGGAGAGGTTTTCTGCGATGCACAGCCCACGTTTTACAGTCCGATGTATGGAATGGTTAAGGACAGGTTCGGTATTGTGTGGAGCGTGATGAGCCGGTAATATACTATTTCAGCGAAAGCCATTCACCGAAATAAACTGATTTCAGTGAAAGACATTCACCGAAATAGGCAATATTCGGTGAATGGCATTCACCGAATTACACCGAATTTGGTGAATTGGCGAAAGAATATTACCTTTGTCGAAAATCTTTAAGGTTATGATTAAGCGTGAAATTGAAAATGTTTTTGCTTCCAAAATGTTTTCGGGTAAGGCGATAATTGTTATCGGCGCACGGCAAACAGGTAAAACGACTGTCATTAACAAAGTGCTTGAAACGTATAGTAATGTACTTTTGCTTGACGGCGACGACAGTTTTGTGCGCAATTTACTGGCCGACAGCAATACTGAAAATATTCACAACATTATCGACAATCACAAAATTGTTTTCATAGACGAGGCGCAACGTATTGAAAACATTGGGTTGATCGCAAAAATTATTGTAGATAAATTCAAGGATGTACAGCTGATTGTCAGCGGATCGTCGGCGTTTGAAATCAAAAACAGCTTGTCGGAATCGCTCACGGGACGAAAATGGGAATATGTTTTATATCCTATTTCGTGGCGCGAATTTGAGCAAACGGAAGGGTATGTAAAAGCATTGAAACAACTGGAATTGCGGCTGGTTTACGGAATGTACCCCGAAATTATCATGCACCCTGCACAGGAAAAAGAACGGCTAAAACAGCTGGTAGACAGTTATCTTTACCGCGATTTGCTTGCTTTTGCCAAAATCAAAAAGCCCGAAATACTTGAAAATTTACTGAAAGCCCTTGCCTTGCAGATTGGCAGCGAGATTTCCTATACCGAACTTGCCGGTTTGCTCGGCATAGATAAAAATACAGTAAAATCGTACATTGAGGTTTTGGAACGCGGGTTTGTTATTTTCACGCTTGGCAGTTTCAGCCGTAATTTGCGCAATGAATTGAAGTTTGCCAAAAAAATCTATTTTTGGGATAACGGCATTCGCAACGCCATTATCAACAGTTTCAATCCGCCGAATCTTCGGCAAGATACAGGCGATTTGTGGGAAAATTTTATGATTTCCGAGCGATTAAAGAGAAATAATTTTAGCGAACCGTTTGCTAAGTCTTATTTTTGGCGCACTACCGAACAGCAGGAAATTGATTATATTGAAGAAAACGGCGATAAAATTTCTGCTTTCGAGTTTAAATGGAATACCCAGAAACAGGCAAAAAACATACAACTTTT
>JAITVG010000050.1 GCA_031285925.1 Tannerellaceae bacterium
GAACAAACCAGTTGGATCGACGGCCCCCTGTTGCAGGCGCCACCAATTATGCGGGTGGTGTAGTTGTTGAGCGTATGGAACATTTCATTGCTTTCGACCCGCAGGTCTTTGTTGCCCTGGAAGAACCAGATCAACTCGGGGGAATACGGCTTCTGAAACAGCTCTCCATAATTTTCTTCCAACGAATACGTACCGGCACTCATCAACTTTTCCGCGGCATCAATCGCAAGCTGGTACTCACCGTGGAAAAGAGCGAAACGAACCTTAAATGCCAAAGCGGCTCCTGATGTAGGCCTAAGTTGGGGAGAGGTGTTGGCCGGCAGCAACTCTGCCGCAGCGTCGAGGCATTCCCAGGCGTAGGCCAACACTTCGCTCTTGGGCGAGCGGGTTGCACTGTAGGCCGCATCAAGGGCCATACCCTCCTTATCAAGAACCACATCGCCATAGTAAGTGGCTAACAGGGCATACGAAAAACCGATATGAAACAGCGCTTCACCCTCGTATTGTTTTAGATTGGCTTCAAGAATGTTCCCTTCGTGACTCCGAACAGCGCTAAGGATTTTCAGAGCGCGGGAAATAGCCTTGTACTGTGTTTGCCATCTGTTCGAAGCCATACCCGACTGTGAATTCATGTTTCCATTCTTGATCTCCTCCTGGCCATTGCGACTGAGCATGTCGTCGTCTATCGGCATCGGGTCGACAGGAAAAAATTCCTTCCTCAACAGGTCATTGAGCGACATCAAAAACTCTTCGTCGTTATTGTACCAGTTACCGCTCGATCCCTCCGAAAGGGGTTTCAGATTGAGATCCGCACACGACAACATTAGAACGCTAGCCGATACTGCGGCAATAACTTTTAATATATTCTTCTTCATAATGTTATTTATTAGAAAGTTAAGTTCACACCAAATATATAAGAGGTTGTGAGGTAATCCTGATCAATCGCCTGTTCCGGATCCCAGCCCGGGATACGGCCACTACCTAAATGGAAAGCGGGCAGGTCATTGGCACTGAGATATAGCCTAAGATTATTCACCTTGAACTTCTGTGTAATTTTCTGCGGGATAGTGTACCCCAGCGTCATATTCTTAATCCTCATATAGGCTGCATTGTATAACCAGTAATCGTAAGCGCCATAGAGTTGTCCCTGAGAACCCCATGACATTTTCGGGAATCTCATCTTCGCATTCTGTTCATCGGTATTGTAGGGGCTCCAGTGGTTACCTATCAGAACTTCGGGTACTTGAGCCCAACCCCACTCAAGCGGACGTACCGTGGTGGTATGGATCATCTTCATCCATTTGCCAATACCCTGGAATGCTAAATTGAAATCAAAACCTTTATAGCTTGCCCATAATGAGCCGCCGTATTGCATCTGCGGAAGCGAGTTGCCGCTGCGTACACGGTCCTTATCGCCTGTGATATTGCCATCCCCGTCGATATCAGTGAACCGGATCGTACCGACACCTTGGTTGCCCATCACCGGAACCTTCGAGCCATCCGGATTCAGCATAGAGGCTTCATTTACGAACAGTCCATTGCTTTTATAGAGGTACCATTCCTGAAAATATGATCCGGCCTCTGTAATACGGTTATCGTCAAATTTTCGGAGATCACCCAGATAACCCATCCTGGAGCGGTAGTCGGAGATATTGAAACTTGCGCCGTAGTTGAAATCCCCGGCGTGGTCGTTCCATGCGAGTTCCATGTCCCAGCCCCTGGTGTTCATGATGCCGGCGTTCTGATGAGGCGCGTTGTATCCCACATATTTAGGAAAGTTCATCACGAGCAGCATGTCTTCGGTTTTCTTGTAGTACCAGTCGGCAATTAGGCGCAGACGGTTTTGTAAGAAGTTGGCGTCAAGGCCAATACCGTAGGTGGTAGTGGTTTCCCAAGTGATGCTCTCAAATGCATAAGTCATCTGGTAGGCGATCTGGTTGGGATCGGATATGCCGGTAACTTTGTTCCCAATATAGGCGTTGCTGAACTCCAATGCAGCCATATAGGGGAATTCTATCGGATTGTTATTAGAATCGACGAGGCGTTCATTGCCCAGCTGGCCGATCGAAGCGCGCAGTTTCAGGAAGTCGAACACGCCGTTATCTTTCATCCAGTTCTCTTCCGAGATCACCCAACCGGCTGAAATTGATGGAAAAGTTCCCCAGCGGTGTCCGACGGCAAAGCGCGAAGAACCGTCAGTACGGATATTCATTTGAAGCATGTAGCGATTTGCCCAAGAATACATTATACGCCCAAAATAAGAACTATATGCGTTGTGTCCTGCTTTGCCGTTATTGTACTGTTGATCCGCGGGGCCGAGGTTCAGGTAAGGATACGACGAGAGTAGGTAATTGTTACGCCACGCGCCCAGATTTTCCCACTGATTCATGTAATCCTCATAACCGGCCATGAAATTGAGCGAATGCCTTCCGAACATCTTGCTGTAGTTTGCATACAACTGAAAGGTGAAGTTGTTGCTTTCGTTGCGATCCTCTCTCAGATTTGTCGTCGAGTTATTCGGATATATATTGCCGTTCACATCATACAAGTTGTACTTTGTGTTAAAGTCTTTATTCTTGTAGGTGTAGTATGTGGGGGCGGCGACAGCCGAGATTGTCAAACCCTCGAACGGAGTTAAATCGATGCCGATCTTGCCGGTGAATCCAAAACGGCGCTGTTTCTGCGTGCCTGAGAGATATGTTTTCGCATAAGGGTTCTCACCGTCGCGGCCCTGAGCTACCAGACCGTTCGACCATAAAGCTGCCGTGGTCGGTTGAGAGTAGTGCGTCCAGTAGACAGGATTGTCTGCAGGAATGTCGCGATCATTGAAGCGTATGCTCATGTCCACCTTGGCAGTGATCCAATTGTTGATTTTGTATTCGTTGTTGACACGGGCGTTGATTCGCTCGAACTTCCTCCCGGGAGTGAGTGAAGTTCCCGAAAAGTAGTCGAGGCTGAGTCTCGACAGCAACTTCTCGGTTCCGCCGGAAAGGGTGAAAGTATGGTGTTGTTGATCACTCTGTTTGTTGATGACCAGGTCCTGCCAGTCGGTCATAGGATAGCGATCGGGATCCGCAGCATGATTAGCCCGATAAGAATTTATCTCTTCCTGCGAATAGACTCCATAGAGGTCTTTCTGGCCACCATCGTTGTAAGTTAACTCGTTGAGGGATGTCATATAATCCTCAATGCCGGCATATTTGGGTATTTCGGTGGGAATGTTGATGCCATACTCAAAGTTGTAGGTCATTCTGAACTCGTTGCTCTTGGCTTTCCTGGTGGTAACGAGAATAACACCTGCCGCGGCTCTTGAACCGTAGATGGCCGACGAGGCTGCATCTTTCAGCACCTGAATATTCTGCACTTCGGATGGTGTCACATCGTCGAGCGAACCGGGGATACCGTCGATAATAACCAGCGGATCACTGGTACCCATGGTCGTCACACCGCGAACGCGGATGGAACCCGAAGAGGATTGGTCACCTGAAGAACGCATAACCTGTACTCCCGCCATCTGCCCCTGCAACTGCGCGGAGAGATTCGGATTGGCCTGCTTGTTCAGACGGTCGCCACTTAGGGATGCTATGGATCCCGTCAAATCACTCTTGCGGGCAGTACCGTAGCCTACCACCACCACTTCGTCAAGCGACTGGCTGTCTTCCTTCAGCGCTATGGCAAGGGTTGTTTGCGAGCCTACCGCAATCTCCTGTGTCATATAACCGATATAGGAAATGACCAGTTGGGCGTTGCCCGATACCGGGAGGGCGAAGTTACCTCCTATGTCCGTAATCGTACCGTTGGTCGTACCCTTTTCTACCACATTGGCGCCAATTACCGGTTCTCCGTTTTGATCGATAACCGTTCCTGTAACCGTTCTTTTTTGTTGTGAGGATTCAGGTGCGCCATAATAATAGCTTTTATTCCCCGACGGATTGATCAATATCAGATTACTTTCCGTAATCTCATAATGTACGGCCTCATTTTTAAACAGGTTTTCAAGGATAGTTTCTACTGTTTGATCCTTGACGTGCATGGAAACACTCTTTTCCAAATCAACTTTCCCGCTTTCGTAGATAAACCGGAACTCGGACTGATTCTCTATCAGGAAAAGGATTTCCTTGATGCTCTGGTTGCTGACAGCCAGTGATAATTTTGTTTTTTGAGAATACAAAGAGGCCGAAATATTGAGCGAAAAAGCGATCAAGATAAAGGCAGTGACCTTTATAATATTCAATAATTTCATGTGTCTATAATTTGTTTGTTAGTTAACAATAGTGTTCAAGAACACTTGATTAGAAAAAAATTAAGCAAGAAAAATGCCGGGCATTTCCCGTTTTTGTTATTTGTGGTTTATTCCATAGGCTGATTTGTTTTTGAGGTTATACTTATTTTTGTACGAATCATCTTCCAACCAGCTGATCAGTACCGGATCGATCGGTTCATCCCCTTCATGGTTTATAAAATGAGCCATTATATATTCCTTTATGTCTGTGTTTTTTTTCATTATTACAAATCGATTTAATAAATGACACGGCAAAAAAGGAAAAGTCCTATTCAGTTATATATAAAATATGAACCGGAAAAGGGTTCCCCCTTTTCCGGTTCATATTTATCACATACAGTACAGATTACGGCTACTACCGCACCTTGCTGATCTCGAACACGTGGCTTGTCAGGTGACGGCTCGACAGCAGCGGCAATCCGACTTTCATCAGGTAGTCGCCCGAATAAGTCTGGCCGCTTACGCGCATGGGGCGGCTGCCCGGGATCAGATTGATCTCTTCGATCCTGTATTGGGCTTCCGCATCGAGTCCCTGCAAACGAACCGGCTGCGTGATTTCGGCATAGCGCGGATGAATGTCGAAGGCGTAGAGTACCGACTTGTCCTTTGCCTCATCGACATACATGACGGAGGAGTGGTCGCCTTCGTAGGGCGATACCAGACGGTAAAGGTCGCCATCGAGGATGACGGGTTGCAGACGCTTGAAGTTCTTCACCACCTCGCGGCAATACTGCTGTTCGGGTTCGGACATTTCATTGATACGGATGTCGAAACCAAGCTTGCACATCGAAGCCACGTCGGTACGGAACTTCACCGGTTGCTTGCCCCACGAGGTTACGTGCGCCGAAAGGGTTTTGGACGGGAAGAAGTGGCTGTATCCCCACTGTATAAAGATACGCTCCACGCCGTCGGTATTGTCGCTCGGCCAAAATTCGGTGAAGTATTCCAGCGCCTTGTAGTCCGAACGGCCACCGCCACCGGAGCAGAGCATCATGGGGAGATTCGGGTATTTTGCCTTTACCCTGTCCAGAATATTATACAGTCCGCGAACGTGATTGATGTAGATGTGCGACTGTTTGTCCTTCAGATAAGGGGAATAGATATTGGTGATCGGGCTGTTGCAGTCCCACTTGAAGTAGGCGATCCCCGGATTTTTGGTCATCAGGTCGTCTACGATGCCGAAAACAAAATCCTGCACCTTCGGATTGCTCAGGTCGAGCACCAGCTGGTTGCGGAAATAATACTC
>JAITVG010000148.1 GCA_031285925.1 Tannerellaceae bacterium
AGACATTACGCTATCTGTCCGGAACGAATCTATTGAAAGCCTGTTGAATAAAATCCTTCCCGGCAAAGGGTTTGAATTTATCAAAACAGGAAATACCATCGCCATTAAGAAAATCAATATTCTATCTGGCAATGCAAAAAAGAAGACAACAGGAAGAGTATTGGATGAGCGCGGAGAGCCTGTTGTCGGTGCAACGGTCATGGAAAAAGGAACCACTAACGGAACTGTAAGCGATTACAACGGAGATTTCAATCTGGAGATTAATCCGGGTAGCGAAATACTGATTTCGTATATCGGCTACAATACATTGGCATTACCGGGAAATAATTACCAAACTGTTCAGCTAAAGGAAGATGTTAGAGCATTGGATGAAATCGTAGTCGTAGGGTATGGCAGTATGAAGAAAAGCGATGTGAACGCTGCTATTGCAACCGTAAAACCGAACGACCTTATGAAAATGTCATCTACGGATGTTTCAGGAATGTTGATGGGTAAAGCGGCAGGCCTGACAGTCAGCCAAAACAGCGCACAGCCGGGAGGCGGCATATCCATATTGATACGCGGAGCCGCCTCTGTCGGAGCAGGTAACGAACCACTATATGTAATAGATGGATTTCCTGTTGTAAATGCAGGTGTTTCTCCCGGTAGCGGCAATCAATGGAATGCCGGTTCAAGGAGTTTATTGAATGATTTGAACGCCAATGATATTGCATCCATAGAAATACTGAAAGACGCTTCGGCTACCGCTATTTATGGAGCACGGGCAGCCAATGGCGTGGTATTGATAACAACGAAAAGGGGAGTTACGGGGAAAACAAAAGTAGAATACTCGTTTAACACCTCCATACAAAATATCATAAACAAACCGGAACTGCTGGACGCGCAGGCGTTCATGGTAGAGCAAGAGAAATACAACCGTGAATTATTTCTGCAAAACAACCGGATGCAACCTTACGGAGATGCAAGCCCGGAGAGTATGGTTTATGTTCCCAAGTATTCGCAGGAAGAGATTAATCAGGCAGGGGTTGGAACAAATTGGTATGATCTGGTAACTCAAACAGGACGTATAAACCAGCATAACCTGACAATAACAAGTGGCAGTGAAAGTATAAAATCTCTCTTCTCCTTCAACTACTTTGACCATGAAGGAGTGGTGAAAACTTCCGGCTTGGAACGATACACGCTTCGCTATAATTTCGACCAGAAAATTACCGGTTGGTGGGATTATGGAGTTTCAACAATGGCAACAATGGTCAATGAAAAAAATGCGACGTTAGGCGGCGGACGTGATGCTTCGGCCGGAATTATCGAATCCGCCTTGAATTACAGCCCGCTGGTGAAACCACAGCGGCTACCCGATGGGAAATGGGTAGAAGATCCACAGCAGGCTCTTTTGAATCACCCTTTATCTTATCTCGATATTCATGACAATACCCGTAATTTACGTTTTCTTGTTTCTGCATTTTCGAATGTCCATTTCGTTAAAGATATTTTTTGGCTGAAAGTATCGGGCGGGGCTGATATCCGGGATGGTAAAAGACAAAATTATTATCCGCAGACAACTCGTTATGGAAGCCAGGTAGGAGGTGATGCCAATATTAATTCTATCCGCAGGATGGACTATTTATTTGATGTAGTTTTAAACTTCCAAAAGACATTTAACGACAGGCACCGGCTGTTGTCGCTTGTAGGATACTCGTACCAGCAGCAAAATGACGAAGGGAATTACACCAATGCCAAACGTTTTTCAACGGACAACCTGCTATGGCACAATTTGGGAGCCGGCGAAGAAACGCCGATTGTCAGTTCGTGGACTAGCCGACATGTGATTGCTTCTTATTTCACCCGGTTACAATATGCGTTAGACGACAAATACCTTTTTACGTTTACAGCGCGTATCGACGGCAGTGATCGTTTTGGAAAAAATAACCAACACGCATTTTTCCCGTCCGGAGCATTTGCCTGGAGGGCTATTAATGAAGACTTTATACGTAATATAAATTGGATATCCGACTTGAAACTTCGTTTAAGCGCCGGACAAGTCGGAAATGAAAATATACCGAATGAAGCGGCTTCTGCTACTTATCGCTATACAGGGCAAAACTACTATTTCGATGGAGTAGAAAAACGGGGTATATCATTGACTAATTTGGGGAATCCGAATTTGAAATGGGAAACAACAACGGAAATGAACGCAGGATTCGATTTCGGATTGTTGAAAAACAGATTGAGCGGAAGTATTGATTTGTTTTATAAACAGGTTAAAGATTTGCTTAGCTGGAGAGCGCTTCCTCACACCTCTATTGTTTCAGGCATATATTCCAATATCGGAAAAACGGAAAGCAAAGGGATAGAAGCCTCCCTGCATACCATTAATCTGACAGGGCCGTTGCATTGGGAATCAACTCTTACCTATACGTCTTATCGCGACAGATGGTTGAATCGAGATCCGAAAGTTATACTGCGTTCTTATCAAACGGAAAAAGAACCACTCACGGCTATTTATTCTTTTATTAAAGACGGAATCAAACAACCGAAAGAAGAGACACCTGCACAACCCGGACTTGTTCCCGGGCAACAGAAATACAAAGACATAAACGGAAAAGACGAAAATGGAAATCTGACAGGAACACCTGACGGAAGACTGGACGAAGCGGATGCCGTATTTCTTGGGACTACCGCTCCTGAATTCACAGTGGGATTCAACAATTACTTTACTTACAAAAACTTTGATCTGAATATATTCCTCTATGCCTCGGCTGGCGGATACAGATGGCCATCTACAAAAGTCGAACATAACGTGTATGGGAGCTATGGAGTGCAGATGTTGAGAGACAATTACAATTATCTGAAAGAAATTGAAAACAGGTGGACTTCAACGAACATGGATTCGAATATGCCCGGTGGAGAAGTCAGCGCTTACGATAATTACGGCGGGATCGGAAACCAATGGGAGAAAGCTTCATTTATCCGTTTGAAAAGCTTAACATTAGGCTATAAGGTTCCTCGCTTCTTTAAACCTGAATGGGGTTATGATATCCGCTTTTTCGTAGCCGGAGAAAATCTATTTACTGTTACAAGTTATGGAGGATTTGACCCGGAAGTGGAAATAGAACGGGCTTCATATCCTCAACAAAGAACTTTTTCTTTAGGAGTTGACATTAAATTTTAAGTAATAGCATTATGAAAAAGATAATTAAATATATCGTTTGCTTGTTTGGCGCACTTTCCCTATCCTCCTGCGAAGGAGATCTGGATCCCAATTTGTATAGTTTTATATCAACTTCCGATTTTTATAAAACAACACAGGATATTGATGCTGCCACTACAACCATTTATCATAAAATGAGACTGGGCGGTTGGGCGCCATACATGTTTTCCGACGGTAGCTCTTTCGTTATGGATGAAATATCGACAGGAGAATGGACTGTCAAATGGGCTTGGAATGCTTTCTTGAATGGCAGTTGGGTGGATGAAAAGATGACAACCGGCTTTTACAACGATATCGCTCCCTCTGTCACATTATGCACTTATACCATGGCTTGCATTGAAGACTCTCCGGTGGAAGAAAAGGATAAAAGCGTTTATTACGCTCAAGTAAGAGCGCTCAGGGCTTTCTTTGTTTATGATATCTATCGCTTGTATGGGCCGATGCCTCTGATCCTCGACAGAGAAAATGCGCTGAACCCCGACCCCGACTATAAGCCGGAAAGGCCTGACGCAGAATCGGTGCGGCAATTTTTAGTAACGGAATTACGAGCCGCAGCCGATGCGCTGCCTGTTGAGCACGCTCAGTTCGGGCGCGTTACAAAAGGAGCCGCACTGCATTATCTGTTAAAATATTATATGCATCACCGGCAATGGCAGGATGCTTTATCCTTAGCCAACGAAATCATCGGGCTAAACCACTATCGCCTGGAAACAGATTATGAAGGAATATTCTCTGTTAATAATGAAAAGAACAGGGAAATCATTTTTTCACTGGTAAGCGAGCCTTTAGCCGATTATGGTTCTCATACGCATACGAATGTATTGCCGGGTGATTTCGCTTCTCCTTACGGGAATAGCCTGGATGGATGGAACGGACACCGGATACCGTGGGATTTCTATGACAGTTTCCGGGAAAATGATAAAAGAAGAAATCTTATTTGGGCTGAATACCAAAATAAATCGGGAAATACCATTGATTTAAGGGCTACCGGCGATATTGGGGCTTTACCGTTGAAATATGGTTTGGATCCCAATGCGGTAGGAGTATGGTCGGGCAGTGACAAAATATTAGACCGCTATGCCGAGGTGCTTCTCTTTAAAGCCGAAGCGTTGAATGAATTGAATGGTCCTAACCAGGAAAGTATAGAATTGATCAACGAAATCAGAAGAAGAGCTTTTGGAGGAGGAGCTGTGCAACCCGATGAAACACTGATCGAAGAAGAATTTAACGGAGAGTTTGAAGGAAATAAAATCGGCCGTTTCGTAATGAACAATTATGACAGCAACGGCCCATCGGCATGGCGCTACGATGTTGATGCGTCTGCCGGTTTGTCCGGAGATAATTCTTTACACGTACATGTTGAAAATTCAGGAAGTGAATTTTGGACATTACAGATTCGGGCGGAAGATGTTCCCTTCACTCAAGGCAGAGGTTCTAAAGTCAGTTTCAAGGCAAGAGCAAATAAGAATGTTACGATTGAATTTCGTTCGGAAGGGCCGGCCGGGCATACGGAAAGGATATCTCTGGAAGCAGATAAGGCGAAAGATATCCTCTTTGAAATACCTCCCGGAGGCAGTGGGGGCGGAACCGTATTCTTCGCTTTGGGAAATACGGGCGGCGGCTATGATCTTTGGATTGACGCCTTTAAGTTCGAAATGAAAGGCCTCGATCCTTCCGGTGATGTAGAGCAATATCTGTTGAAATTAACGGATTTACCGGATAAGGACTCTTTGCGCGAATGGTTGTTGAAAGAACGCGGATGGGAATTCTGGTATGAAGGGAAACGAAGGGAGGACCTGATCCGTATGGATAAATACATCGAAGAGGGGAAAAAACATGCGATTCACTTTACGGAAAAGAATTTGCTGTTTCCATTGCCTGCTCACATCCTGATCGAAAATCCGAAATTAAGACAGAACCCCGGATATTAAAAATCATCTAACAAATATAATTATGAACGTTTTATTAAAGTTTTTTTGTCCCGGCCTTCTCTTTGTTTTGCTTATGTCTGCTTGCAGTTGCGGGAATAACAAAGAAAATTACGAAGTAGTGGAACCCGACGAATATAATTTGAGAATATCGGAGATGCGTATCCGCGACCCGTTTATCCTGGCAGATAAACAATCGGGTGCTTACTATATGTACGCCAACAACCGGCCGAATTTTAAGGTTTATAAAAGCCTTGATTTGGTTAAATGGAAGGATTTGGGTAATTGCTTTACAGCCGGTGAAGACTTTTGGGGAACGAATGATTTCTGGGCGCCGGATGTGTATGCGTATAAAGGTAAATACTATCTCTTCGCAACCTTTAGCAGCCCAACCGATAAAAGAGGTACGTCTATTCTGGTGGCAGACAAGCCGGAAGGGCCTTTCAGCCCATTGGTGAACAACGCCCTGACCCCGCCGGAACAGATGTGTCTGGATGGCGCTTTATACATCGACAATGATCAGAAGCCCTGGATGATATACTGTCATGAATGGCTGGAAGCTAAAGATGGTGAGATTATAGCCCGGCAATTGTCCGACGATTTGAGGCAGACTGTCGGCGATCCGCATATCCTTTTCACAGCTACCGAGGCGCCTTGGGTTGGATCCATACGATCGGGCGACACGGAAGGATACGTCACCGATGCCCCTTTCATACATAAGTTGGAAGACGGAAGACTGATCATGACCTGGTCGAGTTTCCGCAAGGATAATGGCCGCTATGCCATCGGCATGGCAACATCCGGATCGGGAAACCTGTTCGGGCCGTGGAAACAGGAAGACAGCCCGTTGAATAATGACGATGGAGGGCACGCTATGCTCTTCCGGGATTTTAAGGACAGGCTCATGATATCTTATCATTCGCCCAACAGCCAAACGGAAACGCCCCGGATAAAGGAAGTCTATATCAGTAACGGGAAATTAGTGGTGCCCTCACTTTAGTCCTTTCAAATGCGTTGTCCCCGGGTAGCGTCTAATCCCGGGGAACAACAATGCGGCTTTTGAAGGGATAGCGGAGGCCGGATGAGTTGTTGTAGTAGGCCTCCATTGCCCCGATTTTCAGTTTGGCGCGAAGTTTAACGGGGATGTGGTTTTCATCGTCGCCGATCCATACTTCAAGGGCTTCCTTGCTTTGCGTAAAAGCCTCGTCGAAAATATCGACGACGAAATAACGGGTACTGTATTTAACGTTGTCTTTCTCCACGATCCGCTGGCCTTCATAATGATAACTGAGTGGGATAAGGACATTTCCCATGGCCACCTGCAAGTCATAGCGACGGCCTTGCTCCATTTCATGCCGGTTGAACGTGCGTGTGTATACCAGCGAGCTTAGGAGATCCAGCACGCAATTGCCTCCAACCAACACCGTATCCGTCATGATCCGGTTACGGTTTCGACGAAAGGTATGTACGTGCGTTTCTTCCCCCTTGTAAGAATAAGTCAGGTTGTCGATCTGGTAATATCCGCCTTCGTCCGAATGTTTGACACTGTAAAGAAGTCGCCGGTCACGACGGTCGATATAATTGAAAATAGTATCACGGACGCGAAAAAACTTATCGACCATTCTCGTAGAATACAGCAACAGATCGGATTTCCATACCGGAGTGTTTTTATATTCGGAAGAAGAAACAGCTATCGTTGCCGTCCCTCCCTTAGTCATCAGAAGCCCCCATTTAAAGTAAAGGTCGTATTCGATTTTCTCTCCGTCATGAAATACTTCTGCGGTTTGTAGGCATTGGCTTTTCAGTAATCCCGCGAAGCCGAATAAACAAAAAAACATCCACAGCCACAGGCCGGGTTTAGAACGGGAGTCCGCCCATTCTTGGAGTTGATGATTGACTTCTTCCTTCATTTCTGTAATCTCTTTGTTTCTTTGTTACTTCCTTCGGTTTATTCTTTGTTATATCCATCGGTTTCTGCTTGTCTGCCGGCGTACTCAGGATATCCCATACCTCTTCCTTATCCCAATTGACCAGCACTTCAAACATTTCGGGATAATAATACACAAGCTCCGGTTGCCTCTTCTCTGCGTAGTTTCCGGTATCCCATTCCCCGTTTCTGTTTTCGTCCACAATAAGGCGGGCGTAATATTTGTCCGGAGCCAGGTTCATAAAGAGAACGCCACCGTTGGTTACAGGTGATTTTCTTACAGGCTGGTCGCTGCTGTTGAGCAATTCCACAAAAGCAGCCGTATCAAGTCCATGGATATTGATGTAAAGATTTCCGTATTCCTCCGCACTTTTGATCTTCATCTTTCCGCTGTACTTGTCGTTCCAGCGGTTATACACACTGAAAATGGCAGCCGAATCGACTTCCAGCATATATTCTTCGGTGTATTCCCATTTGCGCTCTATGTAATAACGTAAAGAGTTCATGGAATCCGCCTTAAATTCAAACTCTACCGGCACCCACAACGTATCCGTCAGCCGGTTTAAAAAGAACAGGTCTTTCGACAGTTCCTTCACCGGCTCGTTAAAAGCAATAAACAGCGTATCGTAAACATTCATCGAAGAAGAGGCATTCACCGTCATTTCCAGGAATTGAACAGGCTCCGGTTCGTCTTCATCTTTTTTCACTTTCTTTCTTTCTTCCGGACGACGGCGCATGTTGAGCGATACGGTATCGGTTTTCGGTACAAGAATATTCAGCGAGTCGCTGGCAGGATAGGTAAATGCCATTTGCAAAGTATCCTGTTTCCATACGCCGGAATCGGTCAGCCAGAAATTAACGGTCGCCCCGTTGTCGGCAGTCTGAATATAATACCAGCTGCTGTCCGTTGGTTCGAAATTAAGAGGAACGGGGAGAGGGATCGTGTCCAAAGGCGCGTTGTATTTGACAACCAGCAGATGAGGCTCCTGCCGCTCGGGACGCAACATGTATTGACGTGCGAATTTTTCCTTAAAGAGATACATCCGTATATCGTCCGGCATAAACCGAGTATAGGGGATAGTTCGGATCGTATCGATCGTCAGACTGTCTACCCACGTAGTGTCTTCCCTCGTGGTAAATTCAAACGTCGGAGTAACCGACTGATCATACCAGGCGATGTCTTCACCCGGCTGATCGAATTTATAGTCCCGGTTCACATCGTTCAATGCATAGACGCGGTAAGTACCCGGAGAGATATTCCGAATCGTGAACCTGCCTCTTTCGTTGGTGCGCGACGTCCGGTCGAACGGCAATTTTGTAAACGCGCTATCTTCCGGGTTGCGGTGAAGGCCGATAGTGATGCCGGGCATAGGCTCCAGGTTGTCCGCGTTCAACAGGATACCGGATACTTCCAGCGTGTCGATAACATCTCCGGTAGAAAACGCGAAAGAGAAGTTTTCCAGCACGTTGCTTTCGTTATTGTCGGTCACGGAATTGGTAAAATCTATCGTGTAAGTAGAATTTTCCCGTAAAGTATCCAGCAATTCGACAGTCACCTTTTTCCCAATGGCGCGAATCACAGGCATTTGCATCTGTGGAGGTGTGATGATTACATTTTCGGAAGGCGACTCCAGCTTGATCAGTTCATCGAACAGAAGTTCTATTTTCTTTCCCTTATAATTGATTGTGTTCGGAGCGGGAGTACTGCTGAGGAATTTGGGAGGTTCTTCATCGTATGGGCCTCCGTTAGGATTACCGATACTGGCACATGAATAGATCAGCAACACAAGGAATACCCCGCTCAATACGGATATGGTATGTTTTATATATCTGTTTCCCATCATTCAAGTTAGATAGATCAATAAAGAATGGACAAAAATAGATAAAAAGAGGCTAAAGCAGACTATAAAGCAGACTTTATTTCGGGGTAGAGAGTTAGAAGAGGCAATTCACCGGTAGAAAGTGATGTATACTCAAAAGGAAAAAGAATGCGAATTACACAATCTAAAATTGAGTGTTTGCAGTGTTTGCAACTCTGTTTTATAGTCGGCTATATTTTCGAAAAAATGTTTGATTGCCAGCCTGAACAATTCTTTTGTTCGATAGAAGTGCGTATTGATTGTAACTACTCAGTACCCTTCCTATAGTATTCCCTACATGGTACAGATTTATCTTCCTTACTGTTTGGCAACAGCAAGTAGCACATTGAATTTGGAGTTTCCGTTTTTCTTTGCAGTCTCCGCCAGCGAATGTATTTTCATAAAGATGTCTGCTCCATCTTCCGTTCTGAATCCTCCACTCACTTTCTGTTTCACTTTGATTTTCCTGATCGCTCGTTCGCTGGCATTGTTATCGTTGGGTACTTTCGAATTTGTCAGGAAGGTAAATATGTACTGCTGCACTTTGATCAATCCTTTCCGGAGTTTATTGAAGTCTTCATGTAGTGCATCCAAATTTTCCGAAAGCAATCCGTCTAATCTTTGGGCATATTCTTGAATGGCGCTCTGTGTCACATCAGAGACTTCTTTTCGATAATGAATGGCTTCTTGCAAAAGTTCTATCAACCGTTTAGACCAGGTTTGCCCTGTATCCAACTCGCTCAAGTAGGTGGTGTTTCTCAGTATGTGAGGGATACAGACTTGATGCTCCTTGACCTTCAATTTGAAGTATGTACCGTGCCTGTCTGATACCATGACAGACTTGGGGAAGTGATTGGGATAATGCTTCTCTACGGCGGCGATACCTCTTGAACTGTCTTGAAACGCATAGGTTAGCAGCGGAGTTTGAAAAACCCAACCCCAATGAAGATTCCCTCCCACAAAGGTTCCCGTTTCATCACCTCCTACAACCGATGATGATTCCACCCTTTTCCTTATTTCCTCATACGCATCGGTAGAGAGTGTTCCTAATCGTTTGAGCATGTTACGTACAGTTCCTTCACTAATGGATAGAGCGAAAACATCTCTCAAAGTTTCGCAAATGCGATTAAAAGAAATGCTTTGAACGTGACCTAAATAACCAACCAGGGACTGAACCATTGGCCCATACGAAATTCTGCCTCTACATACTTTGGGCAATTCACAAACATTCAAATGCCCGCATGTGCATCGTTTCCCATAACTGATATGTTCTGTAACAACCGGAACTACAGGCGGAATCTCTATGATTTGAGCTGTTTCCATAACCTTTGCCGCTATATTATTCAGCGTCATGCCACAACATTGACAAAACTCGGGCTGATGATCGATAATCAGGTTGGGATGAGCTGACGTTTCCAAAAAATGACCTTTATGTCCCGGCTGTCCACCGGAGGGTTTACCGCTTGGCTTACGAAGCGATTGGGTGCGAAGACTGACTTTCTTGTCTATTGGATTTTGGCTGGGAGGAACACTGCTGTTATGACTGTCTTTGGGGGGCTCTTCATACTTGGATAAACGAAACTTCAATTCACGGATGATCTTATCTTTCTGATCTATAAGTCTACCAAGACGACTTATCTCAGCACCCTGATGGGACACCGTGCATTCTAAGGCTTGCATTTTTGCAAGAATCTCAGAAATAATGTGGGCTTCGTCTTTGATCTCGTTCACAGGTGCAAAAGTAATAAAAAGAGAAGAGAAATACAACTGATAATGGAATTTAATTTATTGAATATTATATATATACAACTGAATTATGGTTCCTCAAATAATCCCTGTACCTCCCTGCGGATGTGTGGAGGAAACCATGAAATAAATACAAAAAAAGCGAATCAAAAGGGGGACTGAGTAGTTAC
>JAITVG010000238.1 GCA_031285925.1 Tannerellaceae bacterium
GTGGTTGGATATTAATTGTAAATCACCTCTCCAACCACCTCCCCCTCACTCCGTTCGGGTACTCCTCCTTATCCAAGGAGGAGAGCTCGTGAAAGCAAGCTTTCGCTCGATTAGGATGAATAATTCAAGCTAAGAAGCTGTTTTAAATTTATTTGAATTATTTATATCAGTTTCTTTTGCGTTTGTTTTTGGCCTCTTTTCCTGTTTTCATTCGTCACATAGCTCGCTATGCTCCTCTTAAAAACAGAAAAATATCCTCAAAAACAACTCTCAAAAGAAATCTGAATAAATTTAAAACAGCTTCTAATAATCACTACTAAAAAAATGTAGTTTTGTGCCAAACACAACGAACACAACGAACCAAATGAAAGCAGAAGATTTTTTCCTGTCATTGCAGATGCCTGAGATTCCGGAGGAGGAATATCGGAAAGCGGAAATAGTGGTCAGCACAATAGAAGCCATGTCGCGTACTACCTACCAAAGTTTGTATGTAATTGATTATTATAAAAGAAATTTCCTGTACGTTTCGGATAATCCCCTGTTCCTGTGCGGACATACAGCCAAAGAGGCAAAGGAATTGGCCTACAAATTTTACCTTGAAAATGTTTCCCCGGGCGAACAAACTATGCTGATTGAGATATATAAAGCAGGATTTGATTTTTATGAACAACTTTCCGCCGATGAGAAACCGGAATATACAATATCCTACGATTTCCATATTTTGAACGGGCGAAATATTACGCTTGTGAACCACAAACTCACCCCGATACTATTGACGGACAACGGAAAGATATGATTAGATAAACTGCAAGCAGAAAACATGATGGAAGCATTGCTTTTTGCGGAGAACTACAAGCTGCTCTGAGAGTTGTTAGTTCTCAGTTGTCCGGATCAAAATCGAAGATTAGCCTTCGCGGCGAAATATTAATTTGAGGTGCTATGCGAAAGCAAAGCGAGCGTAGCTCGCATTATTGTCTGAACCGTGATTCTTGTGATTTGAATGATTCGGTAGATATCATAATAATCACTCAAATCACATAAATCCCGGTTCAGACAACCACCAAGCTAACACGCGCACACACAACATCTTACGCAATGTTAAAAAGTGTTTCTATATATAGTACGCGCTCGTAGTACCTATACAACGGCGCCGTACTATAGGTAGTACGCGCTCGTACTACCTATACTAAATTTTGACAAAAATGAAAAATGAAAACTTTTAATCCACTCCACAAAAATACGGCATGACCCAAATACGGCATGACCCGAATCGGCGGCATCGAAAACGGCATGGCTGTATAAAATAAAAAAAGTTACCTCTTGCGAAGGTAACTTTTTGCGAAAGAAAACTTTGTATAGTCGGGATGAGAAGACTCGAACTTCCGACCTCCACGTCCCGAACGTGGCGCGCTGCCAACTGTGCTACATCCCGATAGTGTTTCTATCAAACACGGCGCAAAGATAATATATTTATTATATATACCTAACTCTTGATACTGGAAAGTGTTATAAAAACTTGCGAGTACGGCAAAAAGCACTTATATTTGCCGTGCCATAAAGCATAAATTTTTTATGAAAACAGTCAATTACACGGAGTTACGGAAAAATTTGAAAGGTTATTTAGACGGAGTTATTGACAATTGCGAGCCTCTTATTATTCACCGCAAATACGAGCGTTGTTGTTGTCCCCTTAGAAGAAGGAAAGCCCGGGAAGACAGAGATGACACCGCATTATTTATTCAGTGAATGAGAATGAAAGTATTATTGATATTTTAGCATTGAGATATCACTATACAAAACAAGAAACTAAAAACAAGAAAAAAATGATTACATCAGACCAACTACAGAACGTGTTGGAGCGCGAGCAGGCGCTGAGGGGGTATCTTTGACGTCGATGGGAAGACCATTCGCTTAGAAGAAGAAGAACTTCGCACGCAAGACCCTGTTTTCTGGGAAGACGCCCAACGCGCGGAAGCCCAGATGAAAGTCGTAAAGGAACTTAAAAAGTGGATCGAACTTTATAAGGAGGTAAAAGCTGCCGCCGAAGAGGTGGAGTTGGCTTATGAGTACGTGAAAGAAGGGATTGCCTCGGAGGAAGAGGTGGATTCGGCATATAAAAATGCACTTGAACGGATCGAAAATCTCGAATTTCGCAATATGCTGCGGCAGGAAGCCGACCAGATGAGTTGTATCCTGAAGATCAATTCCGGCGCCGGAGGCACCGAAAGCCAGGATTGGGCTTCGATGCTGATGCGGATGTATATGCGCTGGGCAGAAGCGAACAGATATAAACTGACCGTCAATACCATCCAGGAAGGTGACGAAGCCGGTATCAAAAACGTTACGATGCAGATCGAGGGCGATTATGCCTACGGCTATCTCAAAGGGGAAAGCGGTGTGCACCGCCTGGTTCGCGTGTCACCCTATAATGCACAGGGAAAGCGGATGACCTCGTTCGCCTCCGTGTTTGCCACCCCGCTGGTGGACGATACGATCGAAATCGACATCAATCCGGCGGATTATACGTGGGACACCTTCCGTTCGGGAGGCGCCGGCGGGCAAAACGTGAACAAGGTGGAAACCGGCGTACGCCTCCGCTACAACTATAAAGACCCTGACACAGGCGAAACCCGTGAAATCCTGATCGAGAACACCGAAAGCCGCTCCCAACTCGGCAACCGCGAGAACGCGATGCGTCTTTTGCGTTCGATGCTCTACGATATGGAATTGCAACGCCGCATGGCAGAGCAGCAAAAGGTGGAAGCCGGAAAGAAAAAGATCGAATGGGGTTCGCAGATCCGCAGCTACGTTTTCGACGATCGCCGGGTAAAAGACCATCGCACCAACTTCCAAACTTCGGACGTCAACGGGGTGATGGATGGGAAGATAGATGGTTTTATCAAAGCCTATCTGATGGAATTTGCCGGAGCGGAAACGACAGAGAAATAATGTTTTAACGTGCTACGGTAATGAACGATCTCCATTTCCTGTCGGAACAAACTATTGTTTCCATTGCACGTAGCGGACTTCCACTGTCCGCCCGTAACTCCCTGTACAAACGCCTCTACCTGTTCCATCGGGAATACGATGCCGGCATTACCGGCAGCTTTTGGTTCTTTCCCGAAAACAAAGAGGCCTTTCCGTTCGGAAATATTGATCCGGAGGAGGATTATCCTTTGCTTGAAACGATCCGCGAAGTGGTTGAGATTCTCTGTAAAGAGGAGAATTACGAACTGTCCGCCCTCTGGTTTCAGGCCATCACCAAATATATCTTTTGGAATGCGGAAGAGGAAGACCGTCCCGACATCGAAGCATTGCAACCTTTTCTGCTTCGGGAAGAGGTTTATGAAAGATTGCAGGCAGACACCGTATTTATGGAAGGACTGACGGCCGTTCAGCAGGAGTGGGAAGACTTGCCTGCCTTCTCCAAAGAATGGCTGACTCAATTCCAAAAGTGGGATGTGGAAAGTTACGCCGACGCGGACGTGATCATCGACAAACTGATCCGTTTCTTCAGCGAAAGAAGCTATCGCGAAACTTTGGAACTGGCTCACCGGGCGCAAGTGTACTACCCCGGCCATGCCCTGATTATTCTTTACGAATGTATTTCCAATGTCATGCACCAACAAACCTGCGGTATTCACAACGCGGAAGCCTACAAAGAGTGGGCTGAAAAGCTTTCCGTTCTCCAAAACTTGGAAACAGGCAGCCCGGACAATACCTACACGATCCAAACCCATGCCCGCTATTATCTCGCCATCGCCCGCATGATGGTCGGGGATTATAAACAGGCGGAAGATATCCTTTGCGAACTTGTAGAAACCTACCGGATGCCGGGAGCAAAGGAGTTGCAGGATTTTTTTCATTCCGCTGCCACAAATTAAAGACAGCTCCGTCTACTTATTGAAAGCCTCCCGGAAGTGCACGTCGGCAAGGCTTGAAATAATAACATATAATACATAAAGAATATGAAGAAGTATATGACAATGCTGGCGCTACTGATTATCTGTCAGGTTGGATACAGCCAGAAAAACGTGGAGCAGCTTTTCAGGGAATTTGCAAAAGCGGAGAATACGGAAGGAGTGAAATTGGGAAAACTCTTTATGAACTTTGCCGGATTGTTCACCGAAACGATGGGTGTGGATGGTATCGAAGCCTATTCCTTCGATAATTGCACCGGCGAGGTGAAAGAACGCTTGACTAAAGCCATGCGCAACCTGAAAGACTCAAAGTATGAAACAATGATGACGGCCAACGAAGGCAATAGCCGTACAAAGGTGCTGGTGCGCATCGAAAAGGAAATGATCCGTGAAATGATTGTTGTAACTACCGGCGACTCCAACGCACTGGTGCGGATTAAAGGTAAAATCAAGCCGTCCGACATTGAGCGGGTGGTAGAAAAACATGGAAAAGGTGAATGCTGACAGCTTCAAAGAGCGGTTTCTTTCACTTCACCCCAAACTTTACAGAGTGGCCTTCGCTTTGGTAGAAAATAAAGCTGAAGCGGAGGATATTCTTCAAGATGCTTACTGCAAGCTCTGGAACAAGCGCGAAGAATTGACGGAAATCCAAAATCCGGAAGCCTTCTCGGTAACACTGATCAAAAATCTTTGCCTCGACTTCCTCCGCTCGGCAAGAGCTAACCGGAGCGAAGAACAGATCGAAAGCGTGCAACCGGTTTACGAATCGACTCCCGACCGGGAACTGGAAACGGCAAACGAACTGGAAACCGTCAAAGAACTGATAGAAAGATTACCCGAAAACCAAAGACGCGTCTTGAAGCTGCGCGGTTTCGACGACTGTTCGATGGAAGAAATTGAAGAAATTACCGGATTGAGCGCAGTCAATGTACGCACACTCCTGTCGAGAGCAAGGAAGGCGATACGCGAACAATACACAAAAATAACCATATTGTATGAACGATAAACATATAGACGAACTGATCGACCGGGCTTTGCGCCAGGAACGGGAACTGCCGGAAGGGCTATCCGAAAGGCTGGAGCAATACATCGACCGGCTGGCGGGCGAAGACCAAAAAAAGCAGCCAAAGCGGATAAGGATGCGCACGCTTTACCAACTGTCCGGAATAGCCGCCGCGATCCTCCTATCTGTCGCTCTCTTCTTCCAAAGCGAAAAGATGAACATGCGGCCGACAACAGCCGATACCTTCAACGACCCGGAAGAAGCTGCCTTCGTCGCACAGGAAGCGCTCGCATTCCTTTCCACCCAGTTCAACAGGGGGATCGATCAAGTGTACGAAGCAAAAGATGAAGTGGAGAAAGTAAACGGAATCGTAAACAAACAATTCAAAGATTTAGATACGGAATAGCAGTAACAGTAACAGTAACAGTAACAGTAAAAATAATAATAACATCACAATAAAAATGAAAGCAAAATATATAATCATCACCATCCTGTGCCTCGCGACGGCACAGTCGGGAGCAGCCCAAAACAGCAGCAAAGCGCTGTTCGATAAATACACCGATATGGACAATGTAACTTCGGTTTATATCTCCAAAGCCATGTTCAAGATGATGCCGAATATCGAAACCGCGGGGCTGAACTTAATGAATATGAAAGGCAAAATAGAATCCTTGCAGATCATTTCGACCGAACGCAGTGAACTGGCTCCCAAAATGAAAGAAGATTTCAGCAAACTGATTGGGAAAGGGCACGAAGAACTCATGCGCGTCCGCGACGAAAAAACAAAAGCCACCTTCTATGCCGACATGAGCGGCGACCTGGTTAAAGACCTCATCATGCTG
>JAITVG010000260.1 GCA_031285925.1 Tannerellaceae bacterium
AATGAAGCTTGTTAAAGATTTATTCAACGGGAAAAGCACACGTTTTGATTCGTTGAGCAAAACGGTTCAGGAGATATTTCAAATATTTCTTCATTCCCCCAAATCTACCGCCACGAAAGAAGGATTATCCAAGGTTTTGTCCTATTTTGATGCCGACCGTATCTATATCGGTTATTTCAACGACAAGGAATCGACCATCTCTTTCATCCACGAAAGCACGGCCGAAGGGGTAGACGACGTAGCAAGCCTGCTCAACAGCCGGTTCAAACCCGGGAACCGGTATGAAGAAAAAGACTATCCGTTTTGGATCGGCAATATAAAAAACGGTATAGACACGGTTGTTTCCGACGTGGACAAACTGCCGATGATCTCCGAAACGGAAATTCCTCTGATGAAAGAAAACAATGTACAGTCCTCCATCACCACCTCTATTCATGGAGACGGAAAAGTATGCGGCTTTCTGGGGATAGATTACGTAAGCCGAAAGCACAAGTGGAGCGCCCGCGATATTGAGGCCGTACACTTCTTTGCCAGTATATTCTCGGTTGTAATCGAAAATGAATACATGCACAAAGAAATCATAAGCTCTTCGCTGGAGGCGTTTAAGAATGAAACTATTTTTCGGATTATCTTTGAGTCGTTGCCTGTCGGTATCGAACTGTATGACGAAAACGGAATACTCCGGAAAATAAATCCTTACGACCTTGAGCTGCTGGGGGCTAAGGAAGAAAATTTACTCGGCGTCAATCTGTTTGAAAATCCGTGTATCTCAAAAGAAGACCTCGACCGGATAAGGCGGGGAGAACCGGCAATGTTTGCAAACGATTACAGTTTCGACGACGTAAACGAAGGCTATTTCCCCTCTGAACACAAAGGAGAGATGCGTCTGCTGGGGAAATGTACGCCCTTGAGGGACAGGGACAACCATATTTTCGGCTATCTGGAATTGGTGTATCACGATACCGACTATTACGAAAAAAAGGAAGAATTGCGCATAAAGGAGCTTGAACTTTTGAAGATGAAGGAGTTCAATAATATAAGGAGTGTATTTATTTCGAATATCAGCCATGAAATCCGCACGCCGCTGAATGCCATTCTGGGATTTTCAAAGGTAATAGCGGATTACAACAAGGCGAAAGAAACGCAATATTTCAACGATGTCATTCAACAAAACACGGAAATATTGCTGCACATGATCGAAACGATCTTGAATTTCTCCCAAATCGAAGCCGGCCCGATCCCCTATCGGAAAGAAACGGTAGACCTGAAAGAGATTTGCCTCTCGGCGCTCAGCCTGAAATTGTTTGCCCCCAGGCCTGATATAGAATTTGTATTCGACAAAAACATCCCTTCCCTCAACGTATATACCGACAGGAATTATGTCAAACAGGTGCTCTATCAGATACTCGACAATGCCAAAAAATTCACGGAAAAAGGATGCGTTTCCCTAACATACCGCACAAATGCGGAGGGTAAAGCGCTGATCGAAGTTGCAGACACGGGTATTGGCCTGACGCCCGAAGAGAAGGATAAAGTGTTCGACCGCTTCTTCAAGATTGACAACATGCAGCGGGGTGTCGGACTGGGATTGAGTATCGTCAAACGCTTTATCAACGACCTTGGCGGCGAAGTCGGCGTAGAATCCCGGAAAGGGGAAGGAAGCACATTCTGGTTCACGCTGCCCTGCACGGCGGATTGACTTTCCCTCAAAATTATACTACTTGTTCTTCATGGAAGCATATCAGTTGATCACGGTGTTAGGCCCAACGGCGTCGGGGAAAACGACCTTTGCCACAGCCCTTTCCGCCCGGCTGAACACGGAAATTATAAGCGCCGACTCGCGGCAGGTCTACCGCACTATGGATCTGGGAACAGGCAAAGACCTGGCGGATTATGTTATCGACGGCAGGCAAATCCCCTTTCACCTGATTGATATTCACGATCCCGGCTATAAATATAATGTATATGAGTATCAGCACGACTTCTTCCTCGCATACGAAAAGATTAGGGAAGGGGGCAAACTTCCCGTGCTCTGCGGTGGGACGGGCATGTATATCGAGGCGGTGCTCAAGGGATACAGGCTGCCCGACGTTCCGCCGAACCCTGCGCTTCGCGATTCCCTGAAAGGCAAAACACTTCCGGAACTGGAAAAGATACTTTCTTCTTACAAGATGCTCCACAACAAGACGGATGTCGATTCCGCGCAGCGGGCGATCCGGGCGATCGAGATTGAGGAATATTGCAAAAATCAATCCTCCGGCTTCGCCGAATACGCCCCGTTGAACAGCCTGATCATTGGTATAGATATCGACCGGGAACTGCGCAGGAAGAGAATATCCGAGCGGTTGCGCGTCAGGCTGGAAGAAGGGATGGCGGACGAGGTAAGGAATATCCTGGCCACTGGAGTAAGCCCCGACGATCTGATCTATTACGGGCTGGAATACAAATACCTCACGCTCTACCTCACCGGACAACTGACCCGCGAAGCGATGGTCGGCCAACTGGAAATAGCCATCCATCAATTCGCCAAACGGCAAATGACTTGGTTCAGAGGCATGGAACGGCGAGGCCTAAAGATCCATTGGCTCGATGCCGCGCTGCCAACCGAAGAAAAGATAGAGAAAACATTATCATTACTTAATTCCCCTTTCAAATGACAACATTAGAAGACTTGCAAGACAACGCGAACTTCTTCCTGCTTGCCGGGCCATGCGTGATCGAAGGCGAAGACATGGCGCTGCGCATTGCGGAAAAGATCGTAACCCTAACGGAGAAACTGCATATCCCCTACGTATTCAAGGGTTCTTACCGGAAGGCAAACCGTTCGCGTTTGGATTCCTTCACCGGGATAGGCGACGAGAAAGCGCTGAAGATACTTCGCAAGGTGAGAGATACGTTCCATATCCCTGTCGTAACCGATATACATACGGATGAAGAGGCGGCTATGGCGGCCGAATATGCAGACGTACTGCAAATCCCGGCTTTCCTGTGCCGGCAAACCGACTTGCTGATTGCTGCCGCCCGGACGGGCAAGACGGTGAATATCAAGAAGGGGCAGTTTCTTTCTCCCGCGTCCATGCAGTTCGCCGTGCAGAAAGTGCTCGATGCGGGCAACCGGAATGTAATGATCACCGACCGCGGCACATCATTCGGTTACACGGATCTGATCGTAGACTTCCGCGGTATTCCCCAAATGCAGGAGTTTGGATTCCCCGTAATAATGGACGTCACCCATTCCCTGCAACAGCCGAACCAAGCCACGGGAGTAGCCGGCGGCCTTCCCGCAATGATTGAAACTCTCGCAAAAGCCGCTATCGCCGTGGGCGCCGACGGCCTTTTCATTGAAACCCACCCCGAACCCCACAAAGCCAAATCGGACGGAGCGAACATGCTGCAACTGGATCTCCTGGAAGGGTTGCTCACGAAGTTGGTACGGATCAGGGAAGTGGTGGTGGCGGTGTAAATCGTTTAAAAAGATTAAACACAGAGGCACAAAGACACGGAGTTTTTATTATTATTATTATTAATGAGCAAAATTAAAAACTCCGTGTTTCTGTGCCTCTGTGTTTTATTGTTTAATCAAAAACGAAGGATTGAAGCGCAGATAAGCGCCGGCCGTGAAGCCGGTAGCGCCGGTGTAAGGCTGCAAACCTTTCTCCGGATGCTTCGTATTGCCCGGCAAAGCGTGGAATATATCTAGGTCTACGCCCAGCGAAAAGCCTTTTCCGAGTGATCTGGAATATTCCGCTCCGAAATGGATAAGGCGCGGCGAAAGGAAGGTAAGGCCTTTCTCCTTGAGCGACACCGCTCCGAAATAAGGAGAGCCGAACATGGATATGAAATCGTCGCATTGCCAGTAGGATGCTTTCACGCGGAAATCGCGGATGTCGGCAAATGTTTTGAAATAAAAACCGTGACCCGAACCGAAAGGCCAGATTCGTCCCGCTTGCTGATAATAGCCGGCGACGTCGGCTTCCGCACCTATCTTCCTGACTGCCCGGGACGTGTTCCATACAACACCCAGACCGGCCGCCCCATTCATCAACGTCTGCACCGAACCTGTCCTTATCGTGTCGATCTCTCCGCCCCGGTGCTGTATTACGCCCTGAACAGGAATGTAAGCATGTAGCGCGGACGAAGGATCGTTGAATTTAAACCGGGAAGAAAGTCCTACGGTGAATGCCTCCTGATGGGTGTCGGTTTTGAAAATGAAACTTTGCCAGTTCAGCCACAAGTCGCCTTGGAATCTGCGCGCGTCGTAGAGGAGTTGCAATCCTGTTTCCGGATCGGCGGTATAGTTTAATTCCGGATTGTAAAGAGGTTCGATCAAGCGATGGTTCGCTCCGCCGTAGATATTCCCGAATACCAAAGTCAAATGCTCCGTCAAGTCTGCCTGCGCCCTTAAATAGGGAAGGAGATGCGCACCTTTTTGAAACTGATTCCCTTTCCAGTGTGCAATATCGAGATAAGCAAAGTTGGGGTATTTATAGGCGCCGTGGTAGATCAAGGCATGGATTCCCAATTCCAGTTTCAGGTTGGAAAGCGGATAATAAACCGCTTTAGGTTGCAGCCACAGTCCCGGAAGGGAATAGCCGGCAACAAACGAACCTGCAAATTCGTTATTCTTGAAGAAGTTCAGATTATCGATCTCAATCAAAAGTTCTCCTTCCCTGCCGTTTTCGATGCGGTATTCGGAAGAATAGACGGTTTCGTTGATCTGCGCCGGGAGAGAAAGCGGAAACAAGTGAAGAATGCAGGAAGAAAGCAGCAGAGTGAAGAAGCTGCGGCAAGATGCTCTGTTCATTGTCATAAGTCTGTATATATCGGGTTGCAAACGTAAGCAAAAAAGTTTTGCGGTGTACGGGATTCCGCAAAAGAAAACAGGAGAACGAAAAAATCCGTTCCCCTGCACATTCCATATCCTTTCCGGCCAAAGCCAAAAAATCAATTCCTCGGAGTAGCTTCTCTAACTACCATCTGCCGGCCTTCGTATTCAGCTCCGTCCAATTCTTTGATGAGGTTTTTGGCCTCAGCGTCGTTTGGCATTTCAACAAATGCAAAACCTTTAGAACGACGCGTTTCACGATCAAGCACTAATTTCACCGAATCAATTGTACCATACTCTTCCAAAATCTGTTGCAAATCAGACTCTCTAACCCGATAGTTTAGGTTACCAATGTAAATGTTCATAAAAATTTAAAATAAAAATAAGTGATTAAAAAAAAAATTATGCACCGGCAGTTCAACAATGAAACTGCCACTTGCTTTCGCGGGCAAAGAAACACAATAAAGTTGGATAAACAATCTTTTTCTCTTTTTTTCTATCCTTAAATCTGCGTATCAATCCGGCCCTAAATCGATATACGCATATTTTCTTCCCACTCGCACTCTTAATTTCTTAATCTAAAGAAGCAGCAAATTTGCATAACTCAGCTACTTATTCAGGCGATTTACGCATGAGCCGTAATTTTCGTGTGTTTGCTATTAGATTCCGGTACACGCCAGATGGGAATCCGGTAAATCACGAAGACGATCCAACTCCGGTGTCAGAGCACCAAACACTTCTTCAATTTTTTCACCTTTTTCGGTGAGTATACACATAAAGACACTATCTTTATGCACATCAAGACCACAAACTCTGTCCATAAGCTATTGTTTTTAGTTTTCAAACATAAAAGAACGAAAGCTACAGGATATTACAGCAGGGAGTGGTCTTTATTTTTATTCGACGCGCTTATAAATCGTGATTTTTATGTAAGTTTGCCTCATCATTTATTATTGCAAAGAATATAAATATATGGCTGATACGAACAGGCAATTTGAGAGTACGATCGCCCAATGCAGGGAGTTATTTGAGAAAAAGCT
>JAITVG010000015.1 GCA_031285925.1 Tannerellaceae bacterium
ATCAATGCCGAAGCCGTGAAGACATTGGCCTGTGCAGCGCGCGACAACGGTAGCCGCCTGATCCACATCTCGACCGACTACGTGTTCGACGGCACAAATCACCGCCCTTACGGGGAGGCCGACGGGACGAATCCCGTATCCGTTTACGGACAGACAAAACTGGCCGGCGAAGCGCTTTTGCAGGAAACACTTGCGGATGCGGTGATCGTGCGTACATCCTGGCTGTATTCCGAAACGGGGAATAATTTCGTAAAAACGATGCTTCGCCTGGGGAAAGAGCGGAAAGAATTGAAAGTTGTTTTTGATCAGATCGGAACTCCGACGTATGCCGGCGATCTGGCGAAAGCGTTGCTGAGTATCCTCGACAGGGAAAAGAATCAAGGCTATGTGCCGGGTATCTATCATTTCTCCAACGAGGGCGTGTGTAGCTGGTACGACTTCGCGCGTAAAATCATGGAACTCTCCGGCCTGCCCTGCAAGGTGATTCCAATCGAAACAAAAGATTACCCGACCCCTGCGGTGCGCCCGGCATACAGCGTGCTCAACAAGACAAAGATAAAAGAAACATACAACCTCGCCATTCCCCACTGGGAAGAAGCATTAAGGGGAATAGCCCCCTAAATCCCCGAAAAGGAGGCTTAAAGCCTCCCTTTCGGGGAGGTTGGTGGGGCTTATTAACAATTAACAAAAATGAATACATATTCAACAGAAATACGAAAAAGGCGGACTTTCGCCATTGTCAGCCACCCGGATGCGGGGAAAACTACGTTGACGGAGAAATTACTGCTGTTTGGCGGAGCTATCCACGTGGCAGGGGCCGTGAAATCAAATAAAATACGGAAAACAGCTACTTCCGACTGGATGGAGATCGAGAAACAGAGGGGAATTTCGGTGGCAACCTCGGTAATGGCCTTCGACTATGCCGATCACAAGATAAACATCCTGGATACTCCCGGCCACCAGGACTTTGCCGAAGATACCTTCCGCACACTGACGGCTGTCGATAGCGTAATTATCGTCATCGACGCGGCAAAAGGCGTGGAAGCGCAAACGCGCAAACTGATGGAAGTATGCCGGATGCGCAAAACGCCGGTGATCGTCTTCGTGAATAAAATGGACAGGGAAGGAAAGGATGCCTTCGACCTGATGGACGATGTGGAGGAAGAACTGAAAATAAACGTCCGCCCCCTGAGTTGGCCGATCGACATGGGACAACGCTTCAAAGGCGTCTACAATATATTTGAAGAGAAACTCGATCTTTACACGCCAAGCAAACAGTATGTAACGGAAAGCGTGGAGTTTAAGAACATATCCAGTCCGGAACTGGAAAAGCATATCGGGGAAAGCCTGGCGGAAAAGCTTCGTGCGGACATAGAACTGATAGAGGGCGTGTATCCCGAATTTGACGTGGAGGCCTATCTGCGCGGCGATCTGGCGCCGGTGTTTTTCGGCTCGGCGCTGAACAACTTCGGGGTGAAAGAACTGCTCGACTGTTTTGTGCGGATAGCACCGCCGCCCCGTCCGGTACAGGCGATAGAAAGAACGGTAGAACCCGGTGAAGACGCTTTTACCGGATTTGTTTTCAAGATACATGCCAATATGGATCCCTATCACCGCTCCTGCATCGCCTTTGTCAAAATATGTTCCGGCCGGTTTGAGCGGAATGCGAACTACAAACATGTGCGTTTTAACAAGTGGATGCGCTTCAGCAGCCCTACCGCTTTTATGGCGCAGCGGAAAGAAACGCTCGACGAAGCCTTTGCGGGAGATATTATCGGCTTGCCGGATACCGGGAATTTCAAGATCGGCGACACGCTTACGTCCGGCGAAGAATTGCATTACAAGGGACTGCCCAGCTTTTCACCGGAAATGTTCAAGTATATCGAGAATGCCGATCCGATGAAGGCCAAACAGTTGAACAAGGGAATAGAGCAGTTGATGGACGAAGGAGTGGCGCAGTTGTTCGTCAATCAGTTTAACGGCCGCAAGATAATCGGCACGGTAGGGCAATTGCAGTTTGAAGTGATACAGTATCGCCTGCTCCACGAGTATGGCGCCCAGTGTAAATGGGAACCTGTCGGTTTATACAAGGCCTGTTGGATAGAAAGCGAAAACACCGTCATGCTGGATAACTTCAAGAAAAGAAAATCGCAGTACATGGCTTTGGATAAAGAGGGAAGGGATGTTTATCTGGCGGATTCGGCCTACGTCCTGACCATGGCGCAGAACGACTTCCCGGATATTAAGTTTCATTTTACTTCGGAGTTTTAGGGAAATAATTCAACATAGAGGCACAGAGGACACGGAGTTTTTTTGTCCTCTGTGCCTCTGTGTTGAATCTCTTCAGCAACGCACTTTTTCTACCTCTTCGGCATGGAGAGGTATTTTTTTGCCCAGCAGGCGGGCGCCGTCGGGGGTGATGAGGTAATCTTCTTCGTTGCGGATGCCGCCGAAGTCTTTGTATGTTTCTACCTTATTATAATTGATAAACTCGGCAAACTTGTTTTCTTTTCGCCACAAGTCAATCAGTTCGGGGATGAAATAGATGCCCGGCTCGATGGTCAGTACGAAGCCCGCTTCAAGTTCACGGCCGAGGCGGAGCGACTTGCGGCCGAACTGCGTACTCTTCGGGCGTCCGTTGTAGCCGACGTATACTTCGCCCAGGTTCTCCATATCGTGTACGTCCATTCCCATCATGTGTCCCAGTCCGCAGGGCATAAACAGAGCGGCGGCTCCGGCTTTGACCGCTTCCTTCGTGTCGCCCTTTACGAATCCGAGTGCCTTCAATCCGTCCATGATCATGGTCAGCGACAGGTCGTAAACCTCTTCAAATCGGACGCCCGGACGCAATGCCGCAACGGCCGCCTCATGCGAAGCCACCTGCAAGTCGTAGATATCCCTCTGCCGCGCGGTGAACTTCGGATCTACCGGAATAGTAGACGACATATCGCCGGCGTAGGCCGTATCCGTTTCCGCCCCGGCGTCGAGCAACAGCATCTGTCCGCTTTTGAGCGTATTCCCGTGGTAATGATTGTGGAGCGTTTGCCCGTTGATCGTGGCGATGATCGGGAAAGAAAGTTCGCAGCCCTGCCTTTTCGCCGCTTCGGCTACGACGGCGGCCACCTCGTACTCCCTGATGCCCGGACGAACCATGCGCATGGCTGCCTCGTGCATGTCGGCAGTTACACGGCAAGCCCTCTCAATCTCTGCAACCTCTTCCTCCGTCTTGTAGTTGCGCTGATTGACCACGCCATAGATAAAAGGCACGGATGGTTGCTCCGTTCCCGGATAAATCCCCAGCCAGGTTTGAAGTTTAATCTGATGTTCGGGGCGGTAAACAGGCAGATAATGTATCTCCTGCCCTTTATCCCGTCCCTTTCTCAGGTAAGTTTCAATGTCGTTGAAAGGGAGTACTTCGCTGATGCCGGCCAGTTCGCTTTTCTCTTTCAGTGTGGGCTGCGTACCCATCCACACGATGGAGTCGATACTCAATTCGTCGCCGAAGATAATCTCCCGGTCGTTGTCGATGTCGATCACAGCCGACAAACCGGCATAAGGCAATCCGAAGAAGTAGAAAAACGTGGAGTCCTGCCGGTAATGATAAGTGTTGTCGGCGTAGTTCATGCCGGATTCGTCGTTGCCGATAAATAGCAACAGGCCGTTGCCGATACTTTGTTTCAGCTTAGCCCTGCGGGCGATGTAGGTTTCTTTTGCAAACATGTTCTGTCTTTTTTTAAATGATGCAACCAAAGGTACGGAATTGTTTGAAATGTGATTGTCTGACAGGGCAAACGCATTTAAAATTTTTAAGTTAGAATCTGTTTTGAATCTTTGCGTTTATAAAAAAGAGTGTATATTTGCAGCGTTAAATACGGAAAACAGTATGTGTAACATCGTAAACAATATTATTAGCATTTCTATTATTCTACTCTGGGAACGGGATAGGAAGTGAGAATGTTATGTATTGTTTAAACATAAAAATAAATAAGCCTCTCTCACTTCCTTGGTGAGGGAGGTTTTTTTGTACCAAATTAATACATAATATATGAACAGATTATTTATTTTCGACACCACATTGCGTGATGGGGAGCAGGTTCCGGGATGCCAGTTGAATACAGTAGAGAAAATTCAGGTGGCCAAAGCGTTGGAGGAGCTTGGCGTGGATGTGATCGAAGCCGGATTTCCGGTATCCAGCCCCGGCGACTTTAACAGCGTGGTGGAAATATCCAAGGCGGTGACATGGCCGACTATATGTGCCTTGACGCGCGCGGTGGAAAAAGATATCGACGCGGCAGCCGAAGCGTTGAAGTTTGCAAAAAGAGGGCGCATCCATACAGGGATCGGAACATCAGACCCGCATATCCAATACAAGTTCAATTCCAACCGGGAAGAAATAATAGAACGGGCTATCGCGGCTACGAAGTATGCGAAGAAGTACGTGGAAGATGTAGAGTTCTACTGCGAAGATGCCGGACGCACGGAGAACGAATACCTTGCCCGCGTGGTGGAAGCTGTGATCAAGGCAGGCGCCACGGTGGTAAATATTCCGGATACGACCGGCTACTGCCTGCCGGATGACTACGGGGCAAAGATCAGGTACCTGATGGAACACGTTCCGAACGTACACCGGGCGATACTCTCCACCCATTGCCACAACGATTTGGGAATGGCTACGGCCAACACCGTGCAGGGCGTATTGAACGGCGCCCGCCAGGTGGAAGTGACCATCAACGGCATCGGCGAACGTGCCGGCAATACTTCGCTGGAAGAAATCGCCATGATCTTCAAAAGCCACAAGGAAAAAGAGATTCGCACCCATATCAACACGACTAAAATCTATGGCATCAGCCGCATGGTTTCGAGCCTGATGAATATGCCGGTGCAGCCGAACAAGGCGGTAGTCGGGCGGAATGCGTTCGCCCACTCTTCGGGCATCCATCAAGACGGCGTGTTGAAGAACCGCGAAAGCTACGAGATCATGGATCCGAAGGACATCGGTATCGACGATAACGCCATTGTGCTGACGGCACGAAGCGGGCGCGCCGCGTTGAAGCATCGCCTTCAGATACTGGGTGTAGAAATGGAGCAGGAGAAACTGGACAAGGTTTATCAGGAGTTTCTGAAGCTGGCCGACCGCAAAAAGGACATCAACGACGACGATGTACTGATGCTCGTAGGCAAAGACCGCACCGATATGCACCGCATCAAACTGGAACACCTGCAAGTGACCAGCGGCATCGGCCTGCAATCCATGGCCAGCGTTTGCCTGAACATGGCAGGAGTAAGGCGCTGCGAAGCCGCTGCCGGCAACGGCCCGGTAGATGCGGGTATCAAGGCGGTTAAAAAAGCGATAAGCAACAGCGACATGACCATTCAGGAGTTTCTCATCCAGGCAATCAGCAAAGGAAGCGACGACACCGGAAAGGTTCACATGCAGGTGGAATACAAGGGGAATGTCTACTACGGCTTCTCCGCCAATACCGATATTATCGCCGCCTCCGTGGAAGCGTTTGTGGATGCAATAAACAAATTCATAATATAGTTGAGAATCTATAATTAATAAATAAGCATGAAGACTTTATTCGACAAAATTTGGGACAAACACGTGGTGGATACCTTGCCCGACGGCACGATACAACTCTACATCGACCGCCTGTATTGCCATGAAGTAACCAGCCCGCAGGCATTCGCCGGGCTTCGCGAACGGGGATTGAAACCTTTTCGCCCCGAACGGGTTACCTGTATTCCCGACCACAATATCCCAACCGTGAATCAAGACCGGCCGATTGCCGATCCGGTATCAAAGAATCAGGTAGACACGCTGGAGAAGAACGCCGCGGACTTCGGCCTCGCTCACTACGGGCTGTTGCACCCGAAGAACGGGATTATCCACGTGGTAGGCCCCGAAACAGGCCTGACGCAGCCTGGCATGACCATCGTTTGCGGCGACTCCCACACCTCTACCCACGGCGCCATGGGCGCAATCGCTTTCGGCATCGGAACCAGCGAAGTGGAAATGACCCTGGCCACGCAGTGCATCATGCAAAGCAAGCCGAAAACGATGCGCATCACGATCGACGGCCGACTGAAACCGGGCGTAACGGCGAAAGACGTTGCCCTCTACATCATCAGCCGGATGACTACGGGCGGCGCGACCGGTTACTTTGTGGAATACGCCGGCGACGTGATCCGCAACTCCACGATGGAGGAACGCCTCACGATCTGCAACCTCTCCATCGAGATGGGTGCACGCGGCGGAATGATCGCCCCCGACCGGGTTACGTTCGACTACCTGAAAGACCGTGAATTTGCCCCCCGCGGCGAACAGTGGGAAAGGAAAGTGGCCGAATGGAGCAGCTTATACAGCGATCCGGATGCCGAATTTGACAGGGAGATCCTCTTCAAGGCGGAAGACATAGAGCCAATGATCACCTACGGAACCAATCCGGGAATGGGAATGGGCATCTGCGAAAGCATCCCGGCAATGGAAAGCATCGACCAGGCCGGGCGGATTTCTTATAAAAAATCTTTGGATTATATGGGCTTCACCGCCGGCGAGCCGGTATTGGGGAAAGCAATCGACTACGTTTTCCTCGGAAGCTGCACCAACGGGCGGATTGAAGATTTCCGCGCTTTCGCCTCTCTGGTCAAAGGAAAAAGGAAAGCCGACCACGTGACCGCCTGGATTGTTCCTGGCAGCTGGATGGTTGAAAAACAGATCCGGGCGGAAGGGTTGGACAGGATACTCGAAGAAGCCGGTTTCGCGTTGCGCCAGCCCGGTTGTTCCGCCTGCCTGGCGATGAATGAAGATAAAGTTCCGGCAGGGAAATATGCCGTATCGACGTCGAACCGTAACTTTGAGGGACGGCAAGGCCCCGGCGCACGCACGATCCTCGCCGGAGCGCTGGTTGCCGCCGCCGCCGCCGTAACCGGATGTATTACCGATCCGCGGGAACTTATTTAATGGTTAATATTAATACTGAAAGACAAACAAGGATGAAAGAGAAAATAAACAAAGTAACATCGCCCTGCGTTCCGCTTCCGCTGGAGAATGTGGATACGGATCAGATCATACCGGCGCGCTTCCTGAAAGCGACAACCAAAGAAGGTTTCGGTGATAACCTTTTCCGTGACTGGCGCTACGGCGAGGCTGGTAATCCGAACCCCGACTTCGTGCTCAACCGGGGTGTATACAAGGGAGAAATACTGGTTGCCGGAAAGAACTTCGGCAGCGGGTCGAGCCGCGAACATGCCGCTTGGGCGATTGTCGGATACGGCTTTCGGGTGGTGGTGAGCAGCTTCTTTGCCGACATATTCAAGAACAACGCGATGAACAACGGCGTGCTTCCCGTAGTCGTATCCCCGGAATTTCTGGCGGAAATATTCGCTTCGGCGGAAAAGAATGCGCAGGCGACACTCACCGTAGACCTGCCCGCCCAGACAATAACCAACAACGAAACGGGGCGAAGCGAACACTTCGACATCAACCCCTACAAGAAAGACTGCCTCATCAACGGCCTGGACGACATCGACTATCTGCTGACCAACAAATCCAAAATAGAAGCGTATGAATTAGCACACAGATAACACGGATTTAACGGATGACCACAGATTATTTATTAAAAGAGGAAACTGATCTTATCATTAAAGCCTTTTATGATGTTTACAATGCTTTGGGATATGGATTTCTGGAAAGGGTATATCAAAATGCACTCTTCTTTGAGCTTTGTAAACAGGGTTTTAATTGTAAAACCAGTCAGCCGATTAATGTTTATTATAACAAACAGCTTGTTGGAGAATATTATGCAGATATAGTTGTTGATAACAAAATAATTCTCGAATTGAAAGCTGTTGATACTATTTGTCATCAACATGAACTTCAGTTGCTCAATTACTTGAAAGCAACTCCAATAGAAGTAGGCCTACTGCTGAACTTCGGACAGAAGCCTCAAATCAGGCGCAAAATATTTACAAATGACTATAAAATACATCTTATGGGTAATCGGCACACAGATAACACGGATTGAACGGATGAGCACAGATAATAATCATCTGCGGTCATCGTTCTGATCTGTGTCATCAGTGTGCCACAACACAATAATATTATGATAGAAATAATGGATACAACCCTGCGGGATGGGGAACAGACAACAGGGGTTTCGTTTGCCGCGCACGAGAAACTAAGCATTGCGCAGATGCTGTTAGGCGATCTCGGCGTGAACCGGATAGAGATCGCTTCGGCACGGGTTTCCGAAGGGGAATTTGAAGGTGTCAGGCGAGTGGCACAATGGGCTGCCCGTGCGGGACATCTCGACAAGCTGGAAGTGCTCGGTTTCGTGGACGGCAGCCTCTCGCTCGACTGGATAGAAAGGGCAGGTTGCCGGGTAGTAAACCTGCTCTGCAAGGGATCGTACAAGCACGTAACCGAACAACTCCGCCGCACGCCCGAAGAACATATCGCGGATATCCGTCAGGTGATCCAGATCGCCATGCGGAAGAATATCAGCGTCAATGTGTATCTGGAAGACTGGTCGAACGGCATGAAGAACTCCCCCGAATACGTCTTCCTCATCCTCGACGGATTGAAAGACCTTCCGGTAAGGCGCTTTATGCTGCCCGACACGCTGGGCATTCTTAATCCGGAGAACACGTACGGCTTCTGCCTCAAGATGGTTGAGCGGTATCCCGATCTGTCTTTCGATTACCACGCGCACAACGATTACGATCTGGCAACCGGCAACGTCTACGCAGCCGTCCGCGCCGGAATAAAAGGCATCCATACCACCGTGAACGGACTGGGCGAACGCGCCGGCAATGCCCCGTTGAGCAGTGTCGTGGCTGTGATCAAGGATCAGCTGGGCGAGCAAACGACGATCCGGGAAGAGAAGATCAACAAGGTGAGCCGTCTGGTGGAAACCTATTCCGGTTTGCACATTCCGGCCAACCGGCCGATCATCGGCGAATTTGTCTTCACCCAGTGCGCCGGCGTACATGCCGACGGCGACAACAAGAACAATCTCTACTACAACGACCTCCTTCCCGAACGTTTCGGCCGCGTGCGCGAATACGCCCTGGGCAAAACATCCGGCAAAGCCAACATACGCAAAAACCTGGAAGCGCTCGGCATAGATGTCGATGACGAGTCGATGCGCAAAGTCACCGAACGGATCATTGCCCTGGGGGATAAAAAGGAGATGGTGACACAGGAAGACCTGCCCTACATCGTCAGCGACGTGTTGCAGCAATCGACCGGCGGCGACGAAAAGATACGGATACTGAACTATTCCCTCTCGCTGGCTCAGGGTTTGCGCCCCGTGGCCACGGTGAAGATGGAGATCAACGGCGAAGCCTACGAAGAATCGTCCACCGGCGACGGGCAGTACGACGCCTTCGTGCGAGCTGTACGGAAGATATACACCGACCTCGGCCGCCCCTTCCCGATGCTGACCAACTACTCCGTCAGTATCCCTCCCGGCGGGCGCACGGACGCTTTCGTTCTGACCATCATAAGCTGGAACTATGCCGGCGTGGACTTCAAAACCCGCGGACTGGACGTAGACCAGACGGAATCGGCCATCAAAGCCACATTGAAGATGCTCAACAAGATAGAAAACTAAGAATTAATAAGTATAACTGATAAACAAGTAATTTATGAAACTGAATATTGCCCTCCTTCCGGGCGACGGTATCGGCCCTGAAATTATTGAACAGGGAATGAAAGCGGTGAAAGCCGTTTGTGAGAAATTCGGACACGAACTGAGCTACGAGGAAGCCCTTGTCGGCGCGGCAGCCATCGACGCCACAGGCGTCCCCTACCCCGACGAAACCCACGAGCTTTGCATGAAGAGCGACGCGGTTTATTTCGGCGCCATCGGTTCGCCCAAGTACGACAACGACCCCTCGGCAAAAGTCCGCCCCGAACAGGGATTGCTGGCCATGCGCAAGAAGCTGGGGCTTTACGCGAATATCCGCCCCGTAACCACCTTCCCGTCCCTGATACACAAGTCCCCTTTGCGTGCCGATCTGGTGGATGGCGCCGACTTCATGTGCATCCGCGAACTGACGGGAGGGTTGTATTTCGGTCGTCCACAGGGGCGCAGCGAAGACGGCAACACGGCCTACGACACCTGTGTGTATACCCGTGAGGAGATCGAACGCATCGTCCGTCTGGCCTACCGCTACGCGCAAAAAAGAAGGAAGAAAGTAACCGTCGTCGATAAAGCGAATATTCTTGCCACTTCCCGTCTCTGGCGGCAGGTATCGCAGGAGATAGAGAAGGAATACCCTGACGTGGAAACCGAATACATGTTCGTAGACAATGCCGCCATGCGGATCATCCAGTGGCCGAAGAGCTTCGATGTGATGGTAACCGAGAACATGTTCGGCGACATCCTGACCGACGAGGCCTCCGTCATTACCGGTTCGCTGGGAATGCTTCCATCCGCCTCCATCGGCATCCACACCTCCGTGTTCGAGCCTATCCACGGCTCCTATCCGCAGGCCGCCGGGAAGAACATCGCCAATCCGCTGGCCACGATTCTGAGCGCCGCCCTGATGTTTGAATATGCTTTCAACCTGACGGAAGAAGGAAAAGCCATCCGCAACGCCGTTGCCGCCTCGATGGATGCAGGCATCGTGACCGAAGACATCGCCTCCGGCGGCAAAGCCTTCTCTACCGACGAGGTGGGAGATTGGATTGCAGGAGCAATCGTAAAATGATAAATTGTAATTGGTAAGGAAAAGATTCAACACAGAGGCACGGAGAACACGGAATAATAAAAAAAACTCCGTGTCCTCCGTGAGGGCACTGAAAAAGTCCTCTTAGTTTTTATCGGCAACTAATTTAGTCAGCATATATTCATAAAACAGTTTGGATATATGCTGATTTTTTTATATCTTTATCGGTATAAATCAAGCAG
>JAITVG010000046.1 GCA_031285925.1 Tannerellaceae bacterium
CTGCTGATCAGCCCGATGTTTAAGCCTGTCTACGGCATGTTGGGCACCACATTCGGCGGAAACCACCTGGCCTGCGCCGCCGCAATTGCCGTGCTGGACATATTCGAAGAAGAAAAACTAATCGACAACGCGGCAAAAACAGGCAACTTCCTGATGGAAGAACTGCACAAGCTGCCCGGCATAAAGGAAGTAAGAGGGCGCGGCCTAATGATCGGCATCGAATTTGAAGGATCGATCAAGGACGTGCGCGGCAAACTGCTGTTCGAGGAAAAAGTATTTACCGGTGTTGCCGGAACCAATACGATACGTCTTCTTCCTCCGCTCTGCCTGACGATGGACGAGGCCGGCGATTTCCTGAAACGGTTCGGAAAGCTGCTGTAAACACACATTGTTCTTTATTTATACCTGAAAAGGCCGTCTTGCTGATTGCAGGCGGCCTTTTTATGTGAAATATTAAATAGAGTTGCCAAGCATAATATTATACCAATTCAAGTTACGGCAATTAGTGGCTCCCACAGCTACTTTTAATGATTTGTACGTATACTTTTTATCTTTTTACAGCTGTGAAGCTTTCTTTTCACAACTGTGAAACTTTCTCTTCACAGCTGTGAAGTTTTCATTTCACAGCTGTGAAAAGATTAAAAGTATATATAGAAAGCAACAAAACATATAGGACTTCCCATTACTTGACGGACGTTTCTCTGCAATAATATATGTACGCGAGGGGAGGAAGGAAGAAAAAGAATTTTTCTTTTTAGTGTGATTAATGCAAGTTTAATATACCTTTGCTATTCTAAAGAAAAATAACATTTTCTACTTTAGATGATAGATATTGATCAACTGAGGCAAGGCGACCGGGAAACATTTCGTCTTTTCTTCACTTATTTTTATCCGAAATTGAAGGCATTTGCCTGTCGGTTTGTGGATGAAGATACAGCTGAAGATATTGTACAGGATGTGTTTGCTTCTTATTGGGAGCAAAAGCATAAAATAGAGGCTGACAATATCCAATCCTACCTTTTCAAATGTATACAGAATAAATGCCTGAATCATCTCAAACGCCGGATGATGATGGAAGAATATGAATTGCAGGTTCGTATAGCCGAATCCCGGATGATTTTTCTTGCTCAGATGACGGATGCGAATGACGTATTCACCCAAGTCGTCAATCGCGATTTGCGTGAATTGGTAGAGAAGGCCATCAACAAGCTTCCCCCTAAATGCGCACAGGCTTTCCGGCTGTGCTATTTTCATCACTTATCACATAAAGAGATTGCTGAGGCAATGGGAATGTCTTCCCGAACGATTGAAGGTTATACCCGACAGGCGTTACACGCATTACGTCAGGATTTAAAGAACTCATTCTTTCTCATTTCTATGTTCTACAGCATTTTTTGATTTTTTCTTGCGTAGTTTCTCCTTATCCAATTGTCCTTATATAAAGCGCAAGAATATGGACGACCAACTGCTCATACGATTTCTCACCCATAAGCAATCTCCGGAAGACCTTAAGGCGATTGACCGTTGGATCAATCAAGATAAGGCGAATGCCGATTGGTTGTTTGAGATGGAACGCATCTGGATTTTGAAAGATGAGTTGAGATTATCGGATGAAGAACTAATCAGCAGATCTTATAAACAATTCCTTTCAAGGAAGGAAAACAGCCTGATGCCGCTTTCGCCGAAGAGGAGAAAGCGACTTTTTGCGGGAATGAAGTATGCCGCTGCTATCGTTCTTATTCTTTTGTCGCTCTACATATATCATTCGCAGTACGGAGAATACACCTCAGCCATCAACATGATTGAAACCCGGAAAGGAGAAAGAGCATCAATTACGTTAAGCGATGGAACGAAAGTCTGGCTGAATGCGGACACAAAGCTCATTTATCCTTCTCAATTTGGAAGAAAAAAGCGAGAGGTAACACTCGAAGGCGAAGGTTATTTTGAAGTGGCTAAGGAAGAGAAAAAGCCTTTTGTTTTAAATGGGAAAGCGTTTAATATTCATGTTTTGGGCACACAGTTCAATGTGAATGCTTATCCCGGCGAAGACGTCGGTATCGCATTAAAAGAAGGAAAGATTAATGTGGAAGTGAAAGAAGCCGAAAGACAATTGGAGCTAAATCCGAGTGATCATCTCAGCCTTACCGCAGACGGGAAAACCATTTTGCAGACAATAGATGTTGCTACGATCAATAGCTGGACAAAGGACGAATTTATTTTTGTAGCCCAACCTCTTTCCGCCATTCTGCGATCCCTGGAACGAAGATTTAATGTACCGATAATTTTAGAGGAGGAAAGTCTTTCTTCCGAATTATTCAATTGTCGGGCACAAAAAGGAACCGGCCTGCCTGATATTCTCGAACTGCTGCGGGGAACCAAAAATATGAGTTATAGAGTTAATAACGACAGTATAATAATCACTAAAAATTAATGCCCATGGAATAGACTAACGAACCCTTGAATCGAAAGAGATGAGGACATCTCCCGATTAAATTACGACAATTCCTTATATGAACTTTATTTAATACTAACTAATTGCAGATAATAATACTATGGACTATAGTTTCAATGGGGTGATTTTACGAATAGAAAAACGCCCGTTACTAAGCAAAGTGCTATTAATCATAAAACACATCTTTTTGTTTTTGATCTTAAGCACATTACAATCCTTTTCATCAGTGAATTATTCACAACTAACTTTATTAACTTTAGAAAAGGAAAACTCTACGGTCAGAGAAGTCATTTCCCAGATAGAAAAGGAAAGCGAATTCTATTTCACTTACAATCTGGCACAGATTGATCTTGACAAAAAGGTTTCTATCCGCATGGAAAACAAGGAAATTTCCGAGATATTGGATACATTATTTCCCGAAGGAAGTGTGAAATATACCATACGTGATCGACATGTGGTTTTATTCAGAGAAGATCAATTACCGGCGAAAAACAATTCGAATAAGCCGGACAAGCCGGGAATACCGGCCGTAAATCAACAAGGCAGAACAATTTCAGGAACTGTTACGGATGGCAGCTTACGCGAACCTCTGATCGGGGTGAATGTTTTTGTTAAAGGAACGACGAATGGAGCAGTCACTGATATGGACGGTAAATTCTCTTTACAACAGGTACCGGAAGGAGCCGTTTTGGTGGTTAGCTATGTCGGTTATGTCACACAGGAAATACGTGTGGGCAATCAGGCAAGCTATGCTATTGTACTACAAGAGGACACACAGAGTTTGGACGAAGTGGTGGTTGTAGGATATGGAACACAGAAAAAAGGTGAAGTTACAAGTTCGGTTGTTAAGATAACAGAAAAGGATTTCAATAAAGGGCCATCGGGTAATCCCATGCAACTTGTTGAAGGCCGCGTTGCAGGATTGGTTATCAACCGTCCCGGAGGCAGCGACCCGAATGGTGACATAACGATCCAAATGCGTGGTGTCGGTTCTTTAAAAGGAAATAATCAGCCATTGATTATTATTGACGGTATTCCGGGCAATATGACTACTCTTAATGCGATTGCTGCGGAAGATATAGAATCTATGGACGTTTTGCGCGACGGTTCTGCGGCTGCTATCTATGGAACACGGGGTAACAATGGAGTAGTTATCGTTACAACAAAGCAGGCAAAGCCAAGGGAACGTATCCAGTTGGATTATTCCGGATACATGGCGCATGATTTTATTGCAAAAATACCGGAACTTCTTTCTGCCGAAGAATATGTTAAATATGCAGAGGACACCAAGAATCCGGTTATCAAGGATTTCGGCGGCAGAGATGATGTATATGATGCCCTGCTCAATAAAGGCAATTTTTCGCATAACCATAATATCTCTGCTGCGGGAGGAACCGCAAACGGTAATTATACAGCCTCTATAGGTTACCGCAAAAGCGAAGGGTTAGCCATTACTACCAACAGGGAACAGGTAACTGCCAGATTGTCGGTGAACCAGAAAGTCCTTAATGATAAGGTACAATTGAATATCAATCTGGCCTCATCCTCCAATACCGGTTCTTCATTCGGTAATCTCGCCAATGATGAAATCAGTTACAATCCTTTCTACATGGCAATGAGGAGAAATCCGACGTATCCCATATACAACAAAGACGGGAGTTATTATGAAGATTATGCCACATACGGTGAAGAGAATCCGATAGCAAGTCTGCGTCAAAGAAACAGATGGTACGAAAGGAAAAATCTGTTGGGAAGCGTGAAGGCTACCTGGACAATAATCGAAGGGTTAAATGCGAGTGCGTTTACAGCTTTGGAAAAAAACGACAACTATTCTACGGATTATAGAAGTAAATATTCCTATGATGCAGTGGTCAATTCAAATGGCGGAACGGCGGCAAAAAGATTTCAGAGGCTTTTCAACAAGACTTTTGAGAGCACCCTTGACTACAAGAAAACGTTTAACCGGCAGCATAACTTAAATGCGATGGTTGGTTATTCTTATCAGGATTTAACCAATGAATGGTTTTCGGAAACGAACAAAGGGTTCCTTACAGATGCATTTGAAACCAATCATATTGGTTCCGGTTCATGGCTGAAAGAAGGAAAAGCCGAGATGGATAGCAACAAAGACAAAAATACATTAATTGCGTTCTTCGGAAGGGCTAACTATAATTTTGAAGGCAAATATATGCTCAGCGCCAGTGTTAGGCGTGAAGGTTCCTCGAAATTCGGCGATAATCATAAATGGGGATGGTTCCCTGCCGTAAGTGCCGGATGGGCAATCTCGGAAGAATCATTTATGTCTGATATCGACAATATCGACATGATTAAACTCAGGGTCGGCTATGGTGTTACGGGATCTCTTCCTAATGACTCCTACATGTCCCTGACCAAGATCGGTTCTACTTTCGGTACTACTGTCAGGGGATATTATTTTGACGGAAGATGGTATTCCAATGCTTTTGGGCCAACCAACAACCCGAATCCCGATTTAAGATGGGAAAAGAACCAGTCGTTGAACGTGGGTGTTGATTTCGGATTCTTCAACAACCGTATTTCCGGTAATATCGACGTTTATCAAAAGAAAACGACAGACCTTATAAACGGATACCAGGCACAGGTTCCTGCCATGATCCATCCAACCATTCAAGCGAATGTGGGGACTATTATGAACCGTGGTGTCGAACTGGCAGTGAATGCAGCGATTGTAGATACTCGTGATTTCAAATACGATGCAAATCTGACATTCTCTTACGAAACCAATAAGCTGGAATCCATGTCGAACGACCTCTTTAAAGGGACTTATGAAGATCGATACGGTTTCCCAAGCCCGGGTAATATCGGTTATGCTCAGCGTTTGGAGGAAGGACAGCCCATTGGTTCCTTCTACGGTTATGTTTATGAAGGAATTACTGACGACGGGAAGTGGATACTCAAAGATCTGGACGGCAAGGAAGGTTATTCAAATAACGACAAGAGATATATTGGAAACGGTATCCCTAAAATAAAAGCGGGATTGATGAACAATTTCACGTATAAAAACTGGGATTTCAGCTTCTTCCTTAGAGGAATGTTTATGTATGACATACTTAACACCGGGCGCATTTATTTCGGTACCACTACCAATATCGACAAATCAGCGTATAATGTGTATAAGGATGCTCTGAACGTAAAACTGACTGAAGACCCGAGGTTCTCGGATTATTTCCTTGAAAAAGGTGACTTCCTGAAGCTCGACAACGTAACACTGGGTTATACATTCCAATTTCCTGAAAGCAAATATCTCAAGTCATTGCGTATTTATGGCTATTGCAGTAATCTCGCTGTTATTACAGGATATTCCGGTATAGATCCCGAAGTGAGAATTACCGGACTGGAGCCGGGTATAGATAAAAGAGATTCATATCCGCGTACCCGCACATTCTCATTTGGCGTTAACGTGAGTTTCTAATTCAATAACATTGAAAGATCATGAAAAAGATAATTTGTATTATAGTAACCGGTTGCTTATTGGCAACATGGTCGTGTACCAATCTTGAAGAAACGATTTATCACGAAATAGTTTCGGAAAGTTTCTATAAGAACGAGGAAGAAATACAAGCGGCCATGATGCGCCCGTTTGTTCAGAACACTCTAAGCGTATCGGGTTTCCTCAAAAATGTTTGGCTGCTTCAGGAATTACCTGCCGATATTTTAAGTTTTCCACAAAAAGGGCCTCATGGGTATGATGGAGGTAACTGGATCAGATTTCACCGGCGTGAATATACTACTGATGAAAGCCAGTGCTACAATGCTTGGGATCAAGTGTATGCAGGCATTGGTTACGTAAACAACCTGCTCACCGAGTTTGAAAAACTGGACTTTGCCGCATTGGGAGTAACATCCTTTACTAAAGAACAAAGTGTGGCGGAACTGCGCACTCTCCGTGCTTATTTTTATTGGATATTGCTGGATTTGTTCGGCGATGTTCCCATTACAACAACTATCGATGAAAACAGTCCTGCATCAAAACCAAGAAGTGAAGTATATGCATTTGTTGAAAAGGAGATTATGGAAAGTATGCCGAACCTGAGCGAAGATGTAGTGAAATCGCAGGGACGTATCAGCAAATGGGGTGCGTATGCCATTCTGGCTTATATGTATATGAATGCTGAAGTATATACCGGTACGCCGGAGTATGCAAAAGCTATTGCTGCCTGTGATGCCCTCTATGCTTCCGGTAAATTTTCCATCGACAAGGAATGGTATACTCCTTTCTGCAAAGCAAATGAAACAGCCTCAAAGGAAAATATCTTCACCGCGGCAAATGATCCGATCTATGCCCCCGACAACACTTGGTTTCAACGTTTCGGACACTACGCCCACGCCGGTGGATTCGGATTTGGATATGGCGCATGGAACAGTACCGTCACTACTCCGGGATTTTATTCAAAGTTTGATAAAAACGATAAACGCGGATATGTCGCGCATTTATATGGGCCTCAGTATAAGGTGAACAAATACAATGCCGACCATACTTTGGATTTCGACAAAACCCGACCTTTGCTGGGAACAGAAGAATTCAAGGGTTTCCCGTTGATCATGGCTGAAAGAGAGGTTGTATTAAAAGCCATAACCAATGGTAGTGGTATAAAAGTGGAAAGCGTTAGCCATCCCGAGTTTACGGCGGAAGAAATGGCTCCTGTCATTACCTTTATTGAAACGAACACACTTTTGATCAATACTTTGAAAGATCTTATCGGTAAAAACGGTGGCCGGGAATATGAATTTAAACTGTCCGAAGATTACTTGGGAGAAAGGACAATGGACACCGGTGCGGAAAATATCGGCGCCCGCAGTATAAAATACGAAATCGAGCCCACGGCCACAACCGCAGGCCTTACCAACGACTGGGTTATCTTCAGGTTATCGAGGATCAATTTTATCAAAGCGGAAGCACTGATGAGACAAAATGGCAATACTGCAACTGCCGAGGTGTGCCGGTTGATCAACGAAGTGAAAGAAAGGGCTTATGATGCAGGAACTTATACCCCTTACACTCCGACTACATTAACCATGGATGAGCTTCTCCTCGAAATGGGGCGTGAGTTTGCATACGAAGGATGGCGCAGGGTAGACCTTGTAAGATTTGATAAATTTGTTAAGGACTACGAATGGTGGGACTACAAACCCAGCGGAAATGAATACGATAATGTATTCCCGATTCCTCACAGGCGGTTAAACAATAACCCCAACCTCAAGCCGAACGAAGCAAATGCAAATCGTAGCGCTACTTAGAAACGGTTTCTTAATTATTTATTCATAATTAATTATCTTCATCATGAGCAATAAATTAACAAGAAGATCCTTTATCAAGGCATCGGCTGCATCATTGGCTGCATTTACTGTAATACCCAATTATGCAATGGGCAGTGCGCTGGGCTATAAGGCGCCAAGCGACAAGTTAAATATCGCAGGGGTTGGTATCGGAGGCCAGGGACGCGGCAATCTAAGACAAATGCAGACGGAAAACATTGTTGCACTTTGCGATGTGGACTGGAAGTATGCAACGCGGTGTTTCGAGCAATACCCTAATGCAAAGAAGTACTGGGACTGGCGTAAGATGTTCGACGAAATGGGGAATTCCATTGATGCCGTTTTAGTTGCCACCGCCGACCACTCTCATGCAATCGTTGCTTCACATGCGATGACGATGGGTAAGCATGTCACCGTGCAAAAACCTCTTACTCATACGGTTTACGAATCGAGATTGCTGACAAAGCTGGCGGAAAAATATAAAGTTGCCACGCAAATGGGAAATCAGGGAAGTTCCGGCGAAGGCGTACGTCAGATTTGCGAGTGGATATGGAATGGAGAAATAGGCGATGTCACTAAAGTCGAAGCTTTCACCGACCGTCCGATATGGCCGCAAGGATTGAATACACCGACCAACGGTATGTGGGTGCCCGATACATTAAACTGGGATTTATTTACCGGACCTGCAAAAATGCGCCCCTTCAATGAAATATATCATCCATGGAATTGGCGAGGTTGGTGGGATTATGGCACAGGCGCTCTCGGCGATATGGCATGCCACATTATGCATCCTATCTTTAAAGCGTTGAAACTTGGTTATCCTACAAAAGTTCAGGGAACTTCAACCTTATTGCTGAAAGATTGTGCTCCCCATGCCCAGTCAGTCCGATTGCTTTACCCGGCACGTCCGAATACGGAAAAGAAAGTTAAATTCCCCGAAGTTGAGGTGATATGGACTGATGGCGGCATAAGGCCTAGTATGCCGGAAGGTTGGCCTGCTGAAAAAAACATGAATAATGGCGGAGGTGGTGTTATTTTCCATGGCACTAAAGATAAATTGATTTGCGGTTGCTATGGCAGAGAACCCTGGTTGCTGTCAGGCCGTGTACCCAAAGCTCCCCAAAGAGTGCGAGTGGTTCCCGACAATAATCATTATCAGGATTGGATCCGCGCATGTAAGGAAAGTCCCGAAAACCGTATCGACCCGGCATCTCCCTTTAGCGAAGCAGGGCCGTTTAATGAAATGGTGGTAATGGGCGTATTGGCTGTTCGTTTGCAATTGTTGAATAAAGAATTGCTGTGGGATGGTCCGAATATGAAGTTTACCAACATTACTGATGCAGACAAATTCGGCCTTACGATTTCCGACGACTTTGCTATTGTAGACGGACATCCGTCATTCAATAAAACGCGGGAAGAAATTTTTGCCAAGCCATTTGCCGAAGAATTGATTAAGCATACTTATCGGGAAGGTTGGAGTTTGCCGCCGATGCCGGCTTAAAAAGATTAAACACGGAGACACAGAGGTAAAACATCCGTATCTTTGTGCCTCTGTGTTTAATTTCTTAAAATTGACTTTTGACACGCTCTCTTAATGAATTTATAAACTTAAAAAAATATTCAAATGAAAAAGACAACAGTATTTTCTATGTTATTGGCGGCATTCTATTTTATGCCGGTAGCTGCGCAAACGCACAATACGCTCTCCAACCAAGAGAAAAAAGATGGTTGGGTGCTTCTTTTTGATGGTAAAAGCTTTGACGGATGGCGTAAATACAATGGAACCGAAATGCCTGCCGAGTGGGCAATAGAAGACGGAGCCATGAAATACCAAAGAGGCGAGAGAGCCGGGCGCATGTTGGGTAATGACTTGGTGTATGCCAAGAAGAAATATTCAAATTTTGAATTAACGGTAGACTGGAAAATTGAAGAGAAAGGAAATTCCGGTTTATTCTACTATGTGACGGAAGCAGCCGATCAACGAATTTATACAGCTGCCCCCGAAGTCCAGATGCTCGACAATTGGCAAGCCGGTGATAATAAACTTGCGAATCACCTCACAGGCTCGTTATACGACATGTTGCCGGCTCTTCCCTCTAACGGAAAGCCTGCGGGAGAATGGAATACGATTGTCATTCGTATCAAAGACGGTAAAGCCACCCATACACAAAACGGGGTAAAAGTATGTGAATATTCCATCTGGACTCCCGAATGGGCGGAACTTGTCGCAAAAAGTAAATTTAAAGATTGGGAAGGATTTAAGAACGGCCCTGCCAAGGAAGGATATATCGGTATACAGGATCATGGATACAATGTTTGGATTAGAAACATTAAGATCAGAGAACTCTAAGAAACAGTTTCCAAATACTTCCATGTAATACGATTCTACGGAAATTTCCATTCGAATCGAGAAGTTGTTTTGAAAAAAACATCTAAACGTATTTCAGAAATCATCTAAATGCTCTTGGCAAAGCATTTAGATGATTTTTTTTATCATTTAGATGGCGTGGGCAAAGCATTTAGCTTGCATTATTCATACTACATTCTTGATCGATTGAAAGTTTTACTTTCGCGCTGGGGAGGGGTAAAAATTCAGGTAGTTTGGGGAAAGAAGCAGACAGGAAAACAGGATAACATTTTTTAAGAAATAAAGCGTCCTAATTACCTTCTCGCTACTCCTGTTTTTTGACTCCAAAATAAAGCCAATATTTGCGTCTGCGAGGAAAAAAATTCAAATAAACGACCGTAGAAGGTTCTGAATAGAGCATAACGCTATGTTATACAGTAGTTTAAAAGCTAAATTTAAGTTCGGAATTTTCCACATTTTAGAAAGAAAAATGTTAAACGAACGTTAAAATGGTGGTCTGTATAGCTGTTTTAAAAAATGTGGTAGTTTTTCGATTCTCTTGCGGTAGTATTTTGCCGTACTATGGGTAGTATTTTCATTTT
>JAITVG010000136.1 GCA_031285925.1 Tannerellaceae bacterium
TGATAAACGAAGGGATGGTATACCGTAACATCCGTTTCGAGTTCTCCGACATTGACCGGGCGAGCGCTTTCGCTACTCTTTTTACCGGCTCCAACCCGGTGTTCCACGGTATCCACAACAATAATATCTACGATTTCGACAAGGAGCGGGAAGTATCCATCCTTAACGACCCTGAATTTCTGGGGAATTATACGCCACAAAATTATTCGCCCAAAGCGCTGATCAGCTCAACGGTGGGCGATGAATTGAAGATCGCATCGAAAGGAAGAAGCGATGTGTATGCCATTGCCCCCGACGCAGAAGCGGCCATCCTGTCTGCCGGACACGCGGCCAACGGCGCTTTCTGGATGGATGATTACAATGGGAAATGGGCGACGACGACCTATTATAAAGGCGTTCCGTGGTATGTCGATCGGTATAATAACGGAACGGAAGCTTTATCCGCCCGCCTCTCTACCATGACATGGGTTCCAAGCCTGCCTTTGGAACGTTACAATGCGTTTCCTTACGTGCAGGATGAATCGCCTTTCAAATATACATTCAACGAGAAAACGGCAAATGTTTACCTTAGCCTGAAAACATCTCCCTTTATAAACAAGGAGATTAACCGGCTGGCCAAACAGTTTCTGGAATACGCGGCATTCGGAACCCGCACCTGTCCGGATATGCTGGCGATTACTTACTACGCAGGCAACTATCGTTCGCTTATGAACAAAGAGTACAACCGGGAGATTCAGGATATTTACCGACAACTGGATAAGGATATTGAAGAACTGCTGGATGCCGTGGATAAAAAGGCAGGTTTGCAGAATACACTGATCGTATTTACCGGAACGGGTTATTTCCGCAGTGAGGAAGAATATCCGGAAGGATTGCTTCCCGGTGGAGGCGAATTTCATCCGAAACGCTGCATCGCTCTGTTGAACATGTACTTGATGGCTCTCTACGGACAGGATCAGAACTGGGTGAAAGGCTATTACGACAACCAAATATTCCTGAACCGCAAAGCGATTGAAAATGCGAAGCTCGATCTGATCGAAATACAGAAAAAAGCAGCCGTGTTCGTACAGGAGTTTACTGGTGTGCAGTTAGTCACAACCGATCACTCCCTGCTTACCGGCGACTGGAACGAAGGGACGGCCAAATTCCGTAACGGTACTCATCATCAGGGGCGTGGCGACCTGATCATCGAATTGCAGCCGGGCTGGAAAATAAACTTCGACAATCCGGGAGAAAAAGTAAAAGTGGTACGCAACAATGCCGTTACTACTCCGCTTATCTTTATGGGGAACGGTTTGAAGCCGCAGAAGATATACCGCGAAGTAAATGCTACCGAAATAGCCCCTTCCATTACGCACATCCTGCGTATACGGCCGCCGAATGCGGCGGAAAAGCTACCGCTTTTTGAATTGACAATTGACAATTGATAATTGGCAATTCAAAGGGAAAGGCTGTCACACAGCAATTCTTTTATTTTTATCAGCATATTAACGAACGATAATTGTTCAAAAATAAAAACTATGGGCTTTAATGAATTTATGACCAAACTGTTCGGCAACAAGTCGCAAAGGGATTTAAAAGAAATCACTCCCTACGTGAAGAAAATACAGGCCGTTTACCCGTCGATCGAAGCGCTTTCCAATGACGAATTGCGCGAACGTACAGACATTATCAAGCAACGCATACAGGATTATGTGGCGGACGAACGGGCACAGGTAGCCCGCCTTCGAGAAGGGATCGACGATAAAGAACTCGAAGAACGCGAAGCGATTTGGGCTGAAGTGGATAAAATAGAAAAAGAGATCACCGACAAAATGGAAGTGATCCTGGAAGAAGTGCTGCCGGAAGTATTCTCTATCGTGAAGGATACCGCCCGCCGTTTCAAGGAAAACGAAGAAACGGTGGTAATGGCGAATGACTTCGACCGCAACCTGGCGGCAAAACATGATTTTGTGCGCATCGAAGACGATAAGGCGATTTATCTGAACCGCTGGGTTGCCGGAGGGAATGAAATAACGTGGGACATGGTGCACTATGATGTGCAGTTGTTCGGCGGTGTCGTTCTGCACAAAGGTAAGATTGCGGAAATGGCGACCGGAGAAGGAAAAACGCTGGTAGCGACCTTGCCGGTATTCCTGAATGCGCTGACGCGAAACGGAGTGCATGTGGTAACTGTAAATGATTACCTCTCCAAGCGCGACTCCGAATGGATGGGGCCATTATATATGTTTCATGGGCTTTCCGTGGACTGTATCGATAAGCATCAGCCCAACTCCGATGCCCGTCGCACGGCCTACAATGCGGATATTACTTTCGGTACGAATAACGAATTCGGCTTCGACTATCTGCGCGACAACATGGCGATCAGCCCGAACGATCTGGTACAGCGCAAGCATAACTACGCGATTGTCGATGAGGTAGACTCCGTGCTGATCGACGATGCCCGTACACCATTGATCATTTCCGGCCCGATCCCGCGCGGGGAAGAACAGTTGTTTGAACAGTTCCGCCCGAATGTGGAAGTCGTGGTCAATGCACAAAAGAACCTTACCTCCAAACTGTTGATCGAAGCGAAACAGAAAATGGGCAGCAACGACCCGAAGGTGCAGGAAGAAGGCTCTCTGCTGCTTTACCGTTCCTTCAAGGGATATCCGCGCAACAAGGCGTTGATCAAATACCTCAGTGAGCCGGGCGTAAAAACTCAGATGCTGAAAACGGAAGCGGTCTATATGGAGAATAATATGCGCAACATGCACATCGTAACCGATGAACTTTATTTCGTGATCGATGAAAAGGTGAACAGCATTGAGCTGACCGATAAAGGTATCGACCTGCTGACCGGGAAATCGGACGACCCTCAATTCTTTGTGTTGCCCGACATTGCCGCCGAATTGTCCCAACTGGACAATCTGGACGGAACCGAAGAGGAACGGCAGGCGGAAAAGGACGGGATACTGGCCAACTATTCGGTGAAGAGCGAACGTGTGCATACGATCAATCAATTATTGAAAGCCTATACCCTGTTTGAGAAAGATGACGAATATGTGGTGATAGAGAATAAGGTGATGATCGTTGACGAGCAAACCGGGCGTATTATGGAAGGTCGCCGCTACTCCGATGGCCTTCATCAGGCAATCGAAGCCAAGGAACGGGTGAAGGTGGAAGCCGCTACCCAAACTTTCGCCACGATCACGCTCCAGAACTACTTCCGTATGTATCATAAACTTTCAGGGATGACCGGTACGGCGGAAACAGAAGCCGGCGAACTTTGGGACATCTACAAACTGGATGTAGTCGTGATCCCGACCAACCGCCCGATCGTCCGTAAGGATATGAACGACCGTATCTACAAAACCAAACGGGAAAAATATACGGCCGTAATCGAAGAGATCAATATGCTTGTAGATGCCGGACGTCCGGTTCTGGTAGGTACAACGTCTGTTGAAATATCCGAATTACTGAGCCGCATGCTCACCATGCGCAAGATTTCCCACAATGTGCTGAATGCGAAATTGCATCAGCGGGAAGCGGATATTGTGGCACAGGCAGGACAGAAAGGTATGGTTACGATCGCAACCAATATGGCCGGTCGTGGTACCGACATCAAACTGTCGGCGGAAGTGAAGGCTGCCGGAGGTTTGGCCATTATCGGTACCGAGCGCCACGAAAGCCGTCGTGTAGACCGCCAGTTGCGTGGTCGTTCCGGACGTCAGGGCGACCCGGGTTCTTCCGTCTTCTTCGTTTCTTTGGAAGACGACCTGATGCGTCTGTTTGCCTCCGAAAAGATAGCCGGTCTGATGGACCGCATGGGCTTCAAGGAAGGGGAGGTGCTGGAACACGCTATGCTGAACAAATCCGTCGAACGGGCGCAGAAGAAAGTGGAGGAAAACAACTTCGGTATCCGTAAGCGTTTGCTGGAATACGACGACGTGATGAACTCGCAGCGTAACGTGATCTATACCCGCCGCCGTCACGCCTTGATGGGTGAGCGTATCGGACTCGACGTATTGAATACCATCTACGACACGACGACGAACATCGTTGAACAGCATACCGACGTGAACGACTATGAAGGTTTCAAGCTGGAGCTTTTCCGCTCTTTCGCCATCGAATCTCCTTTCGACGAAGAAACCTTCAAGAACAAGAAGGCGCCCGTGCTGATCGAACAGTTGTTCGACGAAGTACTGAAAACCTTTAAGCGCAGAATGGAACGCCTCGCGCAGGTTGCCAACCCGGTAATCAAACAGGTATACGAGAATCAGGGAGCGCAGTATGAGAATATCCTGATCCCCATCACCGATGGTAAGCGCATGTACAACGTGCAAACCAACCTGAAAGAGGCTTACGACACGGAAAGCAAAGCCATCGCCAAGGCATTCCAGAAATCGATCACCCTGCATACGATCGATGAATCATGGAAGGAGCATCTCCGCGAAATGGACGAACTGCGCCACTCCGTGCAAAATGCGAGTTACGAAAACAAAGACCCGTTGCTGATCTACAAACTGGAATCATACAACCTGTTCAAGAACATGGTGGATGCGATGAACCGGAAAACGGCGGCGGTGCTGATGCGCGGACAAATCCCGGTGCGCGAAGAGCAGCCCTCGCAACAACAGCAGGCAGCCGCAGCAGCGTCGCGCCGGATCGCCGTGCAGCAGGCAGCTCCGGCACGCCGTCAGGACATGAGCCGTTACCGTACGGAAAAGGCGGAAGTCGGCGCTACGAACGCCCCGGAATACAATCCCAACGCGGAAGCCATGCAATCCGTCCGTTCGCAGCAAAAGACAGCTCCTATCCGTGTTGAAAAGAGAGTCGGGCGCAACGATCCCTGTCCGTGCGGAAGCGGCAAGAAGTATAAATCCTGTCATGGACAAGGATTGTAGTTTCTGATGAGATCGCTCCAGTTGTTTCTGTTCTATATATGCCTGGCGTTTTCCCTTTCGGGGCAAACGCAGGCAGTAGACAGTCTTGTGCAGCTGGGCATCGAGCGTCACGACACGGGAGAATACGAAAAGGCGATAGCCCTCTACCGGCAAGCATTGGCGATCGATCCGGATTCTGAAATCACGCTCTATGAAATAGCCGTATCACTGGCGCAAACAGGCGCCTTTTACGAGGCGATCGAATACTGCGACAAACTGATCGACCGGGGCGACAAGTATGCGATACTTGCCTACAACACCAAAGGTTCCTGTCTTAACGACCTGGGAAAAACGGAAGAGGCCATCGCCATCTTTCAGGAAGGAATAGCGAAAGAGGATGAATTTCATTTACTTTATTATAACCTCGGACTGGCATACCGGAAGCTGGAAGAATATGAAAACGCCCGGGAAGCCTTTCTCTCCTCAATCAATCTTAATCCTCAACACGCCGGAAGCTACCTGAACCTGGGGCGCACGATGATGAACCTCAACCGCCGGGTGGAAAGCCTCCTTTCTTTTTATTACTTCCTCTTCATCGAAAGCGACACCGAACGGGCGGAGCTGGCCTGCGATGCGATCCGGATCCAGCTTGCCGACGTTTCCGTTCGCCGCCCTGATCCCGCAGATCCTTTCTCGCCGGCGGACGTGCTCCTGTACGAAATCGCGCTGAACAACGCGGAGCACGACAGGGTAGGGGATATGGAAATCTTCATTCGCACCACCGGCTCCCTCTTCAGCGAGTTGGGAAGTTATCAGAAGAAGCACAACCTGACGGGACTGTACTGGGAGTTTTACATCCCCTTCTTTTCCGACATGGCCGCCGCCGCCTATACGGACGTGTTCTGTCATTACATCAGCCACAGGTTCAACGCCGCTTCGGATGAATGGCTGCAAAGAAACTCCTCCAAAGTAAGACTCTTCAACGACTGGATACAGTGGCAATGACGCCGTGCGATGCAGCCGCCCTGCGACAGGCCGTGTATGAAATC
>JAITVG010000215.1 GCA_031285925.1 Tannerellaceae bacterium
CTGAGCACGCATATCGAAAAGCTGAGCGAGGCCGGCTACATCGCCGTAGACAAGTTCATCGACGGCAAGCGTCCGCGCACCATGCTGCGCATCACTCCCAAAGGCATCGATGCTTTTGAAGAATATGTAAAAGCCTTGCAGGATTATATAGCGAAGTGAGGAGTTGTACAAAAAGAAGAAACACGGAGGCACAGAGGTACGGAGTTTTCACACTCTCTCCGCATATAAAAACCCTGTGCCCTCCGTGGCTCTGTGTTTATCTCTTCGGTCGGCCTTCCCGCTTACTGCTTGAAATTCTTTCTAACGAGGAGGAGCGAAAACAAAAGATTAAGGATCAATACGCCGCCGCAGCAGGCAAGGAAGAATGCCAGCCAGGGCTTCGATGCGGAATAGGCAAAGTAAAGCCCGGCGGAGGCGACCGCAACAATGGCGATCAATACAAGGATGACGGTGGTATACCGTTTCTTTCTTTTCATATAAGCCTCCTTACTTTTGTGTTTAATTCTGATTTAATAATTCGGCAAGTTTGGTGTCGAGTTCTTTGCCGCGCAGGTTCTTGGCGATGATCGTGCCGTCGGGGGCGAGTAGCACGGTGTGCGGAATACTGTTCACTCCATAGATGGCTGCTCCTTCACACTGCCAGTATTTCACGTCGGAGAGTTGCGGCCATGTCATGTTAAGTTCCTTGATTCCCTTCTTCCACGCGTCGGCCGTTCGGTCGAGGGAGATGCCCACAATCTCGAAATCTTTTGCTTTGTATTGCCCGTATAGCTCCACCAGATGCGGCATATCCGCCCGGCATGGGGGGCACCACGACGCCCAGAAGTCGATCAGGACATACTTCCCTTTGCCGGCATGGTCGGAGAGTTTGCGCATGGTGCCGTCGGGGTCGGCCATATCGAAGTCGGTAAACTTCCTGCCCACGGCCACCTTTTCGAGCACAGCCAGATGCTCGATGATCTTGTCGATACCCGGCACGGCCTTGAACGCATCGCCGGCGCGGGCGATAATCTCCATTCTGTCGTTCTCATCGAGGCTGTAGCGGAAGTCGTAGAGAAGCTTGGCTGAGGTCTGCGCGTCGGGGTTGTTGCGTATATACTTCCTGACGGTTTCCAACAGTGAGTTGTACATTTCTTCGTAATCCGCTTCTGCCTTTGCGACAGCTTCGGCATTGTCGGAGTTCATCCCGTCGGCAAGCTGTTCGATATTTGCCCACAGGTGTGTCAATTCGTCCTGGAAGGCGGCGAAGGCATCGCTTTCCGGTGTACCGGTTAGAGCAGGTGTTTCGCTCAACTCCGCCTTGTATTGTGCGTTTTCCAGCACGAAGAGAACCGAGTAGGGAGCATTCTCTCCTGTTTCGGGCTGCCCGGCTTCCACCGCATCGTTCGCGAAGCGGAGCATACTTAGCAAGGGTGTTTCCTGCAAACCCTCCATCAGAAACGTTCCGTTTTTAACTAGGGCGCTGTCGATCGGAGTAGCTGCTGCACTCCCGTATTCATACAGATAGACATACATCCCGTTCAGGTCGGCGCCGGATACCGTACCCTCAATTACATATCCTTTCTCACCGCAAGCGGAAAAAAGACCGGCGCAAAGCAAAAGTGAAACCAACTTTTTCATAATCTTCTATCATTTAGTGTTTATATCGGTGCGAAGATAGGAGTAATTTCTCTTATGGACACACTTGTAAATCGCAATTTTTATCTACGTTTGCACATCTATTAAGCAGAAGTTTATGAAAACAAAACAGGAAATAGTAGAGAACTGGTTGCCCCGCTACACGGACAGGCAATTGCAGGATTTCACGGACTACATATTGCTAACCAACTTCACCAAGTATGTAGAGATCTTCGCCGCACACTTCGATGTTCCCATCCTCGGGCTGAAATCCTCCATGCCCAACGCCTCGGCGAAGGGTATCACTATCATCAATTTCGGAATGGGAAGCGCCAACGCAGCTACGATCATGGATCTGCTGTCGGCCGTCAAGCCCAAGGCTGTACTGTTCCTCGGTAAATGCGGAGGGATCAAAAAGGTAAATGCCCTGGGGGATTACGTATTGCCCATCGCTGCTATCCGCGGGGAGGGCACGTCCAATGAATACCTGCCGCCGGAAGTTCCGTCGCTGCCTGCTTTCTCCATGCTGAGAGCCATCTCGTCGGCGATACGCGACTGCGGCAAGGATTACTGGACGGGCACCATCTATACAACCAACCGCCGCGTTTGGGAATACGACCGCTCCTTCAAGGATTATCTGGTCAAGACGCACGCCACGGGCATCGACATGGAAACGGCCACCCTCTTTACCGCCGGATTTGCCAACGAGATACCGACCGGAGCGCTTCTGATGATCTCCGACAAGCCACTCGAAGAGGATGGAATAAAGACAGAGGAAAGCGACCGCAAGGTGACACAGCTTTTCGTAAAGGAACATGTGTCCTTAGGCATAGAAACACTTATGCAGATCATTAACGGCAAGAAGACCATCCGCCATATCCGCTTCAGCTGGTAAGGTTTTATAATTGATAATTAATAATTGATACATCGTGGCTAAAAAGGAATACACATTTGAGGAGATCAGCCGGGAGATCAGCCAAAAGAAGTTTGCACCCGTATACATCTTTATGGGCGACGAACCTTTTTTTATGGACAAGCTAACCGAGTTGCTTATCGACAACGTAGTGGGCGAAGCGGAAAAAGACTTCAACCAAACGATCCTGTACGGAGCAGATGCGGATGCCGCCCGGGTGATCAATGCCGCCCGCCGCTTCCCGATGATGTCTGACTATCAGCTTGTTGTTGTCCGCGAAGCGCAAATGATCCGGGACATTGAACTGCTGGCGCATTACGTGAAGAAACCTCTGATGCAAACCGTTTTGGTTGTCAATTATAAATACAAAACACTCGACCGGCGAAAGATGCTCGCGTCCGCAGCGGCAGCCAACGGAGTGCTGTTTGAATCCAAAAAGATTCCCGATTATAAAATGCCCGCCTTTATTACTTCTCTAATGCAACAGCGAAACATCTCTATCGATCCGAAATCCGTTCAGATGCTGTCGGATTTTCTGGGGAACGATCTGGTTCGCTTGGATAAGGAACTGGATAAGCTTGCGCTTTTGCTCCCCGAAAACACGCCGAAGCGGATCACTCCGGAGCTTATCGAGCAAAATATAGGGATCAGTAAAGAGTTCAACAATTTCGAGTTGCTGAAAGCGCTCTCCGTGAAAGACACGTTAAAGGCCAACCGGATCATTCAATACTTTGAAAAGAACCCCAAGAACAATCCCATTCAGGTCACACTGCCCATCCTCTTCAATTATTTCTCCAATCTACTGATCTGCTACTATTCCAAAGATCGTTCGGAGCAGGGACTGATGAATGCGCTCGGCTTCCGTTCCTCTTTTCAGCTACAAGACTACACCGCCGGCCTGCGAAATTACCCGGCTATGAAAGTATTCAACCTAATCAGCGACATCCGCACCACAGACGCCCGCTCCAAAGGCGTCGAAAACACCTCGGCAAGCGACGGCGACATCCTAAAAGAATTGATTTATAAGATACTTCATTGAAAAAAACCATTATCCGATTCACATCGAACAATGGTTTGAAAAATATAATAAATCAGCGATAAATAAGGGGCTACCTTTCGTTTTCCATATAACCACGAATTGGGATAAATTGTTCGCGGTTAGGGAAAAATAATAGTCACCCTTGTGCCTTTATCCGGTTCCGAGCAGATTGTTATTTCGGCGCCGTAAGCATTTAATATCCTGAGGGAGAGAGATAAGCCGATGCCGTGCCCGGCATATCCGCGCGTGTTGCTTCCCCGAAAGAAAGGTTGAAAAACATATTCCAGTTCATCGACAGGAATACCGATCCCCCGGTCTTCTATTTCCAAAACATTCATTCGGAGGCGGATATACACCTGTTTATCGTCCGAGTATTTTAAGGCGTTGCTCAAGATATTTTCGATCGCTATTTTCAGCAGTTGAGGATTGGCGTTTACCACAAAAGAAAAACGGTCGGGAGAGTACCCTACCCTACTCTGCTCAAACTGCCTGAGAAATTCGGCGATGAATATAGGCTCGACTGTATTTTGCAAAATGTCTTCATCCCCGCGCGACAGGAAAAGCAAATGCTTCATCAGGCGGATAATCCGTTTGGTTTCATCCAGAATCCGGTTTAACGCTATCTGGTATTCCACGGGATTCCTTTCCTTTAACAGCGTAATTTCACATTCGCCCCGGATCGCCGTCAGCGGGTTGTTCAGTTCATGGGAAGCGCTTCTGACAAAAGCTTTTTCACTTTGATAGGATGTGTTTATGCGTTCTATCATCCGCGCGGAATAATGCTTGCCTGCCCAATAGATCAGAATGGAACTAACGGCTACAAGAGCACACAACATCCACCCTATCGTTTGTTTTATTTGATTTCCATATATAATAATCTTCTCGTAGCCTCGGCTTTCTTCCGGCATGGCAATCCCGCCTTCCGGCAAATAAGATTGTGTCAGATTATTGAGCCACAAGGTTGCGACGATATAAAAAACAATGGCGATAACCGCTATTATCCCGACAATAACGGAGGTGTAGGAAAGAGCTATTTTGTCACTGATCTTCATATTCCCAGCATATAACCGATACCGGTCACCGTACGGATCATTTTCTTCCGGAAACCTTTATCTATTTTTCCTCTCAAGTAGTTCACATACACATCCACCACATTCATGTTCCTGTCCGGTTCCCTTTCCCAAACCGCTTTGATCAGGTCTTCGCGGCTAACCGGAGCGCCTTGATGGATGATTAAATATTCGAGTAATTTGTATTCCCTTGTCGTCAGGTCTACCGCTTTCCCGTTTCGCACAGCCCGCCGTGTCGCAGGCTCCAGGCTTAAATCCATGTATTGAAGAACTTTAGGGACGGAAGGTTCTGAAGGATCACTGCTTCGCCGACGCAACAAGGCGCTTACCCTTGCCTTTAATTCCCGAAAACTGAATGGCTTCACAAGATAATCGTCGGCTCCGGCATCCAGTCCGCCTACAATATCTTCCGTCGTTCCCAGGGCGGTAAGCATTACGACCGGCACGGCATATCCAAAGACTTCCCGATATTTCCGGCAAAGTTCCAGTCCGCTCATCCCGGGCATAATAATATCCAGTACCAAAAGGTCAAAGCTGTCTTTCTGCAATAAGAGCCAAGCGCTTTGCCCATCGGAAGCCACTTGCACTTCATATCCGAATTCACCCAGCCCCCGTTCTATGAAGGATGAAATATTGGGTTCGTCTTCTACTAATAATATTCTGGCCATATATTTTGAATAATAACGTTTGATAAATACGCCGGCAACTTCTTTCAAATATAGTTACGACAATCCCAAGCCTTATTCATGATGATAAGGTTCTCCCTTTAAAATAGTCATTGCACGGTATACTTGTTCCACAAAGATCATGCGGATCATCTGGTGGGAGAAAGTCATTTTGCTCAGGGATATTTTTTCTGCCGCCGCCTTGTACACGGCTTCACTGAATCCGTAAGGCCCGCCGACGACAAAGACTAATCTTTTGGGGACTGTATGCGTCTTCTTCTCCATATAGGCGGCGAATTGCTGCGACGTAAATTCTTTCCCGCCTTCATCGAGCAACACCGGATGATCTCCCGGCTGAAGGGCTTTCAGTATCAGTTCCCCTTCTTTCTCCTTCTGCTGCGCTTCCGACAAGTTTCTTACATTCTTAATGTCAGGGATCACATTCATCTCAAAAGGGATGTAATGTATCAACCGATTCCTGTATTCATCTATCGCCTCTTCCAACCAGGAAGCGTCCGTCTTTCCGATAACAACAATTACGACTTTCATCCGTTTTATATTTAACGAGTTACAGCGGCGAAAGTACAGCAAAAAGGCATATCTTTGCCACATAATATACTTAAAAACAGAAAAGTATGAAACGGATTTTACTCACACTTGCTTTTATACTTTCAATATCCGGTATAAAAGCTGCAGACATTACGGTTATAACCGACGCATTCAAAAAGGGTAATGCCTCCACGCTGACTGCGTTTATGGATGCGGAAGTGAACATGGCCATACCGGGATCGTCAAAGAAAACGAACGGCAGCGATGCAGTAGCCATGCTGAACACATTCTTTAACTCCAACAAGCCGGGTGATTTCACGGTATTGCACCACGCCGACAAAAAGGAAAATGGTTTCTTCGTGGCAAAACTGCCGACCCCTTCGGGCGAATACCGGGTGAACGTCACCTACCGCGCCGACGGCAATAAAGCAATCATACAATCAATCAGAATAGAATAACAATGGATCAATTTATTGATGATTTAATCAAACTTGCCTTTGCCGAAGATATCGGCGACGGCGATCACACCACGCTGTCTTCCATTCCGGCGACAGCCATGGGTAAGAGTCAGCTGATCGTTAAAGAAGACGGTGTTCTTGCCGGTGTAGAAATGGCTGAGCGAATCTTTCACGCATTCGACCCGGAGCTTAAAATCAATGTCTTCATCGAAGACGGTGCGGAAGTGAAGAAAGGAAATATCGCTTTCACCGTGGAAGGAAAAGTACAGTCCCTTCTGCAAACGGAACGGCTGGTTCTGAACGTGATGCAGCGCATGAGCGGTATCGCCACTACCACCCGCAAGTATGTGAAAGCGCTGGAAGGAACCAAAACCCGTGTGCTGGACACCCGCAAAACGACTCCCGGTATGCGTATGCCGGAAAAGGAAGCGGTCAGGATCGGCGGCGGAGTAAACCACCGGATCGGCCTGTTCGACATGATCCTGCTGAAGGACAACCATGTAGACTTTGCCGGAGGTATCGAGAAAGCCATCCTCCGAGCGAAAGAATACCTCCGGGAAAAAGGGAAAGACCTTCAAATAGAAATCGAAGTCCGCAACCCGGATGAGTTGCAGGAAGCCTTGCGCACGGGCGGCATCGACCGAATCATGCTCGACAATTTCAATGTGGAAAATACTCGTAAGGCAGTCGAGATGGTTGGCGGCCGCTACGAAATAGAGTCCTCCGGCGGCATCACTTTCGACACCCTGCGCCAATACGCCGAAACCGGTGTCGATTATATCTCCGTCGGCGCTCTTACCCATTCGGTAAAAAGTTTGGATATGAGCTTGAAAGCAGTGAATTAGGAAATGTAAATTAATCGAGTAGGAGGAAAACGAAGTAGTTTTCTTCCTACTTTCGTTTTCCGACCTCTCACACCACCGTACGTGCCGTTCGGCATACGGCGGTTCTTTACTTGCGATGCAATTTACTGTAATAACCCATCAAAGTGGGATAGCCTGCCTGTTTCAGTTTGGCATTATTCAGTGAGGAAGTCAGTATTCTGCTTCCGGCTATTCTCCAATATCCCAGTCGAGTATTAGCGTGTTGCCAGGCATAAAACTTACTGATACCACACTTCTGCAAATTCAAAAACTTCGTCTTAATCTTCTTCCAACATTTCCAGATGCACATCCGTATCCTGCGACGAAGCCATTCGTCTATACGTTTCAGACAGCTCTGCATATCTGCCAACTGGGAGTATTCTATCCACCCACGCTTAATATAGATGGAGTTTCGCTTTACGTTTATCATAGCCCATACCATTGCTTCTTCCGGTCAACTCTTTCAAGCGAGTTTTCAATTTAAGACAGCTTTCAGGATGAACAGATAAACGGCACTCACCTTTATGTACATAAAAGGAGTAACCCAAAAACTTCATTCCTCGAACATAACCAGCGCTGGTTTTATCCTGATTCACCTTCAGGAAAAGATGTTTCTCAATAAAAAGAGTTATGCTCTTCTTCACACGCTGGGCAGAGCGTTTACTCCTGCAGAAAATCATACAGTCATCCGCATAACGCACAAACTTGTGACCACGGGATTCCAACTCTGTATCCAATTCATGGAGCATGACATTGCTCAACAGGGGACTCAAAGGTCCACCCTGGACGGTTCCCTCTACACGGCTTTCGTACCGACTCCCTGCCATTACCCCCGAGAGGAGGTATTTATGGATGAGGGAGATAACACGACCATCCTTCACGGTACGCGACAGAATATCCATCAGCTTACTGCGATTAACTGTATCGAAGAACTTTTCCAGGTCCAGGTCAACGCAGTATTTATAACCGCTATTGATATAAGACCGGGCGCGCCGCAAGGCTTGGTGAGCAGTGCGTTTAGGGCAGAAGCCAAAGCTGCTGTCGCTGAACTGACGTTCGCAGAGCGGACTGAGCACCTGACTTATGAATTGTTGAATAAGACGGTCAACCACGGCAGGAATACCTGATTGACGTTTCTTACCTCCATCCTTGGGAATTTCAACCCGACGGACGGGATTCGGACGGTAGCTTTCGTCCAGCAAAGAATTTATCAGTTCTTCTTTATGGAGTTTCAGGCAGGGAAGTAAATCTTCCATTTCCATCTTATCGATGCCTCCGCTGCCACCACTGGACACAACCTGCATACAGGCGCGGTTCATGTTCGCGGGCGACACAATGCGTTCCAGTAAATCATCTCTGGTAAATTGTACTTCCACGAGGTGGTTTTCAGTTATCCCAATAAAAGTCTGCACTCCGGCATAGCTTTCGGATTCCGTCCTGTCCTTTTGTCGGCAGTTATCACTCAATGTTGATATTTTCTGCATTCGTCCCTTCATTGGGTAACATTC
>JAITVG010000008.1 GCA_031285925.1 Tannerellaceae bacterium
CATTGCAGATACTGCATGGAAAAATCAACAATCACCTATGCAGGCGATTCTCAATCTCGTCTGAAAATCGAGACTGATACGACGGAAGCGAAACGAAACGATTCGCTGAATAGTTACATGTATCGGCAGTGTGAGTGTTATTAAAAATCGTCTAAAACTGTGATTCTTGTGATTTGTAACCACATTTAGTGAACGCAGATGACTACTCTGACTACTTCTGACTACTTCTAACTACTTTTCCTCAAATTAATTTTTCGCCTATAAATACCATCCTAACCTGATAAAAAATACACTACTTTTGCTCTAATGAATGATATACTAAAAATAGAAAAAGAGTCGGCTGCCGATCTGCGCGTCAGATGGGAACGGATGCAGGAGTCGATGAAGGAGCAGAACATGGACGGGTGTCTTTTAAACGTGGATGTAAACCTGTATTATGCCACAGGCAAGGTTTACAACGGTTACTTTTATCTTCCGGCGGAAGGTGATCCCCGCTTCTTCGTTGTGCGTCCGAACGGACTGGAGGGGGAAGGGGTCAGGTATATCCGCAAGCCGGAACAGATGCCGGAGCTTTTTGCCGAACTGAACCTGCCGTTGCCGCAAAGGCTGATGCTCGAAGCGGACGAACTCGACTACAATAGTTACATGCGCCTGCAATCCGTGTTTCGCCCGGAAGAAACAGGCAATGCGACCCTGCTTCTGCGGAAAACGCGAAGCATTAAAACGCCGTGGGAAATAGAACAGTTTCGCATCTCCGCCCGACTACATGCCCTGACGTATGCCGGGATACCCGAATGTTTCCGTCCCGGAATGACCGACCTTGAATTTCAGTATGAAATAGAAGCACGTATGCGCCGAAACGGTTCCATGGGGCTATTCCGGGCGTTCGGCAGCAACATGGATATATTCATGGGCAGTATTCTGGCGGGCGACAATGCGGAAACGCCTTCTCCCTTCGATTTTGCACTGGGCGGCGGAGGCATGAACGCTTCTTTGCCCGTCGGAGCCAACGGCACGCTGTTGAAAGAAGGGAAGGCGGTGATGGTGGACATGGCCGGCAACTTCACACCTTATATGACGGACATGACGCGCGTATTCTCCGTAGGAAAACTTCCCCGCGAGGCTTACCACGCCCACCGGGTAGCCCTGAATATTCAGGAAGAAGTGGAGCGGACAGGCCGTCCCGGCACGCCTTGCGCCGATTTGTACGCCTGCGCAATCGCCATCGCCGAAAAAGAAGGGCTGGGCAATTGCTTTATGGGAACGCGCCAGCAGGCCAAATTCGTGGGACACGGTATCGGCATACAGATCAACGAACTGCCGGTGCTTACGCCCAGATCGAAAGAGATGCTCGAACCCGGTATGGTGTTCGCGCTCGAACCCAAGTTCGTTCTTCCCGGTATCGGCGCCGTGGGGATCGAAAACAGTTTCCTGGTGACGGCCGACGGCGTGGAGAAACTGACCCGCTGCGAAGAAGATATTATCGAACTCAAATAATTACAGTACAATGAAAAGAACAATTCTCCTGCTCATTTTGCCGGCTATCATGATCATGCTGCCGGCGCAGGCCTCGAAGCCGGAAGAGGTTAAACCGGTTAAGAATCTTATCGTGATGATCCCCGACGGATGTTCGCTGCCCGCAGTGTCCGTGGCGCGCTGGTTGCAGTGGTATAACCAACCGAACAGCCCGCAACTGAACATCGACCCTTACCTCTGCGGCACGGTAAGCACGTTTTCATCCAACGCCCCGATCGGCGACTCCGCGCCTACTACCTCCTGCTACATGACCGGCTATCCGAGCCGCACGGGATATGTATCCACCTATCCGCCAAGCGACAAGGACAACGATATTTTCCCTACCGACCCGAACAAGGCTTACCAGCCTTTGGCCACGGTGCTCGAAGCCATGAAAATAGCGCAGAACAAGGCTACCGGGCTGGTCTTCACCTGCGAATTTCCGCACGCTACGCCGGCCGACTGCTCCGCTCACAGTTATCGCCGGGGGAACTACCACTGGATTGCGCCCCAGATGGTGCATAACGACCTCGATGTGGTGATCGGCGGCGGAGTATCTCTGCTTACCGGTGAAATGGAAAGCTATCTGGCCGCCAACGGATACGGCGTCTACCGGAACGACTTGCGCGGAATGCGTGCCGACACGAATAACAAAATGTGGGCGCTCTACGGCGATCGCGAAATGGCTTACGATGCCGACCGCAATCCCGACGAACAGCCTTCCATCGAAGAAATGACGCGGATGGCGATAGAAAAGCTTTCGCGCAACGAAAACGGTTTCTTTCTGATGGTAGAGGGAAGCAAAATCGACTGGGCAGCACACAGTAATGATCCGGTCGGGATGTATACCGACTTCCTGGCTTTCGACCGCGCATGTGGCGCAGCGCTTGAATTTGCACGCAACAACGGCGAAACGGCTGTCGTCATCGTGCCCGACCACGGCAACAGCGGCTTCAGTCTGGGCACCCGCAACTGTCCCGGCTACGACAAACTGACGAAAGACCAGCTGTTTCGGCAGTTCTCGCAATATAAACTCACCGCCGAAGGCTTTGCGCGGAAACTCAACAGCGAGCCATATTCCGAAGTGCAAAACATCTTCCGCCAATACGCCGGATTGGAACTTTCCGAAGAAGAACTCCACGCACTTGCGCAGGTGAAGGACTACAAGAACAGTCCCGTCCCGGCGGAAGAGCGCTCATCGGAGGGAGTAGAACCGTCGCTTTACAGCGGTTCGCTTACTTCCTTCATGGCAAAGCTGCTGACGTCTAAAACCTGCTTCGGTTTCACCACCGGCGGCCACACGGGAGAGGAAGTGTTCATCGCCTCCTATCATCCCGGCGGAACGCCTCCGACAGGCCATCGCACGAACATCGAACTGAACGAATACCTCTGCCGCGCCGCCGGCCTCCCGCTCTCGCTCGACGACCTCACCCACCGTATTTTTGCCCGCCACACGGACGTATTCAAGGATTACACCTGCGAAATCATCCCCGCCTACGACGCGACCGGCTCCCCTACCCTGATCGTTAAAAACCGCAAAGACAGAAACAAACAGCTCACGATCACTCCCTTCACCAACATCGTGAAAAGCGGCCGCAAGGGTGAGGAAGAAATCCGACTCAACTCCGTAATCGTATACGTTGATGCGAATAACACCTTCTATCTCCCTGAAAGTCTGGCGGAATATCTTCGTAGCGTACAATAAAAAGAGAATTATTTTTACTACGTTTGTACTAAACAAATAAAAACAGATTATGTTACTGACAACGACAAACACCCTTGAAGGAAAAGAGATTACCCGGTATTTCGGAATCGTTTCCGGCGAAACAATAATCGGCGCCAATATAGTGAAAGACTTTTTTGCCGGGATTACCGATATTGTCGGCGGCCGGTCGGGCAGTTATGAGAAAGTGCTCAAACAGGCAAAGGAAACTGCTTTGCAGGAAATGGCGGAACAGGCTTCCGGGATGGGAGCTAATGCGGTTATCGGAATCGATCTGGATTACGAAACCGTAGGATCCGGAAATACGATGTTAATGGTTACCGCCGCAGGCACTGCCGTCAGCTACCGGTAAACTTCCGAGGGGGAAATAATCTTGCTTACACAATGAAAGCCTGCCTTCCATATTCCAAATTGAAAGCCTTCCTGCCGGTTGCAGTCCTTGCGATATGCGTTTCGTGCATACAAAAGGAGCCGCTGAACCCGGAAGCGGATATTCTTTCTTTCGCCTTGCCGGGCGATGTGGCTTTAACTGACGCGGTGCTCAACCGGAACGATATTTCAATTACCGTAAGGAAAAATGCGGATTTAACGTCGATAGTCCCAATTATTGAAATCACTCCGGGAGCAACCATATCGCCTGCGCCTGGTACTCCCTGCGACCTGACCCGGGCGGTTACCTATACTGTTACTTCCGAAAACAGATCATCCGTAAAAACGTATACGGTAACGGCTATCGCCTACTCACTTTTCCACTTCGACTTTGAGCATTGGGATGAAACCGCCACCGACAGCTACCGCTACGAAACACCGGTTGAATACAATGCGGAAAACGAACGCGTGGTCTATTGGGCTTCCGGCAACAGAGGCGTTTCAATGTATCTGCAATATTCGGATCCCGCGCTCTATCCGGTTCACAAAACCACGGTCAGTGTTTCCGGAGGTTACGCAGCAGAAATGGTTACTCAGAAAGGCCCCGGCAAAATATTCAACCGAAACATTTCCGTTGTGGCCGGTTCTCTTTTCACCGGAAGTTTCAATCTGCTCAGTGCGATGATAAATCCGCTTACGGCAACCCGGTTCGGCCAAAGTTGCGATGCAAAGCCGGTACGCTTTACCGGTTATTATAAATACAAGGCCGGCGACGGAGATTATATCGCTCCGAACGGGGATGTGCTTCCGGGCGTGAAAGATTCGTGTTCGGTCTATTCCGTATTCTT
>JAITVG010000030.1 GCA_031285925.1 Tannerellaceae bacterium
GCTCTTTTATCGACAGCATAGAGGTGGGCACCACCAAAGGCCTGCAGCAAATACACGCCTACCTATTTGGCGGCCTGTACAGCTTTGCCGGACAAATTAGGCAAAAAAATATCTCGAAAGGTGGCTTTCAGTTTGCAACAGCGCACTTTTTGGGCAACACCCTAAGGCTGGTCGAGAGAATGCCCGAAACAACCCTCGATGAGCTGGTTGATAAGTACGTAGAGATGAACATCGCCCACCCCTTTATGGAGGGTAACGGGCGAAGCACCCGAATATGGCTTGACCTGATGCTAAAACGCTCGCTTAAAAAATGTGTGGATTGGAGTAAAATCAACAAAAACGACTACCTTAACGCTATGCGCCTAAGCGCTGTAGCCAGCACGGGCATTAAGACCCTGATAGAAGGTGCCCTAACCAACAAAATCAACGACCGCGAAATGTTTATGAAGGGCATCGACTATTCCTATTATTACGAGGAACACGAATAGCAGGGGAACAACGATGGAAAACAAGGATTATATGGGGCGTGTATTGAGTGTATTGTTGCTGACGGCGGCCGCCTGCTTCGCCCTGTATGCTTTGCCCGGCGAATTGTTCGGGTACAGGATAAAGAAGGTAGACCTGCTGGCGGACATACGTATGAAACCCACCCAAGCGCCGCTCGATTCGATCAAACAACTCTTATCGCTTCCCGACACGATGGAAATTGATTCCGCCGCGCTTCGTTCTTCGGTGGTCGAGGCTACCGGCATCGATTCCGCCTCGCTTCATCTGCGCGATTCGCTCTACAATCGCCTCTACGCAGCAGACGCCGACTCCACAGGATCGCGCATACAGGATTTCTCTCCCGGACATACCGGATTGAAGCGTTTCTTTCAGGCACTGGCTAACCGTAACAGTATGAACCGTCCCGTGAGGGTTGCGTTCATGGGCGATTCCTTTATAGAAGGTGATATAATGGTTGCCGACTTGCGTTCGCTGATGCAGAAAGAGTTCGGCGGGAGAGGCGTAGGCTTTGTGCCGGTCACTTCGGTAAGCGCACAGTTTCGCCCGACGGTTGAACAGCACGCCGATGGATGGAAGTCGTGGTCGATGATCAACGACCAAAGCCAGGAATACGTGCTTCCCGGCATGTTGTTTGAAGCCGAAAAGGAACAGGCCGTCATCCGTATGAAAAACACCAATCGCTATCCGGAACTGCCGGAAGTGGAAACGGTGAAACTAATCTACATGGCAAACCGGAACACACGTATGCATCTTGTCCTCAACAATTCGTCCGACACGATCAACCGCGTATTGGCTCCGACGGACAGGATTACGCAGAACATCTCGGAAAGCACCATCACCGAAGCCTCCTACACCTTTACCGCTGCGGAAGGCTTTAAAGCGTTGGGGGTCGCTCTGGAAGACAACAGCGGAGTGATTGTAGATAATTTTTCCCTGCGGGGTAATTCGGGAATGATACTGGAACGGCTCGACAGGGAGCGTTGCCGACAGTGGACGGACGTGCGCCCTTACGACCTGATCATTTTGCAATACGGACTGAATGTAATTGCTGAAGATATGCTGGATTACGGCTGGTATCGGGCGCGGATGACCACCGTTGTGCGACACATGCAGGACTGTTTCCCCGGTGCGGATATACTGCTTCTCGGTGTAACCGACCGCAGTCGCCCGGAAGACGGCACGTATAAGACCATGCCCGAAGTACTGGCCATGCTTCACGCGCAGCAACAGATCGCCCGCCGTTCAGGCATTCCTTTTTGGAACATGTTTGCGGCGATGGGAGGCGAGAACAGTATGCCCCGATTCGTGGAAAACAACTGGGCAAGCAAGGATTACACCCATTTCAGTTTCCGCGGCGGACGCGAACTGGCCAACGCGCTGATGAAAGCTTTATTAATCGAAAAAGAATTTTATGACGAAGCGGAAAAGACACTGCATTAGTATTATCGCGTTGGCGCTGCTCTGGCTTCCGCTTCTTTTTTCTTTCCGCGACAAGCCCGGAAATGTTCCTTTGCTCAATCCCGTAGCGCTGGATTCTTTGCCGCCGGTAACTGTCCCTTTTCTTGACTCCCTTTGTTTCATTACGGATACGGCGGGCGTACTGAATCCCTTCTATGAGGAACTTGACGTTTTGCTGGCACGTAAAGATACCGTTGTCACGATCGTGCATCTGGGAGATTCGCATATTCAGGCGGGATATAAAACAGGACAGGCTATGCGGCGGTTGCAGGATGTGTTCGGCAATGCCGGCAGGGGATGGGTCGCCCCATTGAAATTGAGCAGGGCAAACGAGCCGAACGATTATTTCATAAACTCAGTGATAAGGGAATGGCAGGTAGGGCGCTGCATCCAGAGAAACCCAAAGGCTTCCGTCGGCATCGGCGGCTTTGGCATACGGACGGTTTCGCCTTCCGTCAATTTAGACTTGATCATCGGGCCGGTGAACGGACTGGGTTATTCTTTCAATCAAGCCGTTTTCTATCGCGACGACAAGTCGATGCCCATGCTTCCCGCAGGAATGTTGAAAGATTCGATCCGCACTTCATTAGCCGCCGATAACTGCGCGCCGGGAATACTGGCCGATACCTTTTTCATCTCCTGCCTGACGGATACGCTTCAACTGCACAGCACGCGAAGAAAACAGGGAACCGACAGCCTGCTGCCCGCATCCTCGTTCACCAATACTTATTATGGTTTCAAACTTACCAACGGCGGGCCCGGACTGCTCTATCATTCAATCGGAGTAAACGGCGCAATGTTTATCCATTATACCGACCGTGTTTATCTGGAACAGCTTGCCGCCTTGAAGCCTTCTCTGCTGATCATTTCTATGGGAACGAACGAGAGTTTCGGACGGCGTTTCAATAAACCGGAGTTTAAGGAGCAGGTGCAGGCGTTTATCCGGTTAGTGAAAGAGGTATTGCCCGCTACGGCACTGATACTGACCACGCCCGCCGAATGCTACAAACGGGTAACGGTAAACAAAAAGAGAACCTATATCCGCAACGAAAACATCGAAAAGGCGGCGGATGTGATCACGGATGTCGCCCTCGAAGAAGGGCTTGCCTGCTGGGATTTGTTCCGCATCACCGGAGGAAAGAACTCATATCGCCGCTGGTACGAGAATAAGCTGACGGGGCGCGACCGTATCCACTTCACAAAAGAAGGTTATTGGGAACAGGGAGAGTTGCTGTACCGCGCATTGATCAGGAGCTACAATACATATATTAAGGAGAAAGAAAAATGGACAGACTCTTAACTTTGGATTTCTCGATGGAGAAACTGGCCGGCCTTTTCGTATATCAACGGGAAGCGCCGATGCTTTTCAG
>JAITVG010000277.1 GCA_031285925.1 Tannerellaceae bacterium
TAAAGGAGCGAAAGGCACTTTCGCGAGGCTCTCCTCCTTGGATAAGGAGGAGTACGGCGAGGTACGAGCCGGGAGGTGGTTGGATAATTAACAGTTTATAATTAACAATTATTTATCCAACCACCTCCCCTTCACTCCGTTCAGGTACTCCTCCTTATCCAAGGAGGAGAGCCTCGCGAAAGTGCCTTTCGCTCGATTAGAATGAATAATGCAGGCTAAGAGGAATGTATTTGAAAAATCATTATATTTGCGGATATGTCAATTAAACATTATCTTCGCATTCGGATACAATAATATCCAAATACATGGATTTTCAAATTAATAAAATACAGTTGTATGTCTTTACTTTATAACTTCGACACAGAAACACCTGAAGAGTTACTGACTATTATGGCCGAAAATATGCGGAAGCGCAGGCTTGAGAAAGGACTTTCGCGAGATTCTCTTGCCGAACTGAGTGGTATTCCGGCGCCTACTATCGCCAAGTTTGAACGAAGGCACACCATTTCACTGGCATCCTACGTGACGCTGGCTAAAGCACTGGGTTATTCCCAGGAGATAAAAGAGCTTCTGTCTAAACCTTTATACAACACGATGGAAGAACTGGAAATGATTATCAAAAATAAAAACAGAAAGAAAGGCCGCAATGAAACCGGTAAATAAACTGACGGTTATCTATCGCAATCGAAATGTCGGAACGCTCAATATGACTCCCGATAATCGTTTGTGTGCCTTTCAATACGATAAGGAGTGGCTGGCCAACGGTTTTTCCATCTCTCCGATCGACTTGCCGCTAAAGCTTAATCTGTTTATTGCCAAACCGGAACCGTTCCGGGGAAACTTCGGTATCTTTGAGGACAGCCTGCCGGACGGCTACGGACGTTACCTGCTTGGCCGCTTACTGAAAAAGCAGGGGATAAACGACAGCGAACTGACTCCCTTGCAACGATTGAGCATCGTAGGAACATCCGGTATGGGGGCGCTGTGTTATCTTCCGGAAACCTGTATCGGAGAAGAAAAGGCGCTTCCCAAACCGGACGATCTTCAACAAATGGCATTGGATGTGCTTTCCGAAAAATCCGACAAGGACGAAGATGTGCTCTACTTTAACAGCGGCAATTCCGGCGGATGCCGTCCCAAATGTTTACTCCACGATGAAGAAGGCTCCTGGCTGGTGAAGTTCAGGCATACATACGATCCGAAAGATATGGGGAAAATGGAATACCGGTATAATGAGATCGCCCGTCGATGTGGAATTACCGTCCCCGACTTTAAACTGATGGATGGGAAGTATTTTGCTACCAAACGCTTTGACATGGAGAACGGCCTCCGATTGCATATAGCTACGGCAGGAGCACTTCTTAATGAATCTATCTCGCAACCCAAAATGGAGTATAAAACACTTCTGCATCTGACCGGCTACCTTACTCAGGATCCCGGGCAGGTAGATGAAATGTTTCGCCGTATGGTTTTCAATGTTTTGACTGAAAATAAGGATGACCATGCCAAAAACTTCAGTTTCATTTGCAAAGAGGGAGTTTGGTCGTTGGCGCCGGCTTACGACTTAACCCGGTGCAGTAACGGGTATAACGGTGAACACGCTACTTCCGTTAATAACCACGGGAATCCGACTATTGACGACATGCTTACTGTTGGCGAGAGTATTCGTATTCCTCGGAAAAAGGGACGGGAAATGATACGGAGCATTGCGGAATGCTGCCTCGAAATAGCATCCGGGGATTTTCGACAAAGGATTTAGCCTGCATTATTCATACTCATTGCAAGCCCAAAGGGCTAAATCTTCATAACCGCGGGCGAGCGCAGCGTTGCCTGCGGTAGTACAAGGGTAGATACTACTGCCCGAATGGGTAGAACTTTCTCAATCCTTCAAGAAATATCTCTCATCTATTTCAATACCGTTCTCTGTTAAAAATTGACGGTATTCGTCTTCAAAACTGACGGTTTTATGGTGTTCTTTCTGACGTTTTATATAATTGACTACGGTCTGTTTGTCATTCAGATTATATGTAAAAGCAGCAAAACTTACCGCCCAACCCTCAAAATTTGGGAAATTCGGATTTTCTCCAAGCCACTTGCTCGAATGTTCTTTTATTTCCTTCATAAAATCGAACAAGGCAAAAGTAGGGTGCATATCGAATAGCAAATGTAAATGGTTTTCCGTTCCGCCAATACGGTAAAGTTTCGATTTTTTGTTGTGTATAATACCCATAATGTAGGCGTACAGTTCCTTTTCGTGATTTTCCGGAATGGTGTTTTTTCTGTATTTTGTAGAGAAAACAGCATGATATAAAAGGTTTGTGTAACTCATTTGTTTTACGTTTTAGTTCTGCCTTACAGGCAGGAGTTTTGTGTTTTGTACTACCGCAGGCAACGCTTCGCTCGCCTGCGGTTATGAAAATTCGGCTTTTCAAGCCGAGGGACAGATACTTTATCGGGGGCGAAGGTACACGATTATTTTGTTTTATGGCATAGACAATAAAAAAGCCCGGAGGGCTAAATCTTCATAACCGCAGGCGGGCGAAGCGTTGCCTGCGGTAGTACAAGGGTAGATACTGCTGCCCGAAGTGGCAGAACAAAATAGAATAAAAGTTCTGCCTTTCAGATTAGTGGCTACCGGTAACGGGGTGGCAACAACTCAAACAAACAACATCAAAGTAGACAACACAGTGACGAGAATAATAAAGATCCGGTACGTTCTCTCTGCTACTTTCCTTACAAAATAAACACCTGCAACGGCACCTGCAACCATAAAGGGAATGGTCAGGGCGTCCAGATAAAGTGTTGTCCATGAGATATTGTCCCATACAAATACCTGAAGCGGTATCTTCAAATAATTGACAACCAAAAAGAACCAGGCGCTCGTTCCTACGAAACTGTATTTGGGCAACCGCACGGACAAGAGGTAGACCGACATGACCGCCCCCGCCGCATTTCCGATCATGGTGGTAAATCCTCCCATCAATCCGAACAAGGGGGCATACCACCAGGCAGAAGACATACTGCCGGTTGTCCCTTTCTTCTCCGTCCAAAACATAACGGCTAATCCTGCGAAAATACAAACAGCCATCAATCGCCGAAACTCACCGGCAGGAATCAGGCTGTCCACTGCGATAGCCAGAAAGAAACCGGCAATAGCCGAAGGCAAAAGTTTGAAGATGTACTTCCATTCCGCCGTTCTGCGGTAATAAATGACGGCGATAATATCCGAAAAACAAAGCATGGGAAGGATTAATCCCGTGGAAGGCTTCGCTCCGAAATTAATAGCCATCAGGGGAATGGCCAGTAGCGTTATACCCTGAATACCGGTTTTCGACATTCCGATCAGCAGGGCGCATATAAACAGCAGCGCCCAGTCGTAAGGTGAATTCATCCACAGAGAAATATCCGGCATATCTTAATGTTATTGGAAAACGTTCGCAAAAGTAATATAAACTGAGTATTTTACAGGACTAAGATTGTTTTTTACAATAATATCGTTAAATTTGCCCGTATACATATAAAATTTATAAACCAATTAAAATTTAAAAGATTATGAAGCAAACATTTTCAATTTCTGAAGTAGTAGGTGCATCTTGGGTTTATCTGAAACAGCAAATCTGGGTACTGGTCGGCCTTTTTATCGGGTATACTATTATAACTTTCCTGATAGGCAGTTTCTTTCCGCAAACATCCATGACCATGATGGTAATCGCCAATTTAATCACCGGAATTATCGGCATTTTTTTTATGTTGGGATACTATAAGAATCTTTTCCAAACAATCGACGGGCTTGAGCCACAGTTTTCGGCATACGGACAACAGGCGCCGAAGTTTCTGACTGCCTTTATTGCCGGCTTGATCGTGAGTATTGCCATTTCTATCGGGATGCTCCTATTGATCGTTCCCGGAATTTATCTGGCACTTCGTTTACAGTTCTTTACGTGCTTTATTGTGGAAGAAAATGCCGGCATCATGGATTCGCTGAAACGCAGTTGGGCGCTGACGGAAGGCCATGCCATGAAGTTGTTTATTTTAGCATTGGTATGGCTTGGCTTAATAATCCTCGGTGTACTTTTACTGGTTATCGGTTTATTTGTAACCATGCCGTTGATCTATATGACCTATTGCAATGCATTCAGGCTGCTGAACAGTCCCGTAGCCATAGCGGATGATGATGAAATGCTCCCGGATGTTGCCGTGGAATGATAGATAATGACTAAAAAATATCGTATTAAAGATATAGCGGAGATGTCGGGTGTGTCGGCCGGAACGGTCGATCGCATCCTGCATCGGCGCGGAAAGGTGTCGGATGATGCCCGGGAAAAGGTAGAAACGGTATTAAAGGAAATAGACTACCATCCCAATCTTATCGCCCGTTCGCTGGCGCTGAAAAAACAATACCATATATATACGCTGATTCCTTCCTACGAAACCGGCGAATACTGGGAAACCCTTTCGACGGGAATAGCCAGGGCTGAACAGGAATTATCGAGTTACAACGTGGATGTAATTCCGCTTTATTTCAATCAATACGACCGAAGCAGCTTCGACCGTCTGACCGTTCAACTGGCGGAAGCCGACTGTCAGGGGGTAATCATCGCTACCCTTTTCAGGGAAAGTGTCATGGAACTGGTTCAATCCTTAGACAAAAGAGAAATCCCCTACGTGCTTATCGATGCTTACATCGAGGGTACGAACTGCCTGGCCTATTACGGCACAAACTCTTATGATTCGGGATATATCGCCGGGCGTTTGCTGTTCGAGCAGATCAGGCCGACGGAAGACATTGCGATCTTTCGTTTTCTCCGCAAGGGAGATATGTATTCCACCCAGGTACAAGTGCGCGAATCCGGTTTCCGCACCTATCTGAACGAGCACCGTTTTGAAGGAAAAATCCATACGGTGTGTATCCATGCGGAGAACCGGGAGGAGAACTTCAAGATACTCGATGATTTCTTCCGCAGGAATCCGAATGTCAGTGCCGGTATCATCTTTAATTCGCGGGCACACCAGTTGTGCCATTACTTTGAACAGCGCCCTTGGCTTTCCTTTAAGCTGACGGGGTACGATGTGATTAAACAGAATATCCGTTATCTCGACAGCGGACAGATTACTCACCTGATTGCGCAAAGGCCGGAAGTGCAGGGTGCAAACGCCGTCAAAGCCCTGTTCAGGCATTTGGTGTTGCACGAAGCCACAGGCCGGATCAATTATATGCCGATCGACATACTGATCAGGGAAAATATTAAATACTACAACAACTACATATAAATCTATACCACCATGAGTAATCCGTATAAATTTAACCGCCGCGACTTTTTTAAAAGTTCGGCAATGGGAGCCATAGGAGCAATCTCTGTTCCCGGCTTGTTAAGCAGTTGTTCGGGCACATCATCTCAACCGGCCGGGGAAGCGGCCTTGAAGGATGTCATTGTTCCCGAAATATTAAAAAAAGCGCCCGACGGCAAACCGCTGAAAGCCGGCCTTGTCGGTTGCGGAGGAAGAGGATCGGGAGCGGCGATCAACTTTTTAGATGCCGGAAGCGGCCTTGAAGTAACGGCGCTGGGTGATATTTTCCAGGACAAACTCGACAGTTGCCGCGCCATGCTGAAGGAAAAGGGGCAAACGGTTGCCGACACGAACTGCTTCATCGGCTTCGACGCCTACAGGCAGGTGATCGATTCGGGCGTAGATGTTGTATTGCTGTGTACTCCGCCCGTATTCCGCCCGGCACATTTCGACTATGCCATAGAAAAAGGCAAACACTGCTTCATCGAAAAGCCGTGCGCCGTAGATCCCACGGGAGCAAAGCAAATGCTGATCACCGCCAAAAGAGCCGACCAGAAAGGGCTTTCGATTATCAGCGGAACGATACGCC
>JAITVG010000076.1 GCA_031285925.1 Tannerellaceae bacterium
AACGAAGTCGGCATGTTTACAGGCACACCGTGTATACCGATCTCGAAAGTGATCATGCCCTTTTCCGCATTTCTCGTATCTCCGCCGTAAGGACGTATTCCCGCACCCGGCACATGCAGTACGGCCGGATATTTTCCCGGCGCTTTCGGTACGCACATGATCGCATACAGGCGCGCTCCCCATCTGTAATTCTGCAAATTCACATGATATACATTCACCTTTTCCGTGCAACGGTCGGGCAGCAAGGTCACTTTGGCATCCATCGGGATCTTTGCGTTTTCGGCTTTCGCGTTGTCCCAGAACGAAACGAAGTCGGCAGGCAACGTGGTAGTCGGCTGTATCTTTTCGGGATCAAAACCGGCAGTCGCCATCCCCTGATACTCCTTCCCTTCATATTTCGCGTAGACGATGCAGCGCAGGAATCCCGGTGTCTTCATCGTGCCGGCGTCTACCGTGGTTTGTCCGTCTTTCAAGACAAGGGTTTTCACTTGAAGAGGCTGCATCATGTCTTCGGATATTTCATAACGGATCTCCACATCTTTCAGATTGACATCGTTCTTTGCAACCGCAATGTTGAACTTTACTTTCTCTCCCGTCCGGTATAACCAGTCGGCATGTTCGGGCGCAACGCGCACATCGACCATACGGCTTTGCTGCGCAATAGCTGCGGAGCAAAAAAGTGTCAGCAGGAAACTGACAAGCATACATAAGTTAGTAGTTTTCATCGTAGTAGATATTTAATGTGTTTTATAAAGTCAGAATTGTTGTCTACTTCAGCGAAAGGCGGTATTCAGCCATCAGTTTGTCGATCACCTCTTTCACGCTGCTGATCTTTTCCGTCAGGTAAGCATTCTTTCCGGCAAAAACATATCCTTTCGCCAGATTTCCTTTCGCCGCGTAATAAAGGGCTTTGATGATGCAGTAGGGGCTTTTTTCGTAATCGCACGTTTTGATGCAGTGAAAAGAACATCTTTTCGGTTTTTCCTTTCCTTCGGCCACGTTGCGGATGAACTCCCCGTCGAAAGCACGTCCGGGCATTCCCACCGGGCTTTGGATGATACGGATATCTCCTTCTCCGGAATTGATGTAGACATTCTTAAACTCGGCAGAAGCGTCGCATTCGTGCGTGGGAACAAATACCGACCCCAGCTGCACGCCCGCTACACCCATTTTCATGAAACGGGCAATGTCTTCACCGGTCGTTATTCCGCCTGCGGCGATGACGGGGATGTTTTTTTCGTTCCTGTACTGACCTGCAACGTCCAGCACTTCGGGGATGATCTGTTCCAGCGAATAGTGTTCGTCTTCGATCTGATTGTTTTTAAATCCCAAATGACCTCCGGCTTTCGGCCCTTCCACCACGATGGCGTCGGGCAGGTAGTTGAAATTCTGCCGCCACTTGTCGCAAATCACCTTTGCCGCGCGTGCGGACGAAACAATAGGTACGAGCATCGTTTTGCTGTCCTTTTGCAGGAAAGAAGGAAGATCGAGGGGCAGTCCGGCGCCGGCGAAGATAACATCCGCCTTTTCCGCGATAGCCGTGCGCGCCAGGTCGGCGAAGTTGGACAGTGCAACCATGATGTTCACACCGATTACACCTTTCGTCTTTTCGCGTGCCTTGCGCAATTCTTCTTTCAGTCCGAGGATACATTTTTCCATGTAGTCGCCCCTGAACTTCGGGTACAGTAATCCGATCCCCGCCGCGGAGATCACGCCTACACCACCCTGGTCGGCCACGGCCGAAGCCAACCCCGACAACGACACGCCCACACCCATACCACCCTGTATAATAGGCAGTTTTATTTCATATTTGCCGATAAAAAATGAGTTCATAATTTCTAATTAAGTATTATTTGGATCACTGAATAAAACACTAAACAGTTTCTCGAACGCAAAGGTAGTTTTTTATAAAAGCTGCAATGAGTTTTCGCGTTAAAATTCTGAAAAGGAACGGCCTCTAAATGCCTTTGCAAAATCATCTAAATGCCTTTGCAAAAGCATCTAAATGGTTTTAAAAATCATTTAGATGGTTTGGGAAAAGCAATTAGATGATTTTTCGGAAAATTACAGTATTGATTTTCACCGAATTACGAAACGATTGGGCGAGTGCCGACTAAGATTCCGCGAAAACATCATATAGAATAGAGAAGCAGTATATGTTTTCTTCGGCGTAACAGCAGACAAGGAAAAAATCATCAAAGGTGAAAACATCGCCATAGCCCATGTCGAATGACCTTGTTTCCAACAAAGTCACAGTTTTCGAATACAGATTGCCTTCTTTCATTAAAGCCATGTCAAATTGGCATCTGTTGAACTCATTGTCGTCGGTTTTCGTATTCCGCCAGGTAAGGATGTGCATATCTTTATAAGGTGTAAGAGAAGGAGCGTGGCCATAAACCGGCAACGTTTTCGGTTCGTTCCATGTAGAACCCCGGTCGTCGCTTTCGACAAGGATCATATTTCGCACCTCGTCAATTCCCGAACGGGAAACGACATACAGCTTATCCCCGTAGCTGCCGACAGATGCTTCATTCAACAGTTTGTGCATGGAGCGTTCAACAGGCTTGTGAATCCAGGAAACAAATTCCCATGAAATTCCCTTGTCCGTCGATTTCATCAGCCAGTTATCATTCCAGCGATTATATGCGGTGGAATATATCACATCATCCTTTACCAGCATATTTCCCCGGGCAGCCGAAAAAGTTTCACTCTTGTAAGGCATGGGAAATTCTCCGACTGCATTGGTGTAATTCTTTCCGCAGTCGTTTGTTCGAATATATTTGACGCAGGAAGATTCTTTGCTTGTCCGCACAAAAAAGCGACAGATAATAGTGCCGTCGGGCAGCGTTACAAACTGCGGATCGCGAGCGTCGTCACCGGCTTTTCCTTCGTAGATCACTTTGCGGTTTACCCACGTTTTCCCCTTGTCGTAACTTTCTTTCTGGATAATACGCCCGTCGAAGCTGATATGCGTTTCCCCTTCCCGATAGGCGATCAGCAGTTTCGAGCCGTCCGCACTTCCGGCAATCGCAGGAAAAGCCAAGTGCAAGGCTCCGCTGTCTACCACACTTTTATACACATAAAGATTGCCTCCCGAGATAAGGCAGTCCGGTTCTTCCATTATACAGGAAGAAGCGAAAAAAGCTAACACAAGGAGAATGCAAATACCGGTAAACTTTCCGGTCTTCCTTGAAATCCTGCGCATAACAAATTAGAATAAAAAAATCCACTATAACTTTGCTGCAAACATAGGAAAATAATCGGAAAAACAAATACGTCGAATACTTTATTATACTTTATTATATTTTATGCAACATGTGAAAACAAGTGTTTTTTTGATCTCAAAATAAGCCCACATTTGCGCCCGCGAGGGGAAAAATTTCAAATAAACGACCGTAGAAGAGTATGAATAGACCGTAACGCTATTATATACAGTAATTTAAATACTAAATTTAGATTCGGAATTTCCCGTATTTTAGAAGAAAAAACCCCAAACGAATGTTAAAATAACACTCAAAGTGTCTTTGGTGCTTTTTGCAGGTGATTGCCCCTGTGCTACGGGTAGTATTTTGGGGTTTTAGGGGTAGTATTTCGCATTTATATGTATAGTATTCGTTCGTACTATATATAGAAACACTTTTTAACACGGATTTATCAGAAGCAGAAAATACCGCTTTTTCGGAGAATTTCCGGCTATTTTTCTGATTTTATGTGAAAAACTGTTCAGTATGTTTACATATTTTCATACTTCTTTCGTCGAAAATCCCATTTTTTGTTCCGAAAAAAGGCCGAAAAACGCCTTTTTTGTTCCAAAAAGAGATGAAAAAGGAGTGTTTCCCCCTAAAGGCGGAGGAGAAACGACGAGCGGAACGCAGAATGGTTTATGGATTTTTAATGTTTATGATGTTAAAAATTGTCCAAACGGTGAATGATATCTGAACTGTGATTCTTGTGATTGAAATGATTCGGCTGATCTCATAATAATCATTCAAATCATATAAATCACAGTTCAGACAATAAAGCGAGCGTAGCGAGTGACATCCCAATAATGACTTTTCTGTGGAAAATTTAAACACTTTCTAAATTAATAATGTTGCTTCTAAATATTTTCCGTATATTTGCGGCTGATTTGGAGAAGTTGAGGAGGGGGCGGAAAGTTCCCTCCTTTTATTTAATAATAATCAAGCAGGATGATTGACAAAGAAACTGTAAGCGGATGGGTAGAAGAGGAACTGGCTTCTTCTTCCAATTATTTGGTGGACGTAACGATCAAGCCCGGAAACCTGATTGTGGTGGAAATCGACAGCGACGAGGCGGTAGGTATCGACGATTGCGTGGCATTGAGCCGTCACATCGAGTCGAAGCTCGACCGCGACACGGAAGATTTTGAACTGGAAGTCGGCTCCGCCGGAATTACCTCCCCGTTTAAAGTGTTGCGTCAGTACCGCAGGAACATCGGGAATCCGGTCGAGGTATTGCTGAAAAGCGGAACGAAACTGACCGGCATATTGAAAGATGCCGACGAACAGGGCCTTGTTGTAACCCTCACCAAACAGGTAAAACCCGAAGGCGCGAAACGAAAAATAACCATCGAAGAAGATCAATCTTTCCGTTACGAAGAAATAAAATATACAAAATACGTAATAACATTCAAGTAGAATTATGGCCAAGAAAGAGGAAACAATCAGTATGATCGATACCCTTGCGGAATTCAAGGAACTGAAAAATATCGATAAGGATACGATGATCAGCGTGTTGGAAGAGTCCTTCCGGAACGTGATCGCCAAGATGTTTGGTACTGATGAGAATTATGATGTGATTATTAACCCCGAGAAAGGCGACTTCGAGATCTGGAGAAACCGTACCGTAGTGGCCGACGACGAACTGGAAGACTCGAATTTGGAAGTAACATTGAGCGAAGCCCTGGCTATCGACCCCGACAGTGAAGTGGGAGAAGAAGTGACCGACGAAGTTTATTTCGCCAAATTCGGGCGCCGCGCAATCCTCAACCTGCGGCAGACACTTGCATCCAAGATACTGGAACTGCAAAAAGACAACCTCTTCGCCAAATATAAAGACAAGGTGGGAACGATCATCGCAGCCGATGTATATCAGGTGTGGAAGAAAGAAATCCTGCTGCTCGACGACGAAGGCAATGAACTGTTACTCCCGAAATCCGAACAAATACCCTCTGATTTCTACCGCAAGGGAGAAACCGTGCGGGCTATTGTTCAGCGGGTGGACAATATAAACAGTAATCCGAAGATCATCCTTTCGCGTACCGACAAAGTATTCCTTCAGCGCCTGTTTGAACTGGAAGTGCCGGAAATCAACGACGGATTGATCACCATCAAGGCAATTGCCCGCATCCCGGGAGAACGGGCTAAAGTGGCCGTGGAATCATACGACGACCGTATAGACCCGGTAGGCGCCTGTGTGGGAATGAAAGGATCGCGCATACATGGTATCGTTCGCGAATTGCGAAACGAGAATATCGACGTGATCAATTACACTGCCAATACTTCCCTTTTTATCCAGCGTGCGCTAAGCCCGGCGAAAATATCTTCCATCCGCATCATGGAAGACGAACGCAAAGCCGAAGTTTACCTGCGCCCCGAAGAAGTATCGCTGGCCATCGGTAAGGGCGGTTTGAACATCAAGCTCGCCTGTATGCTGACCGAATATACAATTGATGTATTCCGCGACATCGACAATGCGGACGAAGAAGATATTTATCTGGATGAATTTACGGATGAAATCGACAGTTGGGTGATCGAAGCATTAAAGAATATCGGTTGTTATACCGCCAAATCCGTACTGGCATTGCGTCGGGAAGAAATAATAGAGCGTGCCGACCTGGAAGAACAGACCGTCGACGAGGTATTGAGAATATTATCCGCCGAATTTGAGAACGAAGAATAAAAGAGTATTACGACAAAGTTGAATATGCCTATAAAATTAATCCAAGTACAGAGAAAATTGAATGTGGGAATCAACACGGTGGTTGACTTCCTGCAGAAAAAAGGTCATGGTGTTGAGGATAATCCGAACACCAGGATCAGTGACGAACAGTATGCTTTGCTCGTAAAGGAATTCGGAAAAGATCTGCCGGAGAGTGAACGAAATATGCTGTTGTCAAAAAGGCCTGAAAGGGAAGAAGACGTCGCTCCCCGGAAAGAAGAAAAGGCCGAGGAAATAAAAACGGTTATCCCCGAAGATTTGAAACCGAAGATCGTAACCACAGGCCATATCGACCTGACGAGAAAGAAGGGAAAACAGGAGGAACCTCAACCGGAGAAACCGGCCGTTGAGAAAAAAGAAGAGCCAAAGGTGGAGCATAAACCCCAACCGAAAATCGCCCCCCCGGCAGAAGAACCCCGGAAGGAACCGGTTGAAAAAGATGTTTTGTCGCCGGCTGCGTCCGAAGAAAAAACAGCGAAAAAGGAAGAAGTTCCTGCTCCGAAAGTAGACGAGAAAACAACTCCGCCTGTTCGGGAAAAGATAATCGAACCGGAGAAGAAGGAAGAAATACGCAAGGAAGCCCCGACTGCGGAGGAACAAACGCCGGAAACCCGGACTCCTTCCGGCGAAAACCGGCAACCGGTCGAGGCAACTTCCGATAATGCCGGGGAACAGACAGGAAATGATAATACTCCTTTCCGTTTGACTACCTCCAAACTGGAATCGAACATTAAGGTAAAGGGGATGATCGACCTGACGTCGATCAATCAGTCCACGCGCCCGAAGAAAAAGACGAAAGAGGAAAGAAGAAAGGAACGCGACGAGAAGTTCAAAACGGCTTCAGCTAACCGGCAGGGCGGGCGGAACGACAATTTCCGCGGACCGAAAGACGGAAGCGGAAGGCCTTCGGCCGGCAGTCCGGGAAAAACAGGCAGTGCCGCTCCGGGAAAAACGGGAGCCGCAGCCAATGCCAATGCCAAACCGGGCGAAAGCAGCGAAGCGAAGAAAAAGCGGAACAGGATCAAAAAAGACCGGGTCGATATTAACAATACGCCCGGAACCAACACGCGCTCCACACGCGAACGCCCGGAACGCAGCAGCAATAACGACCGCAACAGGCGCCTGAAACGTCCGGTTAAAACCGAAGTAAGCGAAGAAGACGTACAAAAGCAAATCAAAGAAACCTTGGCGCGCCTGACAAGTAAGGGGAACAAGGGCAAGGGAGCGAAATACCGCCGCGACAAACGCGACGCCGCCGTTCGTCGCGAACATGAAATGCTGGAACAGGAAGAAATGGACAGCCGCGTATTGAAGCTGACCGAGTTTGTTACGGCAAACGACCTGGCCAATATGATGAACGTTCCGGTTACCCAGGTTATCGCTACCTGTATGGCCATCGGAATGATGGTGTCCATCAATCAACGCCTAGATGCGGAAACTATTAATATTGTAGTGGAAGAATTCGGTTACAAAACCGAATACGTGAGCGCGGAAGTAGTTGAAGCAATCAGGGACGATGAAGAAGACAATGAAGACGACTGGGTGGCGCGTCCGCCGATCGTAACGGTAATGGGACACGTTGATCACGGTAAAACATCCCTTCTCGACAATATCCGCAACGCGAATGTAATTGCCGGTGAAGCCGGAGGTATTACACAGCATATCGGCGCATACAACGTAAAATTATCAAGCGGACGCCGCATCACATTCCTGGATACTCCCGGTCACGAGGCCTTTACGGCAATGCGTGCACGCGGTGCGAAGATAACGGACATAGCGATTATCATCGTTGCCGCCGACGACAGCGTGATGCCGCAGACCATAGAAGCGATCAATCATGCTTCCGCCGCCGGCGTACCGATTGTTTTTGCGATCAACAAGGTCGATAAGGAAAGCGCGAACCCGGAAAAGATCAAGGAAGAATTGGCCAACATGAACTATCTGGTGGAAGACTGGGGCGGCAAATACCAAAGCCAGGATATCTCCGCCAAGAAAGGGATCGGACTGGAAGAACTTCTTGAGAAAGTATTGCTGGAAGCAGACCTGCTCGACCTGAAAGCTAATCCGACGAAACGGGCTGTCGGTTCGATCATTGAATCGTCACTGGATAAAGGCCGCGGTTATGTTTCGACCATACTGGTGGAAAACGGGACTTTAAGTATGGGAGATATTGTGATTGCCGGAACTCATCACGGCCGTATCAAGGCCATGTTCAACGAACGCAACCAGCGGGTAGAGAAAGCCGGGCCATCCGAACCGGTATTGATACTCGGACTGAACGGAGCGCCGCAGGCCGGTGATACTTTCAATGTACTGGAAACGGAACAGGAAGCGCGTGAAATAGCCAACCGCCGCGAACAGTTGCAGCGCGAACAAGGCCTGCGTACGCAGAAAATGCTTACGCTTGACGACATTGGCCGCCGTATCGCCGTGGGCAACTTCCAGGAACTGAACGTGATCATCAAGGGTGATGTGGACGGTTCGGTAGAAGCCTTGTCAGACTCCCTGATCCGTTTGTCTACGGAAGAAATACAGGTGAACGTAATCCATAAGGCAGTCGGGCAGATATCCGAATCGGATGTCGTATTGGCTGCCGCCTCCAATGCGATCATTATCGGCTTTCAGGTGCGCCCCTCGGTGGCAGCCCGACGGAATGCCGAACGGGATGGCGTGGAGATACGCCTTTACTCTATCATCTACGATGCCATCGAAGAGGTTAAGGGCGCGATGGAAGGCATGCTTTCGCCGGAGATCCGGGAAGAGATCATGGCCAATGTGGAAGTACTTCAGGTGTTCAAGATTACGAAAGTCGGGACAATTGCCGGCTGTATCGTTAAGGAAGGCAAGATCAAGCGAACCAATAAAGTGCGCCTGATCCGCGACGGTATCGTAGTCCATTCCGGCGAGCTGGAATCCCTCAAACGTTTCAAGGACGAGGCGAAAGAAGTTTACAGCGGACAGGAATGCGGTTTGAATATCAAAAACTTCAACGATATCCAGATAGGAGATATTGTAGAAGCATACGAAGAAACAGAAATCAAGAAAACGTTGTAAAATTAATAGATTATGAACTGGTTAGACATTGTTATCGTATGTCTGGCAGGGGCAGGTATCGTGAAAGGCCTGTTTGATGGGATCATCAAACAGGTTGTTTCGCTTATAGCGCTCGTTGTCGGTATTATGTTCTGTGGAAAAGCGGCGTTGTGGTTGCGCGGATACCTGATCGATCTGGACTGGTTCCCGCCGGAAACGGTTTCCATTCTCAGCAATATACTGGGATTCCTGTTGATTGTCGGAATAGTGCTTATCGCCGGAGAGATCGTACACCGGGTTATAGGAGCGACACCTTTGAGCATAATCAATCACCTTTTCGGCGGAGTGTTCGGACTGCTTGTGATGATCCTTTTTCTCAGTCTTTTCTTCAACCTGCTGGAGCTGGTGGACAAATCCTCCGCCATTATCCCACAGGAAGTGAAGTCGGCTTCCCGCTTCTACGCTCCGATAACCGAACTGCTGCCTGCGCTGTTGCCTTTTGAACTGTTCGCTTCCGAAGGATTGATCGAAGCGGTAGACACCACAGATATTTTTCCGTTAAAAAATTGAACGATGCAGGATTCAAACAATATAATAAATGAGGTAACAGGCGGCGATTACAAATACGGCTTTGTTACCGATATAGATACGGAAACCATCCGCCGCGGGCTTGACGAGGAAACCGTCCGCATCATCTCCGCCAAGAAGAAAGAACCGGAATGGCTTCTGGACTTTCGGCTGAAAGCCTTTCGCTACTGGCAGACACTCGAAATGCCCGACTGGGCGCATCTGAATATTCCCCCCATCGACTATCAGGACATCATCTATTACGCCGCTCCCAAAAAGAAAGAAGGACCGAAAAGCAGGGATGAAGTAGATCCCGAACTGCTTAAAACATTCGATAAGCTGGGCATCCCCCTGCACGAACGGGCGCAACTGGCCGGAATGGCGGTAGACGCCGTGATGGACAGCGTTTCCGTGAAGACTACCTTTAAGGAAGTACTGGCCGAAAAGGGGATCATATTCTGTTCCTTCAGCGAAGCGGTGCTGAATTATCCCGATCTGGTGAAGAAGTACATGGGAACGGTGGTCGGCTACCGCGACAACTTCTTCGCCGCGCTTAATTCGGCAGTCTTCTCCGACGGTTCCTTTGTGTATATCCCCAAAGGCGTGCGCAGCCCGATGGAGTTGAGCACCTACTTCCGCATCAACGCAGCCAACACCGGGCAGTTCGAGCGGACACTGATCGTGGCCGACGACGACGCCTACGTCAGCTACCTCGAAGGATGCACCGCCCCCATGCGCGACGAAAACCAGCTCCATGCCGCTATCGTAGAGATCGTAGCCATGGAGCGTGCCGAAGTGAAATACTCGACGGTACAAAACTGGTATCCGGGCGACCGGGAAGGCAAGGGCGGCATCTACAACTTCGTCACCAAAAGAGGACTGTGCAAGGGAGAAAGCAGTAAAATATCCTGGACACAGGTAGAAACCGGCTCGGCCATCACCTGGAAATATCCCGGCTGTATCCTTGCCGGAGATAATTCCATCGGCGAATTCTATTCCGTAGCCGTTACGAACAATTACCAGCAGGCAGACACCGGAACAAAGATGATCCATCTGGGCAAAAACACCAAAAGCCGGATCGTATCCAAAGGAATCTCCGCCGGATTCAGCCAGAACAGCTACCGCGGACTGGTGAAAGTATCCCCGAAAGCCCTGAATGCAAGAAATCACAGCCAGTGCGACAGCTTGCTGCTAAGCCCTTCCTGCGGCGCCCATACTTATCCCTACGCGGATATCCGAAACGAAACGGCAGTGGTCGAACACGAAGCGACGACAAGCAAGATCAGTGAAGAGCAACTCTTTTACTGCCAGCAGCGCGGCATCGGAACCGAAGAAGCGATAGGCCTTATCGTGAACGGCTACGCCAAAGAAGTGATGAACAAACTGCCGATGGAATTTGCCGTCGAAGCACAAAGGCTGCTGGCAATTTCCCTCGAAGGCAGTGTAGGCTGATATTGCCGCGTTGCGATACTGGCCTGACTCGGAGGCTTCGGCCCGGGGCGGAAGTACATTTTCGGCCGATTTCATGGTTTCGGCTCGGGCCGAAAGTACATTTTCGATCGTTTTCATGGTTTCGGCCCGGGCCGGAGGTACATTTTCGGTCGATTTCATGGTTTCGGCCACGGCCGGAAGTATTTTGGAGAGAAGACAAAGAAGAAAAACAAACGAAGTGGATATAAATATGTTATTGAAAATTGAAAACTTACATGCCGCAATCAACGGCAAAGAGATATTAAAAGGTATCGACCTGACGGTAAACGCCGGGGAAGTACATGCCATCATGGGGCCGAACGGTTCGGGAAAGAGTACGCTGAGCAGCGTGCTTGTAGGCAATCCGGTAGTTAAGCCTACGGAAGGAAGCATCACTTACCGGCATAAAGACCTCCTGGCGCTCTCCCCCGAAGACCGGAGCCGGGAAGGAATATTCCTGAGCTTCCAGTATCCGGTGGAAATACCCGGAGTAAGTATGGTTAATTTTATGCGTGCCGCACTGAACGAGCACCGTAAATACAAAGGGTTGGATCCTGTTTCCGCTTCCGATTTCCTCAAACTGATGCGCGAAAAGCGGGCAATCGTGGAACTGGACAACAAACTTGCCGGACGTTCCGTAAACGAAGGCTTTTCCGGAGGAGAAAAGAAGCGGAACGAAATCTTTCAGATGGCCATGCTGGAACCCACTCTGGCGATTCTGGACGAAACGGACAGTGGCCTCGACATCGACGCCCTGCGCGTGGTGGCCAACGGGGTGAACCAGCTCAAAACGCCCCACAACGCAGCCATCGTAATTACCCACTATCAGCGTTTGCTGGATTATATCAAGCCCGACTTCGTGCATGTTCTCTACAAAGGCCGCATTGTCAGGAGCGGAGGCGCTGAACTGGCTCTTGAACTGGAAGAAAAGGGATACGACTGGCTGAAAGAAAATGAAGCATAGGCACGAGATGAAAGCAGAAGAACAATATATAGAAATATTCGCCCGCTACGAGGATATGATATGCCGCCACAGCACCCCGGTGATGAACGCTCTTCGCGCCGGCGCAAGCGATGACTTTGAACAGTTGGGCTTTCCGGCATACGGAACGGAGAACTACCGGCATACGGACGTGGCGCAGTCGTTTGTTTCTGATTTCGGATTGAATATCAACCGGGTGCAGATACCGGTAAATCCCTATGATGTTTTCCGGTGTGATGTGCCCAACCTGAGTACGGCGCTCTACTTCGTGGTCAATGATTCCTTCTACGACCGGAAAATGCCCGAAGTGAATTTCCCCGAAGGTGTCTTTGTCGGCGGCCTGAAACAGTTCGCGGAGAAGCATCCCGAAATAGCCGCCCGCTATTACGGCAAGGCGGCGTCGAGCGGCAAAGACGGTATCATTGCCCTCAACACGATGCTGGCGCAGGATGGCTTTGTAGTTTATGTGCCGAAGAATACGGTTGTGGACAAACCGATCCAGCTGGTAAACATTTTCAGGAGCGATGTAGACATGATGGCCAACCGCCGCGTATTGATCATTCTTGAAGAGCGTGCGGAAGCCCGGCTGTTAGTCTGTGACCATAGCATCGACGACGTGAAATTCCTCTCTACCGAAGTGATCGAGATATTCGCCGGTGAAGGCGCCGTCTTCGACTATTACGACCTGGAAGAAAGCACGGTTTCCACGACCCGTTTCACCTCCCTGCACGTAAAGCAGGAGGCTTCCTCATCCGTCCTGATCAACGGAATTACCCTGTATAACGGCTTGAGCCGCAACAACTACTATATCGAGATGAATGGAGAGCACGCGGAATCGACCCTTTGCGCGATGGCGATTCTGGACGGCGAGCAGCAAGTGGACATGTACAGCCATATCACCCATGCCGCGCCCCACTGCACCGGCAACGAGCTGGTGAAGAATGTACTCGACGACCGTTCGCAGGCCTCTTTCTGCGGCCGTATCCTGGTGGAAAAGAATGCACGGAAAACGCAGGCTTATCAAACCAACAACAACCTCGCCCTCACGCGGGAAGCCCGTATTTACGGCAAACCCCAACTGGAAATCCATACCGACGACGTGAAATGTTCCCACGGCATGACGACCGGGCAATTAGACGAGAACGCCCTTTTCTACCTCAGAAGCCGAGGCATACCGGAAGACGAGGCGCGCATGTTATTGAG
>JAITVG010000089.1 GCA_031285925.1 Tannerellaceae bacterium
CCGCCATCTTCTTCGTCCTCTTCGGCGCTACCTTTCTGCCCTATCTCCTCCTGCCGCCGGCACAGAAACGGATACGCCCGACTACGGTCAGCATGTATAATTACGTGCAGCCGATCGTCGCGTCGCTCATCGCCATACTCATCGGGCAGGACACACTCAACTTTCCGATAGTGATCTCCGCCGTATTTGTCTTCTCCGGTGTCTATCTCGTCACCCAGAGCAAGAGCCGCGCGGACATGGAGAAGGAGATGAGAGTTGAGAGTGGAGAGTTGAAGCCGTAAGGACGGAAAGTTTTCCCCCTTTATCCATTCCCCCTTTATCCATTCCATCGTTGTTTGAAAGCCTGCTTCTTTTAGCAATTGAAAGGCTTCGGGGCGTCCGCCGTTCACTAAACCGGAGGAATGGCAATCCGAATTAATCATTTCGCAAAAAAAAAGAGGATATGCCGTTTGGGCATATCCTCTTTTGACTATTTTGCGTTATTTTATAATCTTACCGGCATTGCTTAGATATTTGATAAAACTGTCCCAATCCTTTTGTCGCTTAACAGGGTCATACGTTATTGCATACTCACCATACTGATTCTCTTTCCTTTCACTGTTGAACAAATGAAATTGAGGATTAATCCGTTTATTCAGCGTTTCATCAAAATCAAACTGCACCTGTAATACTACGTAACCCCACCACAGATTACTGTCATGCAGATACCAGGTCGTAAGTTCATCTTCAAACAACGGTTTTTCATTGAGATGCAATGTTAATCCGTGATACCAACTGTTGATGAGTTTTTCGGCGATCTCATCGGAAAATGTTATTTTATTTGTCGTCACATTGAACGATTTAATGTCGTCACCCGTAAAGACTAATTCCAAAGGAGGATAATCAGCAGGCGGCGGTGTCGGTTCGGTTTCTCCTGCTTCTCCCGGATCCGGCTTAGGCGCTTCTTGTCCAGGAGCTTCCAAAGGAGTTTCTGACCTTGTTCCCATTGCATACAATGTGCCTGGTGTTTTATTATCATCCGACACGGTAGAATCACTGTTGCATGAAAACAGGAAAAACATGCACAAGCATAAAACCTGTACGCAACAAAACAAAAATCCCATTCTTTTCATATTATTACAATTTTAAATTTGACAAAACAAAGAAAGGCATAATTCTAAAACGGGGGGGGTATTCCTCTCAATTTTCGCAGGTAAAACTATCATTTTGTTAGCCCGAAGGGCTGAATGATTGAAAATTGGCAATTAATAACTATCAACCATCAACCGACAACTTTCCACTTTATATCAATTTTTTTGGCCGCTTTCATATTAATTTCGTAAGTTTGCCGTGCAATACATGCAATACAGATGATAAAAGACTGCATACAATGAATCGCAGAACAACAACAGCCAACGCAAACTTTGCATACTACACATGGGCATTAATGACCCCTTGGGGGGTAAGCATCTACAAATAACAATGCGGAGGCCACGACTTCCGCTTGCCGCAATCGAAAGCATTGCATCTTTTCATCACTCCGGTATATCCGGTTCTTTTCATCACCTAACATATAATTATTGAATACAAATGAAAGTATTGAAATTTGGCGGAACATCCGTAGGTTCCGTAGACAGTATTCTGAATGTAAAAAAGATAGTAGAGTCCGTAGAAGAGCCTGTAATCGTAATCGTTTCCGCACTGGGCGGAATAACCGACAAGTTGATCGCCACTTCCCGGATGGCGGCAAAGGGCGATGCAGCATACGAAACAGCATTCTCCGAAATAATCGCCCGCCACTTAGACGTGGTGGAAGGCATAATCCCCGATGCGGTGCTGCGAAAGGAAGTGCAGCAGAAAGTAATGCGCCTGCTGGACGAGCTGGGGAATATTTTCCGCGGTGTTTACCTGATCAATGACCTGTCCGTGAAGACTTCGGACGCGATCGTCAGCTACGGCGAACGCCTGTCTTCGGTTATTCTGGTCAATGTAATCAAAGACGCGAAGCTGTACGACTCTCGCAAGTTCATCAAAACCATCCCCCAATTCAACAAACATGTCGTCGATTTCGACCTGACGAATAAACTGATCAGGGAAATATTCGATCCGCTGCCCGAAGTGGCTTTGGTTCCGGGCTTTATATCGACCAGTACGGAGAATGGGGAAGTGACCAATCTGGGACGGGGAGGATCGGACTACACTGCCTCTATACTGGCTACCGCCCTCGACGCTTCGGTGCTGGAGATATGGACGGATGTAGACGGTTTCATGACGGCCGACCCGCGTGTGATCAGTTCGGCTTACGTGATCGACCGGCTTAGCTTCACGGAAGCAATGGAATTGTGTAACTTCGGAGCTAAAGTGATCTATCCGCCGACGATCTATCCGGTTTACCACAAGAACATACCTATCCGCATTTTAAACACATTCAACCCCGATGCTCCCGGAACGTATATCTCCAAGGAAAGAGTAAAGGAAGAAGGCAAGGCGATCATTAAAGGTATTTCATCCATCAACGACACCTGCCTGATTACCGTTCAGGGCTTGGGTATGGTTGGGGTGATCGGCGTGAACTACCGCATATTCAAGACACTGGCCAAGAATGGCATCAGCGTGTTTATGGTGTCGCAGGCCAGTTCGGAAAACAATACGACGTTTGCCGTGCGGAATGCCGACGCAGACCTGGCCGTTCAGGTGCTCAACGAAGAATTTGCGCTCGAACGCTCACTGGGAGAGATCAGCGACATGGTTGCCGAAAAAGACCTGGCGACCGTAGCCATCGTCGGCGAAAACATGAAACGCACACCGGGTATCGCCGGAAAACTGTTCGGCACACTGGGACGCGCCGGTATCAGCGTGATCGCCTGTGCGCAGGGCGCTTCGGAAACAAATATCTCCTTCGTAATCAAACTCAAGTACCTCCGCAAGGCGCTGAACTCCATCCACGATTCCTTTTTCCTCTCCGAATATAAAGTCTTAAACCTTTTCATCGCAGGGGTAGGAACGGTAGGGGGAAACCTGCTGGAGCAGATCCGCATTCAGCAGCCGAAACTGATGGAGCAAAACGGACTGTACCTGAAGATCGTAGGCATATCCAATTCTAAAAAGGCCTATCTCTGCCGGGAAGGCATCAATCTGGATAACTACCGGGAGATATTGCAGGAAAAGGGAGAACCGAGCACTCCGCAATCGCTTTGCGAAGGGATTCTTAACATGAACATATTCAACTCCGTGTTCGTGGACTGCACGGCAAGCAGGGAAATCGCAGCGCAGTACGAGGAATTGATGAACAACAACGTATCCGTGGTTGCGGCCAATAAGGAAGCGGCCTCCGCAGGGTTCGACATTTATTCCAAACTGAAGGAAACGGCACGCCGGCGGGATATTAAATTCCTGTTTGAAACCAATGTAGGCGCCGGCCTTCCGATCATCAACACGATGAACGACCTGCGCAACAGTGGCGACCATATCCTGAAACTGGAAGCCGTACTCTCCGGCACGCTAAACTACATTTTCAATACGATCAGCGCGGAAATCCCTTTCAGCAAAGCCATCCGGATGGCGAAGGAAGCCGGCTACGCGGAACCGGATCCCCGCATCGACCTCAGCGGAAAGGACGTGATCCGCAAACTTGTGATCCTGGCCAGGGAAGCCGGATACCGGGTGGAGCAGAAAGACGTGAAGCTGGAATGTATCATCCCCGAAAAATATTTTGAAGGCACGCCGGAGGATTTCCGGAACAGTGTAACGGAGATGGACGCGGTATTCGAAGCCCGCCGTCAGAAACTGGAGAAAGAAAACAAGCGCCTGCGCTTTGTGGCCACCATGAACCGCGGCACCTGCCTGCTGGGATTGCAGGAAGTGGACAGCCATCACCCTTTTTACGAACTGGAAGGCAGCAACAATATCATCATGATCTCTACCGAAAGATACTACGAATATCCCATGATGATCAAGGGCTATGG
>JAITVG010000190.1 GCA_031285925.1 Tannerellaceae bacterium
GGCATGTATTCAACACCTTTTGTTTTCTGCTGTGTGAAGTGGAGCTGTGCGTGGTTACCGTTCATGCTAATTTCTTTCCATTGCAACTTTTGAATATCACAGTGGCGCAAACCGGTAAGAGCAGAGAATAACGCTGCACGTTTCATCACATCCCGCTCGCAAGGTGTGGATGCTAATGTATTGAGTTCCTCAACAGTCAAATACTCCCGGCGTGATTCCTGTTCCTGAATCCCTTTGATTTTGGCAGACAAGTCGGTTTGCAGGTATCCATCCACAAACGCCTGTTTGAGTGCTGCTTTGAAAATAGAAAAATAAGTAGCAGCAGTATTATGCGATATAATACCACTTCTGTTTCCACCGCATGGAGCGGATAAGAGGAATCGTTTGAAATCTTCTGCCATCTTGTTGTTTATTTGAGAAAACAAAAGCATATTTCCGGCAAACTGCTTCAGAAAATCGAGGGTACGACTCCAATTGGTTTGTATGGACATAGAGCTATTGACATGGCGTTTAGCCGCAGTTTTTTTGAAATACTCCATGAAATTTTGTTGTAATCGGTCTTTCTGTTCAGCTTGGGCAGTTTCGGTATCGCTGTACAAATCGGCATTATCATATTCCCGTTGGCGGAGTTTACGGACTCCATCGGCGTATAACATCGTTTCTTGGTCTTTTTCGCTTCGGCAAATGATTATTCCATTATCATCTCTTTTGGGCTTGAAAGTCTTTGCTCCATCTGTATCGGTGCGGGCGGTTCGTTTCTTATCCCATTCCACAGTAGTAACAATACGGTTTAAATACTCCCGGATACGTTGAGGGGTTCTCTTTCCGGGGACAAATACTGGATAGCTTTCAATGTAAACATACCACTCCTTAAGGTCTTCCACCTTCCGAAGTCTTACAGTTACTTTAGTATTGGATAATTCTTTCATTTTCTTGCGAATATTTTATCAATTGGTTCTTTGGGAACGTATACATAATTGCCCACCTGACGTTTTGGGAGGCTATTTCGGCGAATTACATTCTCAACCGTCGAGGGCGACACACCATATTTTACCGAAATCTCGGTAACGGTATAACATTCATCTATCTCGTAATGCAACTTTATAGGCTTTTCTTTCGGCTCTTCGGGTATCTCAATTGTCGAGTACATCTCTTCGAGATGTACTCGACTAACCCTTGTTAGTCGCAATCCGAAATTAACTGCTGGAACTTTTCCGGCTTTGATAAGTCGGCGAATCGTATCTTTGGAAATGCCAAAAAGAATAGTTGCCTCCGTAATGGAAATATAGGGGCGCGTTTGCATCTCTGCAATTTTTTCTGCTGATTGTTCCAAAAGAGTTTGCTTCTGTTCGGCTTCTTTTGCTTGTTTCTTCTTCTCTTTGCCAGACTTATTTGCACAGGTAGAACTACAGAAACGGGTAACCACCGTTTTCGCTTCAAAAGCTTTGCCGCATTGCTCGCAAATCTTCGGTATTTTCAACTTACTAAATCCCATATTTTTCTATTATCCGTTACATCATCGCCAATTAAGTACGATTAAGACATAATAAGCATGTTTAAGGCGCACATTATCGCTAATTAACGCGCGGAACAATTATGGTACAAATATATGATAAAAAACAATAGAAAACAAACAATACCGATAAGTTGTATAAAAACAGAATAGGCTATAAACTAAGTGTTTATAGCCTATTCTTGCTATTTATTGATTATTGCTAATCGCTTCTCACTTCACTTCCTCAAACTCTACATCCGTTACGCCGCCATCATTATTCTGATTGCCGGTATTGTTGCCGGCATTGTTGCTGAAGTCGGCATTGGGTTGTGAGCCGCCAGGTTGTTGGCCGGTGTTGTACATTTCCTGGCTGGCGGCCTGGAATACGGTATTCAATTCGGCCATTGCGGTGTCGATTCCGGCAATATCCTGTGCCTTGTGAGCCTCTTTCAGTTTGTTTAAGGCTGCTTCAATCTGTCCCTTCTTGTCGGCAGGCAGTTTTTCGCCCAGGTCTTTCAACTGTTTTTCGGTCTGGAAGATCATGCTGTCAGCTTGATTCAACTTGTCGATGCGTTCCTTTTCCTTTTTGTCGGCTTCCGCATTGGCAGAGGCTTCCTCTTTCATGCGTTTTACTTCATCGTCGCTCAGACCGCTGGACGCTTCGATACGAATGCTCTGGATTTTGCCGGTGCCTTTGTCTTTCGCCGATACGTTTAGGATACCATTCGCATCGATATCGAAAGTTACTTCGATTTGAGGTATTCCGCGGGCAGCCGACGGGATACCGTCCAGGTGAAAGCGGCCGATAGATTTATTGTCGCGTGCCAAGGAACGTTCTCCCTGCAATATATGAATCTCAACGGAGGGTTGATTGTCAGCCGCCGTGGTGAATGTTTCGGATTTCTTGGTCGGAATAGTTGTATTTGCATCGATCAGCCGGGTCATCACGCCGCCCATTGTTTCAATACCCAGTGAAAGCGGAGTAACATCGAGCAGAAGCACGTCTTTCACTTCGCCGGACAATACACCGCCCTGAATTGCAGCCCCTACGGCTACTACTTCATCCGGATTAACTCCTTTCGAGGGAGCTTTCCCGAAGAACTTTTCCACGACTTCCTGCACTGCCGGAATACGGGTAGAACCGCCTACCAGAATCACTTCGTCTATATCGGAAGCGCTCAATCCGGCATCTTTCAATGACTGGCGGCAGGGTTCGATACAGGCCTGTATCAGGCTGTCGGCCAGCTGTTCAAATTTGGAACGGGTCAGGGTTTTAACCAAGTGCTTGGGGATACCGTCTACCGGCATGATATACGGCAGATTGATTTCCGTGCTCGTTGTGCTTGAGAGTTCGATTTTTGCTTTTTCGGCAGCCTCTTTTAGGCGCTGCAGCGCCATCGGGTCTTTGCGCAAGTCCGGGCCTTCTTCCCGTTTGAACTCTTCTGCCAGCCAGTCGATGATCACGTGATCGAAGTCATCACCACCCAAGTGAGTATCTCCGTTGGTTGATTTCACTTCAAATACACCGTCGCCCAATTCCAGAATGGAAATATCGAAAGTACCTCCGCCAAGGTCGAATACGGCGATCTTCATGTCTTTGTTCGTTTTGTCCAAACCGTAGGCCAGAGAAGCGGCTGTCGGTTCGTTCACGATACGGCGCACGGTAAGGCCGGCAATTTCCCCGGCTTCCTTTGTTGCCTGCCGTTGTGCATCGCTGAAGTAGGCCGGCACAGTGATAACCGCTTCGGTTACTTCCTGTCCAAGGTAATCTTCAGCCGTTTTCTTCATTTTCTGAAGGGTCATGGCCGATATTTCCTGCGGTGTATACAGGCGGCCGTCGATGTTCACGCGCGGAGTGTTGTTATCGCCACGCACAACTTTATAGGGTATGCGATTGACTTCCTTCTGCACCTGATCGTACGATTCGCCCATGAAGCGTTTGATGGAGAAGATGGTTTTCTCCGGGTTGGTGATTGCCTGCCGTTTTGCCGGGTCGCCCACCTTGCGTTCGCCTCCTTCTATAAAAGCCACGATGGAAGGAGTTGTTCTTTTTCCTTCGCTGTTCGTAATTACAACCGGTTCGTTGCCTTCCAGTACGGCAACGCACGAATTGGTTGTTCCTAAGTCAATACCGATAATTTTTCCCATGTTTATTTATTTTTAATTGTATTCCGTCTTAATTATTTTTCTCCTTTGCCTCAAAGAGGCTTCAGATATTGTTTAGCAAATGGTATGCCAAAGTTGTTTGCGTCACATAAAATAATGAAGATAGACATTCGGCTCTTATTCATACCAATCACCCCGTCCGGGGTTGTATTTGAATACCCCCGTGCAAGCGCAGCGAGTAACCGAGCGAAAGTTTACTATCTCTCAGGGGTTGGGGCTGACTAAAAAATCCCTCATATTATTACCCCAAAAAAAGTTCCCAATATCCGCTGATATGTGAGAACTTTAGTGTATGGGCCAATGGTTCAGTCCTTGGTTGGTTATTTAGGCCACGTTCAAAGCATTTCTTTTAATCGCATTTGCGAAATTTCGCTCTATCCGGTAGTGAAGGAACTGTACATAACATGCTCAAACGATTAGTGTCCATTGGGGCGTGCCCTGCTGACAGGGATCGTAATCAGCCTACCCGCATTTGGACGCGCCGCAATTCGTACAGATCAAACATCCTTCCTGGTAGATCAAGGTTTCATATCCGCACGACGGACACTTTTGCCCTTTGGCTTCCGCACCGTTAGGCAGGTATTTCTTCAGTGCGCGTTCTACGCCGTTTTTCCAGGTATTGATGGATTCACTGTCAAGTTCCATACCTTGTACAAGTTTCATTACTTGGTCGATGGGCATACCGTAACGCAATACGCCGGATATCAGTTTGGCATAGTTCCAGTATTCGGGATCGAATTTCCCGTCCAGGCCTTCGATGGTCATCTTGTATCCACGTTTGTTCCGGAACTGGAAGTCGTAGTGTTTATTACCGTCTTCGTCATACGATTTGATGATGTATCCCTTGGTTACATTCTTCGGCAGCATAATCCCTTCGTCATCGTCGGCCAAACCGGTAAAGACTTCATACGGGCGCCCGTTCAACAAACCGACAAACGCAATCCATTTCTCTTTATTGTTCTGGAATTTAACCACATCGGCATCCAATATTCGCGGACGGGTGGAAACGATCACCGGCGGTTCCATGCAATCTTCGTTCTTTTTCTTCTTGTCCGTTGCCGAAACCAGCACTCCCGAACGCGACCCGTCGCGGTATACGGTGCAGCCTTTGCAACCGCATTTCCATGCTTCGATATAAAGCGTATTGACCAGTTCTTCCGTTGCCTCCGCCGGCAGGTTGATCGTTACGCTGATGGAATGGTCTACCCATTTCTGTATGCGCCCCTGCATCTTTATCTTCTGCAACCAGTCTACGTCGTTCGACGTTGCCTTGTAATAAGGCGATTTGGCAACCAGTTCATCGACTTCTTCGGAGGTATATTTCCGGGTTACCGAATACCCGTTGGCCTGCATCCAGGTGACAAACTTATGGTGGAACACGACAAACTCTTCATACGCATCTCCCGTTTCATCCACGAAATCCACATGAACGGATGTGTCGTTGGGATTGACCTTGCGGCGGCGTTTGTATACGGGCAGGAACACGGGTTCGATACCGGAAGTAGTCTGTGTCATTAAACTTGTCGTTCCCGTCGGAGCGATGGTCAGGCAGGCGATGTTGCGGCGGCCGTACTTGGCCATGTCTTTATACAATTCCGGATCGGCTTCGGCCAAACGATTGATAAACGGATTATTTTCTTCACGCTTCGCGTCGTATATGGCAAAGGCGCCGCGCTCTTTCGCCATGGTCACAGACGAACGGTAGGCGGCCAAGGCCAGTGTTTTCTGCACCTGTTCGGCACATTCGGTAGCCTCTTCGGTTCCATAACGCAATCCCAAGGCCGCGATCATATCGCCTTCCGCCGTGATGCCTACTCCCGTGCGGCGTCCTTCCAGTGTTTTCTTTTGAATCTTTTCCCACAAATGACGTTCTGCCTGCCTTACCTCCAGGTTTTCCGGGTCGGAGTCGATCTTTTTCAATATCTCTTCGATCTTTTCCGCTTCCAGATCAATAATATCGTCCATGATCCGCTGCGCCAATCCGACGTGTTGCTTGAAAAGCTCATAATCGAAATAAGCCTCTTTCGTAAACGGTTTTACCACGTAAGAATACAGGTTGATCGCCAGCAACCGGCAACTGTCGTAAGGGCAAAGGGGGATTTCCCCGCAAGGATTGGTCGATACCGTGCGGAATCCCAGGTCGGCGTAGGTATCGGGAACAGACTCCCTGATGATCGTGTCCCAGAAAAGGACACCCGGTTCTGCCGATTTCCATGCGTTGTGAATGATCTTGTTCCACAATTCCCGTGCGTTTATTACGTTTACCGTCGTCGGATCATTCGAATCAACCGGATACTGTTGCTGATAATTGGTATCATTGACCACGGCGTTCATAAAATCATCGTCGATTTTCACCGATACGTTCGCGCCCGTTACTTTTCCTTCCGTCATTTTGGCGTCGATAAACGACTCCGAGTCCGGGTGTTTAATCGATACGCTTAACATCAGTGCGCCGCGGCGGCCGTCCTGAGCTACTTCGCGGGTTGAGTTCGAATAGCGTTCCATAAAGGGCACCAGGCCGGTAGAAGTTAATGCCGAATTTTTTACGGGAGAGCCTTTCGGGCGAACATGAGAGAGGTCGTGCCCTACTCCGCCGCGCCGTTTCATCAACTGCACCTGTTCTTCATCGATCCGGATAATGGCGCCGTAAGAGTCGGCAAGCCCGTCCAGCCCGATTACGAAACAATTGGACAGGGATGCGATCTGGAAATCATTTCCGATGCCGGTCATAGGGCTTCCCTGCGGTACGATGTAGCGGAAGTGGTCAAAAAGGGCGAACAATTCCTTTTCGGAGAGGGGGTTCGGATATTTTTTCTCTATCCGGGCGATTTCTTTTGCCAAACGGTGGTGCATGTCATCCGGCGATTTCTCATAAATATTCCCGAATGCGTCTTTCAAGGCGTATTTATTGACCCATACTTTTGCGGCCAACTCATCGCCTGTAAAATAATCGACAGAAGCTTTATTGGCTTCGTTAAAGGTGTACGTTTTAGTATCCACGGCTATATAATTTTGTTTATAAATTTCACGATGCAAGATTAGCGATTGTTTGATTATTGACCAAATAAATACATAAAAAAAAGTAGAACTGTTGAAAAGTTTTCCAAAATAAAAACAAATACATCTAAATATCAGCAACTTGCGTTTTCGATCATTTCGAAAAGTTTTCCAAAAAAGAAAAGCAATACCTTCCATTAACCACAAAAAAGGAGAGCCTCTGTAGAAGCTCTCCTTTCCCGAAATATTATTTCAGATTTAATTCTTCCGTAACAAATATTCTATTTCTTCAACCGAAGAGCGGAATGATTTGTTGATTTCGATCTGATCCTTTACGATTTTACACGCATGTAAAACCGTGGCATGATCCTTTTTTCCTACAATCTTTCCGATATGGGAGCACGAGCAATCCGTATATTTCTTGGATAAATACATGGCGATCTGGCGTGCCTGAACGATCTCCCGTTTCCGGGAATTAGTTTGAATAAGCGACAAGTCGATCTTATAATAATTGCAGACAATATCCTGTATCATCTGAATGGAAATTTGTTTTTCCTCCAATTTCACATTCTGATTGATCACTTTCTTTGCCAGCAACAGGTCGATTTCCTTATTGTTGATCACCGCGTGAGCCATCAGGGAAACCAGAACACCTTCAAGATCGCGGATATTGTCCGTTACGTTTTCAGCGATAAAGTCAAATACATCATCCGGAATGTGAATACTTTCCTGATCCATTTTATGGCGAAGTATCTTTCTCCTCAAATCCGGATCAGGGCGAACCATTTCCGCAGTCAATCCCCATTTCATGCGGGTGATCAAACGTTCTGCTATACCCTGCAAATCGGCCGGAGCCTTGTCGGAAGTCAATACTAACTGTTTCCCCAACTGGTGGAGGTGGTTGAATATATGAAAAAACGTATTCTGCGTTTTATCCATACCGATCAACTCCTGTATATCATCCAGCAATAACACATCAATGCCCTGATAGAAATTCAGAAAGTCATTCGTCGTATTTTTACGTATGGCGTCAGTATACTGAATACGAAACAGATGGGAAGATACATATAATACTTTCTTTTCCGGATATATTTCGCGGATGCGCGCTCCTATGGCATGGCATAAATGAGTCTTCCCTACCCCGGACGGCCCGTAAAGGAAAAGAGGATTAAAGGTTGTCTTTCCCGGATTTCTGGAAACGTCTTCTCCGGCAGCGCGCCCCAAACGGTTGCTGAAGCCTTCAAAGAAATTATCAAATGTATATTTGGGATTCAATTGAGGATCCAAATCCAGATTTGTCGGTTGTGCAAACGGCGATGGAGCTTTGGTTATATCTTTAGTCTGTTGGGATTTAGCCCGGGCAACGGATGTATTGGCAGCCGGATAGTCTACTGTTCCGCCATTTGTTTTGTCCACCGTGATTCTGTAACAAAGTATGGTTCCTGCACCCATCACCCGATGAATCGTTACCCGCAAAACGTCTACATACCTGGCTTCCAGATATTCATAAAAGAACTGACTTGGAACCTGTACCGTAAACTTGTTGTCTGCGTATGATAAGGGCACAACAGGTAAAAACCAAGTTGTAAAAACAGCTTCCGGTACTATGTCTTTTATTATTGCCAGACAGTTGTCCCATAAAATATGATGATCTTTGTGCATTTTTTAATTTCTCTCTAACTTCTATTTTTCTTTTCCTCTTCCTTTTTGAGTTACAAAGGGGTTACAAAGTTGATAATTTAATTTGTATAAAAAAAGCCTCTCCGGAATCAAGTAATAGTACTTTTTAATATTTTGCTTACTCTCAACACGTTACATTCATGGCATTGAGTAACAGGGAATTACATATCAAATGGAAACAAAAAAACATTTACTGTAAAGGTTTTCGGCTTGATGAATCAAACTTATGCCACCTCGTCCGTATGAAGGAAAATGTTTTATATCTTACTTTAATTGAGCGTCTTATAGCGGTAAAAGTCAAATCTCATCTTTCTATTTAATTGGAAATAATCTAAATAGTATTCGCTTCGCTCATTACCTAGACCCACAGGAGAAGAGGCTTTCGCCTTCATCTTTAAAACCGTCAGCTAAAGCAGGCAAAAAGACACTCCTGTGGTGAAAGATGTGTATAATCGGTAGCCTTCGGGGAGCTTGGTTAAGCCCCACCAATCTAACATACGCACACACAGCATTTTACGAAATGTTAAAAAGTGTTTCTATATATAGTACGAGCGCGTACTACCTATACAACGGCTCCGTAGTATAGGTAGTATGCGCTTGTAGTACCTATGCAATTTTTCGACTAACCACATTGACGACTTTTGACTACTGACTACTTTGACTACTATATAATATTATATAAAGCAGTAACTTTACAGCAATAAAAATGTACAGGCTATGGGACACACACATACGGACAACCGCGGACATCATCATCATCACCATCATCAGCCACGGGCAGTTTCATTGAACCGGATTTTTACCGCAGGGATCGCCCTGAATGTCGGATTTGTTCTGGCTGAGTTCGGCGCAGGTTTTTGGTTTGGTTCGCTGGGGTTGCTTTCCGATGCGGGACACAACTTGAGCGATGTGGCAAGCCTTGTTTTGGCCATGCTTGCTTTCCGGTTGGCCAAAGCCGGCCCGACGACAAACTATACGTATGGCCTGAAGAAGAGTACCGTATTGGTTTCTTTGCTGAATGCCGTGATCCTCTTGATTGCCGTGGGGATCATTATCAGCGAGAGTATCGACAAATTCCTTCATCCCCAACCGGTGGAAGGCGGCGTTATTGCGTGGATTGCCGGTATCGGCGTGCTTGTCAATGGATTTACCGCCCGGCTCTTTCTGAAAGACAAGGACAGCGACCTCAACGTGAAGGGCGCTTATCTGCACATGGCCGCCGACGCACTGGTTTCCGTCGGTGTGGTGGTTTCCGGTATTATTATAATGTATACCGGCTGGTACGTGATCGATCCGGTTATAGGGATTCTGATCGCGCTGGTGATCGTTTATTCCACCTGGGGATTGCTACGCGACAGCCTGCGCCTTTCTTTGGACGGAGTTCCTTCGGGCGTGAACCTTCCGGAAATAGAAAAGATTATAACTTCCGTGCGTGGTGTGGAAAATGTCCATCATCTCCATGTATGGCCAATCAGCACGACGGAAACGGCGCTGACCGCCCATATAGTCCTTTCGGACATCTCCCGCATGGAAGAGATTAAGGAAGAAGTCAAGCAGGAATTGTCGCATACGGGCATTCAACACGCCACGCTGGAATCGGAACTGCCCGGCAGAGATTGTAGTGGAGGATGCGGCTGAACGATAAGACAGCCGTTGTTTTCATTAATAAGTATTAATTGTTTATATTTTATCGCCTGTTTGCCATTCAAAACAGAAAAATGGTTTAGTTTTGCATATTAGTGTTGCGGGGAACTGAAGGAACTCGAAAGCGGCATAAAAATTAAAATTTAAACAGGCTCTAAAAACGGGATAAGAAACAACAAATATTATATGTAACATTTTAAATAAATATCTTATGAACAAAAAGTTATTATTGTCATTTTTCACATTGGCAGCAATTTTCGCTCTTTCTTCCTGCTCCGGCAAACTGAAACCGCTGGCGGAAGAGTATGTTAAAGCAGAACCGCAACCGCTGGAAGCCATCGGAGGCCAGGTTCCCGTAACTATCAACGCCACTTTCCCCGCGAAATGGTTTAACAAAAACGCAACAGTGACCGTCACTCCGGTACTTCGTTATGCCGGCGGGGAAGCCTGGGGAACTGCTTACACGTATCAAGGCGAGAAAGTAAGCGGTAACAATCAGGTAATCTCTCAGAAAAACGGAGGCAACGTAACGATGAAATCTTCCTTTGTCTACAAACCGGAAATGAAAAAATCCGAATTGTTCCTTACTTTCGACGCCAAGATCAAAAGCAAAACAGTTCAATTGCCCGACTTGAAGATCGGCGAAGGCGTGGTAGCTACTTCCGAATTTGCCGACGCAGGAACTGCGAATCCGGCTATCGGAGCTGACAAATTCCAGCGTATCATTAAGGAAGCCCACGATGCTAACATCATGTTCCTTATCCAGCAGGCTGAACTTCGTTCAAGAGAATTGAACAAACAGGAAGTAACCGATTGGAAAAACCTGGTTAAAAACGCCGATGAAGCGCCGAACCAGAACGTAGC
>JAITVG010000200.1 GCA_031285925.1 Tannerellaceae bacterium
TTTCGGAGCACATTATTCATCGTTTCCCCTATATTCTGGTCAACGATATTCACGGTTACCTTAAACCCCAGATCGATCATGGATTCTTCATAATCAATGGAAAGGTTTGTTTGATCCTCTATTGCCGCAAAAACTTCTTTCAATGCCACATTTTGTCCGGATAGGGTTATTTTTTGTGTTTCGGACATGGCATGTTGAGAAGAAAGAAATAACAGTAAAAACAGTGCAATAATCTTGAATCGATAGTTCAAGCAGTTTTTGTAGTAACTATTGTATAAATTCATAATTTTCCAATTAGATTTTTAAGTGAATTAATTATCGCTTGCTTTCGTTCTGTCGAAAGCATTGTGAGTTTAGTTCATCGATTTCAATTCCGGAAAGGATAATTAACGTCGTCTCCCAGGTATTTTTTTCTCATATTTTACCTCCTTTTCTACTTGTTTACATAAGTACCCTTCTTGCTTAATGCCATTAATGACGGTTAAGTGTGCGCACACACACAAGAAAAAATAAAAAAAGATCAATTTTTATGTGTTTGCCCTGGTGATTTATTATCGGAATCTCAATAAATCAGTCCTAACCTGCATTATTCATACTCTCTTTCCAGCGAGCGTAGCATTCTCTAAACCGTCGGTTGAAACCGGCAAAATACAGGCCTACGGCCACTCGCTACGCTCGCTAATTTATTCAGTAAAATACAAGACGACGTATTCGGGATGCTTACAACAACAAAAGCCACTGCGATATTCGTATCGCAGTGGCTTTTCAATCTGAAACGGTTCCCTTGAATTAGTTATATCCGGGATTTTGTTCCAGTTTACTGTTCCGTTGCAATTCATTCACGGAGATCGGCCACAACAGGTCAGATTCTTTGAATGTGGCGCCGGAACCATTACGTGCACCGACCAAATCAACATAGGTTACTTTTCCGGGATCCGTCGTGGAGATAACGGGAAATTTGCCTGTACGCAAGCAGTCGTCCCAAATCTTATATTCCAACGGGAACTCGCGCAAGCGTTCCGTCCAACATGCTTCGATAAAAGCTTGCTTTGAAAGCCCTTGCAATTCGGATGTAAACGCAGCTACTGTTTTGCCTTCCATATTGGCGCGTGCCTGTACTTGCGCCAAATAACCGGCCGCTTCAGCCGTTACGCCTTCACTTTGTGCGATGGCTTCCGCAGCGTCCAACAATGCTTCTGCATAGCGGAAGATGTTCCAGTCTTTTGTTCCATGACCTGTATTCAACAAGGCATCTTCATCGTAATAATACCAGTTGCCGGCTTCTTCCGACGTCCACGTTAAGCCGTTTTCCGGGTTGGTATAGTTCCAATGGAAGAATTGATTGGGCTGGATGCGCAAGTCATTCGTTTCATAGATATTCAAGAATTGATCCGTAACTCCATAAACGCTTTCAAAGATGGAATAGGTAGAGAAAAGGCCGGATGATGCTGCACTGGCATTAAAAGCATAGGTTGGGAACCAGTCACTCCAATCAATGGTACCGTCATATTCAATCGCATAGATTGATTCATCCAAGTCGTCGATCGAACGCAGCTTGTTGAAGGCGCTGTTCATCTCAAGATCTCCATTCGTTGTCAATCCGTGCGGTGAATCGATCACGATTCTGGCATACTGAGCCGCATCGGCATATTTACCTTGTTGCATATATACGGCCGTCAGCATCATGGCTGCCGCATATTTGGTAATGCGGTGAGAATTTGCTGCAAACGTCTGAGCCGGCAATACATTAACTGCTTCTTTCAGGTCTGTTTCAATCTGCGCATAGATGGCAGTCGGATCCGTACGCTCTAATTCCATATTCTCCGCTCTTTCATACGGTTCGGTATAGAACGGGACGGCGCCGAAAGTCTTCACAAGGAAATAATACCCAAATGCACGGAAGAACTTCGCTTCTGCAACGTATTTAGCGGCCGTAGCTTCGCTCATAGGAATATTCGGGATATTCAAAATAGCGCCGTTAGCTACATTGATGGCTCGAAAACAATTATCCCATACTCCGTCCATCGTACCGGATATCTGCATTGCGTATTGCTGGCGGGTCAGTTCGCGCGAATACCGGCAGATGACTTCCTGTCCTTCGTAATTGTTCGAAAAATAACCGGTCAACATTCCGGTTACCGTCGAAAAACACCCTACATACGCACTCCCCGCAGAGCCTATCTGCCCCATGGCTCCCGTACGATACAGGTAGTTGATGTTGGCCAATGCCTGCGCTTCTGTTTTATAATAGTCTGCGCTTGTCAACTGGCTTTTGGGGACTTCATCCAAAAAGTCGCTACAAGCCGTCAAGCAACACACTCCTGCACATATAATTGCGGTCGTTAATATCTTTTTCATATTATAATTTTCTTGTTAGTTAATAGAATTAGAACGTTACATTAACACCAAACGTGAATGTCCTGGCTCTCGGATAGGAATAGAACACCATGTTCTGACCAAACTTACCGGCGCCTCTGTCCCTGAAATTAACTTCGGAAGATCCTTCGGGATCATATCCCAAGAAATCTTTGGAAACAAACTGGTACAGGTTGTTACCGCTTGCATACAGGCGCAGACCGGCCAAACCGAGTTTCTTGGCCGTACTCGGATTGAATGTATATCCTAACTGCAACATATTGAAACGCAAGTATGAACCGTCGACTACCCATTGCGAATCGGTGGTCGTGTCCTGGCCGGCATGTCGCGTACCGTTATGAGCACTACTCTGCAAGTAGATCATCTGCTGCATGGTTCCCGGATTGGTTCCGTCATACGCATCGGTAAGGATGTTTTTCAATCCATTGGTAATACCGAAACGGTCGTAAGCCGGGTGAAAATAACGCTGCACGGTTTCAACGCCCCATACAAACTGTAAATCCATCGTCAAGTCGAAGTTTTTGTATGAAAAATTGTTGATCCAGCTACCGGTCCAATCGGGCAAACCTTTACCGATAATCGACCGATCTTTCGACCGTTTGGCGCGACCTACCTGATTCTTGGCACAGTTGCCTGCATTAAAATCTTCGATGGTATATACGCCTTCGCGAACCAAGCCATCGAAACTGCCCATGCTTTCGCCTACGCGCAGGATGCTTGCGCCTCCTACCCAGTCGTACATTCTAATATCTGCATCCGTATCGCCCAACGCAAGAATTTCATTTTTATTGAAGTTCAAGTTTACGATGGAATTCCAATTGAAATCACCGCTGCGTACCGGTGTAGCATTCACCATGATATCCAACCCCGAGTTACGTACGGATCCGATATTCTTGAAAATAGTATTGAAACCGGTAGAACGAGGAACCGGACAATCCAACAACAAGTCGGTCGTCTTTTTGTTATAGTAGGCCACGTCAAAATTCAACCGGTTCTGGAAGAACCCCACTTCTATACCGATATCAAACTGTGCGGTCTTTTCCCACTGCAAATCCGAATTAGACATCGAACTGACATACGAATAGGGGGCGCGTCCACCATTAATCAGATAGGTTCCGGCACCCGTTTTGCTCAACGAATTGTACGAACCGATTTCGGAGTTACCGGTCAATCCGTAGCTGGTATGCAGCTTCAGGTTGCTGACAACCTGGTTGTCAACCAGGAAATCTTCCTGGGAAACGTTCCATGCCAAACCGGCAGATGGGAAGAATGCGTATTTATTGTTGGCTCCAAACTTGGAAGAACCATCGATACGTCCGGTCACGGTAGCCGAGTAGCGATCGTTATACGTATACGCCAAACGCAAGTAATAGGAGTTCATCGCCCAACGACCCCAGTCCGATTCGGGAGAACTCGGAAGAGTTCCGACCCCCATATTGTTGTCTTCATAGAAGTCGTCTGCAAAACCTCGCGTATACGATCTGTTCCGGCGAGATACCCGTTCCGTCCAGGACAATCCGGCCATGGCGTTGATCCGGTGTTTTTCGAGTACCTTATTGTAGGTCAGATAGGTTTCTTCCTGCCAATACAACGAATTTCGGTTTTCATATTCCGCCCAACCGTCCGGCATGGAGATGTTATTCAGCGTAACGGAAGAATATCCTCTATACGTTACATTGCGGCTTTCAAGACCGAACTGCGTCCGCAGATCCAACCCATCCATCAAATGGAATGTCAAGGCAGCATTACCGAATATCTGCGTATTATACTGCATGTGTCTTTGCAAATTGGTAATCATCACCGGATTGGACATTCCTTCCAAACCAAAGTAATTATCTTCGGAACTTGTACTCGTCGTGTAATTGCCGTCCGAATCGCGTATCGGCATCCAAGGAACCATCTCGATCATGGTACGGCGGGCATCCTGTCCGCCGCCGCTTTCCGGCGTAAACTGTCCCCATGTGTGATTGACAGACATGTTTACAGACGTAGACAACCAGGAATACGGGTCGGCATCGTACGCCATCTTCCCGTTTATACGTTTGCTGTATGTATTGTTTATAATACCTTGTTGATCTGTATAGTTAAAGAAAGCGCCCATGGACGAATTCTTTCCGGCTTGCTGAATATTTAACTGGTGGTTATGAGAGATCGCTGTCCGTGTCGTCTCATCCTGCCAGTCGGTATCGTAGATCGGATTACCGCTTGCATCGAAAAATTCGCGGTCGCGGAACCAGTAGGTGCGATCCAGGCTCCAGTTCGTGCCCATCCAGTCATTTTCATTTTTAAGACCGATCATAAACGCGTCAGTCCATTCCTGTGCGTTTAGCAAATCCATCTTGCGGGCAATTTGGCTGACAGTGGCAGAACCTTGATAGCTAACAACTACCCCTTCGCCGTCTTTCTTTCCACGCTTGGTGCTTACCATAATAACACCATTCGCGCCACGGGCTCCGTAAATCGCAGTAGCCGAAGCATCTTTCAATACTTCCATTGATTCAATGTCGTTCGGGTTAAGCAATGCAAAGTCTTCCATCACTACGCCGTCCACCACGTATAACGGGTCGGAAGATGAGTTGATGGTTGCCATACCGCGAATAATAACACGGGGTGCATAGGGACCCGGCTGACTGGTATTAGAAAAGATATTCACCCCCGACACTTTACCACGCAGGTTATCCAATGCACTAAAACTTTGTTGCTTCAATAAGTCCTCCCCTTTGGCTACGGAAATAGATCCGGTTACATCGGATTTACGCATCGTTCCGTAACCCACCACAACTACTTCATCCAATAATTGGGTGTTGTCTTGCAGGCGGACAGCGAAAGTACGCTGGCTTCCCACGGTGACATCCATATTGGTGTAGCCTATATAGCTGATTGTAAGCACAGCACTTTCGGAAACGCTCAGAGCAAATTTTCCGTCAAAGTCGGTAACAGTTCCATTGGTTGTTCCTTTCTCTATAACGTTAGCACCAATAACCGGCTCTCCGGCCGAATCAGTGACAGTTCCCGTAACAGAAACACGATTCCCGACTTGTTGGGGTGCTGTACGAGACATTGCCTGTTGAGAAGAAAGAAATAAAAGTAAAAACAGAGCAATGATCTTGAATCGATAATTCAAGCAGTTTTTATGTAAACTATTGTATAAATTCATAATTTTCCAATTAGATTTTTAAGTGAATTAATTATCGCTTGCTTTCGTCCTGTCGAAAGCATTGTGGGTTTACTTCATCGATTTCAATTCCGGGAAGGGTAATCAGAGTCTTCTCTCCGGTATTTTTTTCTCATATTCTACCTCCTTTTCTACTTGTTTACATAAGTACCCAACATAAATTAATTGCTATGACATTAATGACGGTTAAGTGCGTACACACACACAAGAAAAAATAAAAAAAGATCAATTTTCATGCGTTAGAGGGTGTGTCAAAAGCCAATTTGAAGAGATTAAACACAGAGGCACTAAGGCGAGGGCACTGAAAAAGTCCTCTTAGTTTTTATCGGCAACTAATTTAGTCAGCATATATTCATAAAACAGTTTGGATATATGCTGATTTTTTTATATCTTTATCGGTATAAATCAAGCA
>JAITVG010000241.1 GCA_031285925.1 Tannerellaceae bacterium
CCTCTGATTACCGTCAATTACCACAGATACGATAGCCTGCTGGCAAGCGAACTGAAAGCGAAAAACATGGATACCCGTTATCAATTATTCCTCGTCCGCGATTCAATCGGCAAACGCACCATCGTTCAAAGCCTGGGGAAAAAACATCCCGTACCGGCAAGCCCGGAGCGGAAGGAAGAAAGCGTCTATTACGACTATCCGTCCATGTTGAACAAACACGCCGATTCCTGCTACTACCGCCTCTACATAAATACGCCCGCAAGAATCGTTCTTCATCAGATGACGGGCATACTCGCCTCTTCTTTCCTGCTGCTCGTAATCATCGGCGCCGCGTTCGTATACCTGCTGCGCACGATCATGCGCCAGAAAACGGAGAAGGAGCTGAAGGAAGACTTCACCAACAACATGACGCACGAGCTGAAAACCCCTGTATCGGTCAGCTACGCGGCGGTCGATTCTCTCCTGCACTTCAGCGAAACGATAGACGACCGGCAGCGGAAGTACCTAACCATCGTGCAGGAACAACTCACCCGCCTAACGGGATTGGTGGAGCAGATACTGACGCTTTCGGTGGAGAACCGGAGCACGTTTAGGCTTCGCCTCGAACCCGTCGCGCTATCCGCCTTTATCAACCGGCTGATAGAGCAATACAAGGTGAACGCCAACCAAAGCGTCCGTTTCACCGTGAACATACCGGACGGCATCACCGTTACCGCCGACAAAATCCATTTGCACAACATTTTCAACAACCTGATCGACAACGCGATCAAATATTCCGACAGGGAAACAACCGATATAAGCCTGAAAGCGGAAGTAGACAAAGGTATACACATCAGCGTGAGCGACAATGGCGCGGGAATCAGCCCGGCGCATCAGGCGCGGATATTCGACAGGTTCTACCGTATTCCCGATGGAAACCGGCATAATGTAAAAGGGCACGGCCTGGGATTGTACTACGTGAAAGACATGATGGCCAAACACGAAGGCGGCGTAAGCGTGGAAAGCACGCCCGGCAGAGGCTCCACATTTCATTTAACGTTCAAAATATGAAACACAGAGGCACGGAGGACACAGAGTCTTTTATTATTTTAATAATGGAGAAAATAAAAATCTCCGTGTCCTCTGTGTCTCTGTGTTGAATCTTTATAATTAAAACAGATGGAAAAGATAAACGTACTTCTGGTAGAAGATGAAGCTACCCTGGCAATGATCATAAAAGATACGCTGGACGGCCTTGAATTTAATATTCATATCGCGGAAAACGGGCGCGAAGGACTGCGCCTGTACCTGAAACTCAAACCGGATATTATTGTTACCGACGTGATGATGCCGGCGCTGGACGGTTTTGCGATGGTGAAGGAAATCCGGCGGGCTGATCCGAACATTCCGGTGCTTTTCCTTTCCGCCCGTTCGTCGGCCGACGATGTGGTGGAAGGTTTTGAGCTTGGCGGCAACGATTACCTAAAGAAGCCATTCGGCATGGCGGAACTGATCATCCGCATCAAGGCATTGGTGCATAAGGTAAACTACCGCAAGCCGGACGTTTCGGTTTTCTCTCTCGGCTTTTACACGTTCGACTCCGTGGCGCAAACTCTTGCTTTCCACGGCGATAAGGAGCAGTTGAGCAATCGCGAGTCGGAAGTTCTTAAACGCCTGTGCGAAAACCGCGACGGTGTGATGCCGATGAAAGACGTCCTCCTCGACCTCTGGGGCGACGATTCCTTCTTCAACACCCGCAGCCTCCACGTCTTCATCACCAAACTGCGCAACAAACTCTCCAAAGATCCTTCCATTCGGATACTGAATGTGAGAGGGATTGGATATAAATTAATCAGCCCCACCAACCTCCCCGAAGGGGAGGCTTAAAGTCCCCTTTCGGGGGAAACAACGTTCGCTTAGCGAAGCGTAAAGCAATTAGGGGGCTTCTTTCAGCGCTTTCGCCAACTGATCCGGGCAGGAAGTAGCCTTTGTACCGCATGTTATTCCTTCCAGCCGGGAGATTGCCTCGTCCACACGCATCCCCTTCACTAAGGCGGCGATCCCCCGCGAATTTCCCTCGCATCCTTTCTCTATTTGGAGGCCTGTAATGATATTGTCTTCCACATCTATAATCATCCGACGGGAACAGACACCGCCTTGAGGGGTGTATATAAGTTGATGTTTCATAATTGTGCTGTCTTAATTTTGATTCTTATGATTTAGCCTGCATTATTCAGATTCTTTTTCAGCATAAATACGTTTAGATGATTTCCCCAAAAACATTTAGACGGCTTTCCAAAGGCGTTTAGATGATTTTTAAAAACATTTAGACGGCTTTAGCAAATCATTTAGATGATTTTCCAAAGGCATTTAGCCTGCGTATTTCCGCTGTAAAGGTACGAATAAAAAGACAGAAAGGAATTGCCCTTGAAAATGGACAATTCCTTTCTTTTTTATGATATACGGGGTTATATATTTTACCGAGTAATCCGGTCAAATAATACCCTGGGCAATCATGGCTTTGGATACTTTCATGAATCCGGCGATGTTGGCGCCTTTGACATAATTGACGTATCCGTCGGATTGTGTTCCGTATCTTATACATTGCTCGTGGATCGACTTCATTATCTGGTGCAGTTTTTCATCCACTTCTTCCCGTGTCCAGTTCAGTTTCATTGCGTTCTGGGTCATTTCCAAACCGGATGTCGCTACACCACCGGCGTTTGCCGCTTTTCCGGGAGCGTACAGTATTTTGGCTTTCAGGAAGGTGTCGATCGCTTCCGGCGTAGAGGGCATGTTTGCTCCTTCGGAAACGGCGAAACAACCGTTGGCGAGTAACGTCTTTGCGTCTTCACCGTTCAATTCGTTCTGCGTAGCGCTCGGCATGGCAATGTCGCACTTCTCTCCCCACGGACGGGCGCCCTGCACGTATTTACATCCGTATTGTTCGGCATATTCACGTATGCGACCGCGATACATGTTTTTGAGTTCCATCACATAAGCAAGCTTTTCACTGTCTATACCGTCCGGATCATAAATATAACCGTCGGAATCGGAAAGGGTAATCACCTTGGCGCCCAGCTCATTCAGTTTCTCTACCGTATATTGCGCCACATTACCCGAACCGGAAACGGCAACTGTTTTTCCCTTAACATCTATGTTGCGGGTTTTCAGCATTTCCTGCAGAAAATAAACATTGCCGTAGCCCGTAGCTTCCGGGCGAACGAGTGAACCACCGAACTCAATACCTTTCCCGGTAAACGTTCCGGTATTTTCACGGGCTAACTTTTTATACATCCCGTACATGTAGGCCACTTCGCGCCCGCCTACGCCGATATCTCCGGCAGGAACGTCCGTGTCGGGGCCGATTTGGCGCCACAATTCCAGCATGAGCGCCTGGCAGAAGCGCATGATCTCTGCGTTAGATTTTCCTTTCGGATTGAAATCGGAACCGCCTTTTCCGCCGCCCATCGGTAATGTGGTGAGCGAGTTCTTAAACGTTTGCTCGAAAGCAAGGAATTTCAGGATCGACTGGTTTACGGAAGCATGGAAGCGCATTCCTCCCTTGTAGGGGCCGATTGCATTATTGTGTTGTATGCGGTAAGCCATATTGGTATGGACGTTGCCCCGGTCGTCCGTCCATGTTACGCGGAAAGAAAATATCCTGTCCGGAATGCAAAGGCGTTCTATCAGATTGTTTTTCTCAAATTCCGGATGTTCGTTGTAAACTTCTTCGATAGATCCTAATACTTCCGCTACGGCCTGATGATATTCAGGTTCGTTGGGGAATCTTCTTTTCAGGTTCTCTAAAACTTCATTTGCCTTCATCATTGTTGTTTGGAATGTTATAAATATTATACCTTATACTACCGTCTTTTTAAGAAACTGTTTTGAATTTTATATCCGGCTAAATCAGCGCTCTTTTCTACTTATCCACACCTTTATTTTCAGTCACATAGCCCGCTATGCTCCTTCAAATAAAGCTACGGATAAACAAAAAATAACGCTATTTTATCTCAGAATAAAATTTCAAAACAGTTTCTAAGACGCCGCAAAGGTAAAGGTATTTTTACCACATGTAAAACAATGTGTAAGTAAAAATGCCGTAAAAATATCATTTAGTTACTAAACGACGGAGAAATAATACATAAAGTCAGAGTCTGTTCTTTATGTTTTTGTATAGCGGAACGAATACGATAATGGCTGAGGCTATTAATATAAATAGGGTATAGAATGTGATTTCTTCACTGTATGCAAGCAGCATATAGCATAAAACGCACCACAGGAGGATGATGCATGCGGACTGGCTGTTTGTTATTTTTCGGCGTGCCATTTATCGTGTAGATATTAGTCCAAAAGTTTAGAGGCGAAAATCAGTATGGCAAGGAATACAGCGATCAAAATGAAGAAGAACAGGATCTGCTTTTCCTGCGGAAGGTTTTTCAGGAAAGGAATATGGCGCGTCCAGTTGGATACGGTCTGAACCTGATCGGGAAGTTCGTCTTCGCGGGGAATTTCATAGCCATTGGCTTTCATTACTTCCATTGCCTGTTCCACACTTCCTTCCAACACTTCCACGCGCGCTCCGCCCATATCTGCCAGTCCGGCGAACACCTGAGTGGTGTATTCATTGTTTATATAACAGTCGATATCTTCCGATTGCAGTAAAGACACAAGCATACGCGCTTCATTTACATTGGAAAAGCGGGCTATTTCAACCATTTTTTCTTCCATGTGTATTTATTTTACTGTATAAATTACTGTATAAAGAGAATATTGTGTTCATTCCGGGCAGGCAGTTAATAAAAAATGAGTGAGGGATGCACATTCACCACCTCACTCATTAATATATCAGTGCCTGATCAGGCTTCTTTCCATTGTTTGCGCAGTAATTCTACCGCGGCGGGAAGCACTACATTGCGATCCCCCTTGCAACCACATTCAAAGCTGACGTATTTATCATATCCGATCATCTTCAAACCTTTGAAGCCGTTTACGTAATTATCGGCATCACCGTCTTCGCCCGGCATACTCCGGCGTTTGCGGCTGGCCATGTGTACGTGCTGGAGATATTCTTTTCCGGCGGAAAGGAATGCGCTCATATCGCAGGTTTCTTCAAAAGTCATGTGCCAGAAGTCGCCCAAACATTTCACGCCCGGATTGTTAATGTCACGGCAGATGGAAGCGGCGTCGGCTACCTGACGGAGATAGAACGCTTCCTTTCTGTTCAGCGGTTCCAATATGACGGTAGTGCCATGCTCTACGGCAAATTTCCCCATCTCGTCGAATTGCTGACAGAGGAAGTCACGGGTTTCCTGCGTATGCGGCATTACCGGTTCCTGGCGATTGAAAGCCGGTACGATAATCACACCGGTAGATCCCAGTTCGCCGGCGGCAGTCAATATTTCATGCATCGTATCCACACATTGCTTGCGAACGGCAGGATCCGTAGAAAGTATAAAGCCTTGGAAGCCGGCGCAAATAGCGCTCACTTTGATATTTCGTCCATTCAGAGCATCTTTGATCTCCTTAACACGTCCGCTCAATCCGCGTCCGCCCGGTTCGAAACCGACAATACCCATCTTTTCCATGTAGTCGAACTTCTCGTTCAGGTTGCTCCCCGGAGCAGTACCTTCCTGAAAAGATATCTTCAGTTCAACTTCATTGATTTCCTGCGGAGTTGAATATGAGGCTAAAGCAGCATTGCCTCCCACAGCCGCTAATGCCGCTGTGGAAAGGCTTGCCCGTAGAAAGTTTCTTCTATTAGTCATGCTATTACTTTTTTTCGTAAGGAGTACCCGGAACCGGAACGGTAAATCCGCTCATGTCCATCTTGCCCTGCAGGTTCAAATCCTTAGGCAGATAATCCTGCGGAGATGCGGTCATTTCATCCCAGGTGGTTTCTTTTCCGGTATAAGCCGACTCGCGTCCCATGATAGCTAACATGTTGGCGACTGCGGTTTCGGAAGCCTGTTCGATCGGCTGGTTCTGACGGATGTGATTGATCCAGTTCACATGCTCCAAAGTGTATGGATCGGTTTGTTTGTAAGTCGCTTTTTCAGCTTCACGGTCATATTTCCAAAGTACATTTCCTGCAAGGTCTTTTATTTCCATTTCGGCGCTGTTCCAGCTGCCTTTCGTTCCCTGGATAAATTCGCTTACATTGCTTGAACAACCGTCTGTCTGGCGGCACATACTGTGTACGTGAATACCGTTTTCCATCGTAAAGTCTACGCTGAAATTGTCATACTGGTCACCGGTAACACGACGCTGACGGGAACCGAAACCAACAGCCTTGGCGGCTTTCAGTCCGCTGAACCATGTAAACACATCAATGTTGTGTACATGCTGTTCCACGATATGATCACCTGACAACCATTTCCAGTTTACCCAGTCCTTGATCATCCATTCTGCATCCGTCCAACCCGCTTGACGTTCGCGGTGCCACAATTTACTCTGATTCCAGTAAACCACACCACCGGTGATTTCGCCGATCATTCCTTCCATTATTTTCTTGTAAGACTCTACATAGCTGCGCTGATGATGGCGCTGTGTTCCGGTAACTACGCGCAAGTTCTTTGCGGCAGCCTGTTTCGATGTCGCTACAATCGTACGATAGCCTACCGGGTCTACGCAAATCGGTTTTTCGAGGAATGAATGTTTTCCTTTTTCCGTTGCATACTGGAAATGAATCGGACGGAAATTGGGAGGCGTGGCAACCAGCACTACATCCACACCGCTGTCGATCACCTGTTTGTAGGCATCCAATCCGACAAAGCGGCTGTTTTCCGGTATGTCGATACCCTTGTCTTCTTTCAGTTTTGCAGCCAGGGAATCTACCCTTTCCTTGAACGTGTCGCCAAGCGCGGTTATCGTTACACCGTTAGCGGCATTCAGGAAGTTAAGCGCCGCGCCCGAGCCGCGCCCGCCGCAACCGATAATACCGGCTTTCAATTCTTTTCCGTCTTTTGCAAAGTCCATCAAGTCGGGAATATAATACGTTCCGGGAGCTTTCAACGGCGTCATAGCCGGCTCTTTTGCTCCTCCTCCGCCACAGGATGTTAATACCGCAGCCGTTCCGCCTGTTCCAATCACGCCCAAAGCGCCGACTGCTGCCGAGCTTTTTAAAAAGCTTCTTCTACTGATACTGTTTTCTTTTTTCATGATACGAAATTTAATTATAAATTTATTGTAAACTAATTGTCAATTGGCTATTGCCGAATCCGGTTCGCAAACCACTCTGAACCCTATCCCCCGAATATCGGAATACCACCAGATACTCTTGGGTTGTTGCGGGTCGGTCTTCAGCCACAGGTCGTGTTTCGTAAAGTCACGGGCGGCGGCACGGACTTCCTCTGCTCCGGAAATGTAGCTGCCTCCGCGAACAACCCATTCATCTCCTTCGGTAGCCAGCGGGTCGGTTACGCTTTCCCCTGTCTTTCCGTAAGCCTCCGGGCTGTATTTGTCCGCACAGTATTCCATCACGTTGCCCAGCATGTTCTTCAACCCGAACGGATTAGCTTTTACCGATACAGGCTCCTGCGTGCGGTTATGGCTGTTGCCTCCGTAGATTACGTATTCCGAGATCGGTTCCGTTTTGGCCGCGATAAACTTGCGTATGAAGCCCTCTTCCGAGAAATCCTTCGGGTCGCCGTCAAAGAAATAAGGTGTTTCGGTGCCTCCGCGTGCCGCATACTCCCATTCCGCCTCGGTCGGCAAACGGTATTTCTTTCCTGTTTGCATCGACAGCCACTGGCAGAACGTTTCGGCGGCGTAATGCGTCATGGTGATTGCCGGACGTTCGCCGAAGCCCCATCCCTGGTCGGGGAAACCGAACGGAGAAGTAGGACCTGATATGGCATCCACATTCGGATCGCTGTTATTGGCATATACATCGGCAGGAAGCGTGCGGCCTTCGCTCATCGTTTTCCCGTAAAAAGCCCAGAACAGATCCCACGTCGTTTCCACTTCCGCCATGAAGAACGGACTGACGGTCACCGTACGCACCGGCGCTTCGTCCTCCTTGTGGAAATCTTCCTTGGAAGTGCTTCCCATACGGAAAGTACCGCCGGGAACAGCTATCATATTGATGGAAAAGGCCGTGCCGGGAACCTGTTCGGTATAATTCTCAAAACTGTTTACCGTCGTAGCCTCCTTGAAATAAAGGCTCGTGTCTGTTACCGCCGCGGCGGAGGACTGCCCCGGAATACCCGCCATTTTGGAATGGGCATAGTTAGGATTATAGTGCCCCACGTCTAAGTGGCAACTGATACACTGCAAGTCGAGTTTCTTCACATTCTCATCATAATAAAGGTGTGCCGTAATTCCGTCGGGGGTGATCCCTTCGGGAAACAGATTCTGGTGGCACTCCACGCACGACTGATTAGGTATATACTTCACGGCGTGTTCCAATTCGGATTTGAGATCCCAGTCGAAGTCGGCGCTGTCCTTAGTGAAATACCCCCAGGCGTCTTTCACACCCAGTTGCAGTTTAGCGGTGTAGTGATCCCACGTATCGCCGGTTGGCGGAAGATGACAGTCTACGCAATTCACTTTCACTCCGCTTCCGTTATTGACATGCGACGAAAGTTTCCAACTGTCGGCTGCATGGGGATGAACGTGGCACATCATACAGGAATCGTCGGTCGAAAAGTAAACCGAAGTAAGGTAGGCCGATGCTACGACTACTATTCCCAGCAGCAAGCCTGAAAGGAAAATAAACGATCTCTTTTTATAGAATACTTTTTTTCTGTCGGAGGAATCCCGTCCTAAAAACTTTTTACCCACCATCTGTTCAATTATAGATTTCTGCATAAATTATTAAATCGGCAATAAAAGTACGGCTTTCCCACATATAAAGAACCAATAAACCTGTCTTTTAGTGTTAAATGTTCAAAAATACACTAATTTATAGGCTTCTTTGCCCCCGCAACTTTATTTTACGGTGCACGGTTGGCAGGCCATTCGCCCGTCCACTCATACCGCATCACATCCACGGCCTCTGTTTCGCGCCACTCTTTATCGAACATACCAAACCAGGTATGAGTATACTCTTGTTTATGCGTCCAGTAAAAAACATACGAACCAAGGCACAACTCCTTATCTTTCAAAATCGCCCCTTCGTATCGCTCTTTGTATTTGTCGGCTTTTTCGCTGCCGGTTTCTTCAATATGATACCCCCACGGGGTTCTCTGCATTTGGATGCCTTATCCTTGTTCTGCAAACATACACAGAAAAGACCTTAGAGTCAATTAGAATTATACCGGGATAATTTAGCCTGTATTATTCATACTAAACCGAGTGAAAGGCACTTTCGCGAGGCTCTCCTCCTTGGATACTACTCTCTATACACATCTTTCAATGAAGCGAGCGAAGCGAGTGGCCGTGAGGCCTGTCTTTTACCGTTGGTTTCAACCAACGGTTTAAAGATAGAGGCGAAAGCCTCTTCCTCTGTGGGTTTCAACCCCTTTATCATCATCGTGACAGCAATGCCCAAAGGGCATAATTTTCATAACCGCGGGCGAGCGCAGCGTTGCCTGCGGT
>JAITVG010000010.1 GCA_031285925.1 Tannerellaceae bacterium
AAGTTTGCCGATTGTGCCTTTGCGTTCGACAGGCAATTGAAAAGTGTAGACTTGCCCACATTGGGAAGGCCTACAATACCGCATTGTAATGCCATTTTTATTTTTGTATTTAAGTTTATGTACTTTAGAAACTGTTTTGGATTTTATTCTGAGATAAAATTCAAAACAGTTTCTAAATTTGAGGGAGCAAAGGTAGGTAAAAGTAATTGTTAATTCTTAATTGTTAGTTGCAAATTGCTAGTACGAGCACATACTACCTAACACACGCACACACAGCATATTATACAATGTTAAAAAGTGTTTCTATATATAGTACGCGCTCGTAGTACCTATACAACGGCGCCGTACTATAGGTAGTACGCGCTCGTAGTATCTATACTATATTTTCAGGCTGTCTCCGTGTTTGATCTTTCTTCCTCCTGCTCATCCTCCAATCCTGTGAATCCTGATTCATACAATATATATATACGCACGCGCGAGGCCGACATCTCAAATTAATATTCCGCCAACGCCTTCTTATTTACTCTAAATTTCATACATTTGCGAGCGGATCAAAAAATAAAAACAGAAAATGAAGAAGATCAGAGCAGCCATTGTCGGATATGGTAACATCGGGAAATACGTACTGGAGGCTATTGAGGCGTCTCCTGATTTTGAATGCGCAGGCATCGTACGCAGGAATCCGGATGATGTTCCGGAAGAATTGCGGAAATATACCGTTGCGGAAAGCATCGCAAAACTGGAGAGTGTAGACGTAGCAGTGCTGGCAACTCCCACCCGTAGCGTGGAAACATTTGCGAAAGAAATACTTGCTTCCGGCATCAATACCGTCGATAGCTACGATATTCACGGCGGCATAGCATCTCTTCGCCGTTCGTTGGACGCCGTAGCCAAAGCGCACAATTCCGTAGCCGTCGTTTCGGCCGGATGGGATCCGGGAAGCGACTCCATGATGCGTGCCCTGATGGAGGCGATGGTCCCAAAGGGAGTGACCTACACCAACTTCGGCCCGGGAATGAGCATGGGGCATACGGTAGCCGTGAAAGCTATCGAAGGTGTAAAGGCGGCGTTAAGCATGACCATCCCTTTGGGCACGGGCATTCATCGCCGGATGGTATATATCGAAGTGGAAGACGGATATGATTTCAAGGAAGTCGCCGCCGCGATCAAGGCGGATGATTACTTTGTGCATGATGAAACGCACGTCATGCAGGTGGAATGTGTAGACAATTTGCTGGACATGGGGCACGGTGTCAATATGGTTCGCAAGGGCGTTTCCGGTAAAACGCAAAACCAGTTACTTGAGTTCGACATGAAAATCAATAATCCCGCCTTGACTGCCCAAATCCTTGTAGCCGCGGCACGTGCCGGACTCAAACAGCAGCCGGGCGCCTATACCCTGATCGAAATACCGGTGATCGACATGCTCTACGGAGAAAAGGAATCGTTGATCAAACGGCTCGTTTAAACTATTATCTTCGACGAATCATTAAGAATAAAACAATCTAATATGGAACTCTCAACTCTCAACTATATTACGTGGACTTTCGACCCGGCCATCTTCACGATCGGGGCGAAGGAGTTTCGCTGGTATACCCTAATGTTTATCATCGGATTTGCGATCGGTGTATGGGTTGTCGGGAAGATGTGGAAACAGGAGAAGCTACCCGAAAAATGGCTGGAGCCTCTGGGTTATTACACTTTCTTCGGGATGCTTATCGGCGCCCGCCTGGGGCATTGTCTTTTTTATAATCCGGGATATTACCTGGCCAATCCGGTTGAGATACTGAAAGTATGGGAAGGAGGGCTGGCCAGCCACGGAGGTACGCTGGGAATCATCATTGCTATTTATTTCTATTCGCGGACGGTAAGCCGGAGAAGTATGCTGTGGGCATTCGACAAACTGGTGGTGCCGACCGGCCTTGTGGCGGCATTGATCCGTTTCGGGAATCTGTTTAATCACGAGATCTACGGCCATCCGACCGATCTCCCCTGGGGATTTCGGTTCGTAGGCAACCTGCGTGCGTGGATGAACGGTGCGGAGCCGGTGTTTACGTTGCCCAGTCATCCTACACAGCTGTACGAAGCATTTTGCTATCTGCTGACGTTCTTCCTCTGCCTGTGGCTTTATTTCCGCAAGGAAGCATGGAAAAGGGAAGGACTTATCTTCGGCATCTTCCTGATCTGCATATTCGCTTCCCGCTTCTTCGTTGAGTTTGTGAAAGAGAACCAGGAAGCCTTTGAAGAAGGCATGGCGCTGAATATGGGACAGATCCTGAGTATCCCCTTTGTGCTTGCAGGGATTTATTTTATTTGGCGGGCAGCCGGGAAGAGAACAATTAAAGCTTAACTACTTTCAACTCTCAACTTTTCTGTAAAAGGCGTACAGTTAAGACGAAATGTGTAACTTTGCGAAATAGAGATGACAAGAAACAAAATATGGCAACAATAACGATTAAAAACGTTGGCCCAATCAAAAGTATTGAGAATCTTGAACTCAATAAAGTGAATGTATTTATGGGGCCTCAAAGTTGCGGTAAGAGTACCGTTGCCAAAATAATCAGTTTTTGCACGTGGGTCGAAAAACGCAGAATGCTGGATGGATTCTTCCGTGAAAATTTTTATGACCGCTTTAAGTCGTTTCATAATCTGGAAGATATATATTTCCCGATAGATGCCTATTTCAAATACGAAGGAGATTATTGTGACATTGAGTTCTCCAAAAGGAAAAAAACGAATGCGGAGATTATTGTTCGGAAGGATGTTGATTTTGAAAACAGGAAGCAGATATATATTCCTGCCGAACGAAATTTTGTAGCCACTGTTCCCAATTTAGGTAGATACAAGGAAACAAATAACAATATTTTAGATTTTCTTTATTATTGGTTTGAAGCCAAAAAATCCTATTCCAACGGTAATACCCTGGACATTCCGGAACTGGGTATCTATTTTCGCAGAATAGAAGAAGAAGATAAAGATGTTGTCATATTTGGCGAACAGAAAGAGATAAGCTTGCAAAACGCATCAAGCGGTATACAGTCAATGCTACCCTTATACGTGCTGATAGATTATTTGACGAGGGTTTTATATGAAAAACAGATCGTACTCTCTCCCTTGGAATTGTCAGGTAAATATGGCGATGATATACACAAGCTGAGATATGCATATTCCCAATTTATTATCGAAGAGCCTGAGCAGAATCTATTTCCTTCAACGCAACGGGATCTGATATATTACATGTTGCGTGTGATCAACGAGTCAGAGCGGAATCACCGACTTACGTTTACGACCCATAGCCCATATATTTTGTATGCGTTGAACAATTGCATGATGGGCTATCTCGTAAATGATCAGCTAAGCACAGCGGAAAAAGAAGAATATTTGAAAAACAACTTTTCGTCCCACCATTCATGGATTGATCCTAAAGCAGTATCGATATGGGAAATAACAAATGAAGGAACGCTAAGATACATTCAAGATAAAGACAATATCATTTCCGAGAATTACTTCGACCGGAAAATGACGGAATTGACGGATGAATATTTCCAAATGCTAAGCTATTACAAAGATGAAGAATAAGATTGCGAAGGTATTTGGGAAGGAAAACTTAGAGCACATAGAAAATATTACATATTCTCAAATTCATGTAGCTGACCTTACGCGAAGAACCAAGAGCAAACAAGCTATTGAAATATATGATGCTCAACCGGAAGGAATCGACACACTGGTGATAGAAAATCCGGGATTGGATATCACGGCGACATTCTTCAAACCACAATGTTTTTTGGATGAACGTGGAAAAGAACCGGATAATTGCGAAGGGGTATTTTATTTGTCTGATCCGGCTGGTGAAACATGGATATTGTTCCTTGAAATAAAAGATTGCAAATCAACAAATATTTCGACTTACTTCACGCAGGCTAAAGAGCAAATAAAGAAGGTAGTACAAATATTCAGAGACAAGAAGATAATAGCGAATGATAAATGCGTATATGCTAATATTTCTTTCCCAAGGAAAAAAACGGATTTTTATTCTCATTTAATCAAGCCCGGTGAAAGTAAGGAATGGCGTGATTGCTATCGAATTTTTATTAGGGGAACAAATAATCTGAAAATCAAAAACAGAATGACAATTAAATAAACCTGTGACCATGTACAACCCAAAAGAAATTACAGACAACGTGTTCTACGTCGGCGTGAACGACCGCACGAAGCATCTGTTTGAAAACTTATGGCCTCTGCCTTACGGAGTTTCCTACAATTCCTATCTGATTACGGACGAAAAGACCGTGCTGATGGATACGGTCGATGTCTGCTATGCCGATGTGTTCCTGAAGAAGATCGGCGATGTGCTCGATGGCCGTGCGCTTGACTTCCTGGTAGTGAACCACATGGAGCCCGATCATGCGGGAAGTATCCGCCTGCTGCGCCAACAGTATCCCGACATCAGGATCATAGGGAACAGCAAAACCTTCGACATGCTGAAAGGCTATCACGGAATCACCGAAGGCCTGCACGAAGTAAAGGATGGGGATACCCTTTCCACCGGCCGCCACGAGTTGCAATTCCATGCGGCGCCGATGGTACACTGGCCGGAGGTGATGCTTACGTATGACGCGACGGACAGGATCCTCTTCTCGGCCGATGCCTTCGGAAGCTTCGGGACACTGGACGGAGGAGTCATCGACGAGGAAATGAACATTGAGCACTATTGGGATGAAATGATCCGCTACTATTCCAATATCGTGGGAAAATACGGCAACCCCGTGCAGCGGGCATTGCAGAAACTGGGCTGCCTCGACATCGAAACGATCTGCCCGCTTCACGGCCCGGTATGGCGGACATGCAGGGAAAAGACAGTCGCCCTCTACGACCGCCTGAGCAGGTACGAAGGCGAAGCCGGTGTGGTAATCGCCTACGGCAGCATGTATGGCCACACGGAGCAGATGGCGGAAGTAATCGCCTCCGCGCTGGCGGAGAACGGCGTGAGGAACATTGTAATGCACAACGTGAGCAAAAGCCACGCATCCGTCATTATCCGGGATATATTCAAGTACAGGGGCGTGATCATCGGAAGCCCTACCTATTCCAATCAGCTCTACCCGGAGATAGAATCCCTGCTGGGGAAGATCCGGATAAGGGAGGTGAAAGACCGCCTCTTCGGCTACTTCGGTTCCTTCACCTGGGCAGGGGCGGCCGTCAAGCGGTTGGCGGCCTTCGGGGAAGAAATGAAGTGGGAAACCGTCGGCACCCCTGCCGAACAAAAGCAAGCCATGACACCCGGTAGCCACGACGCCTGCCATGCCTTGGGCAAAGCGATGGCAGATCAACTGACAATAGACAATTATACTAATAACTAATAACTAACAACTAATAACTGATATGCGCTTAATTATCGAACCGAATTACGACCTGCTGTCCAAATGGGCGGCAAATTATGTGGTTTCAAGAATACGGAAAGCCGCTCCTACGGCGGAGAAACCTTTCGTTCTCGGCTTGCCGACAGGCTCTTCCCCCCTGGGAATGTATGGACAACTGATTGAACTGTATCGGCAGGGTGTGGTTTCGTTTCGCCACGTGGTTACGTTCAACATGGATGAATACGTCGGCCTGCCGCAGGAGCATCCGGAGAGCTATTATTCCTTCATGTGGAAAAATTTCTTCAGCCACGTAGATATTTCGAAAGAAAACGTACATATATTAAATGGTAATGCATTATCTTTGGAAGCCGAATGCGAAGCGTACGAAACCAAGATGAAGTCGCTCGGCGGAGTAGACCTGTTTCTGGGGGGCATCGGCCCCGACGGGCATATCGCATTCAACGAGCCGGGATCGTCGCTAAGTTCGCGGACACGCGTAAAGACGCTGACTACGGACACGATCATCGCCAATTCGCGTTTCTTTGAGAACGACGTGAATAAAGTGCCCCGCACGGCAGTTACCGTAGGTGTAGGCACGGTGCTCGACGCAAAGGAAGTATTGATTCTGGTAAACGGGCACGGAAAAGCCCGGGCATTGCAGCAGGCAGTTGAAGGCTCCGTCAGCCAAATGTGGACAATCACCGCCCTGCAACTGCATCCGAAAGGCATCATCGTGGCCGACGAAGCCGCCTGCGCCGACCTGAAAGTGAGTACATACAATTACTTCAAGGATATAGAGAAGGAAAATCTCTCTCCCGAAGGATTGATAAGATAACACCAAGACCAAGTACATGACAATATTTTTTAAAATTTTACTATGCAATATTTACAATTGTTGAGGAGTGGCCGGGCTTGTGAAAGTCCGGCCATTTTTTTTCTTCCCCGGCCTTTGCCGGTACGTTCACAGGGGAGATGCAGGCTTTTCCGCCCTGTCATTATCAATTTCAACGGTGTTTCTCTCAAAATGCTCCGTTTTTTGCTTTTGATGTTTTTACCCGTTTTTTTTGAAAGGATTGCCTGCTTCGCCCTATAAATACTCCCTCTATATTTGCAGTCTGACATTATTAATCAGTAAAACAACGGTTATAAACATTAAAAGTTAAGGTTATGAAATTGAATCATTTATTATTTGGAAGCATGATCGCGCTGGCGTTTACCGCCTGCTCCGAGAAGGATCCCGCCATACCGGAACCGGATCCTGCGATCAGGACTGCTCTCTCTCTGAAACTGGATAAAAAAGGCCCGGTCACCAGGGCTGAAGGTGGCAATATAGCATCGCTCCATGTGATTGTTGCCGATGAAGGCGGTAATATCGAAGCCATTGAGGCTGCCGATACCCAGGGGTTAATCGACAGCGAAGTGATAGATATCGAACTTTCCGCCGGCACAAAGAGCGTGGTGGTGTTCGCGAATCTGCCTGATGATCTGATCGGAGGGTTTGAAACAGGTGATCTGCTGACTGATCTGCTGGAGGATGCGGCGAATCTTTCATTCACAGTTGCCGAAGGTAATCCGACGGCAGGCGATGAACTGTTATTCACCATGAACAGCAAGGTGCACACCGGCATCGAGATATATGAAGGGATACATCATTACTTGGGCTATGCCAGTGGCACGGGCGACAATATGTTGTTCTACGATGCCAATGACGATGGGGAATTTGACCCCGTCAGACTGTATCGCAACGTAGCCAAGGTGATTATAAGCGATATAACGCTGGGCGATGTTGTTTATGCGGACAGGGCTAAAACTCAGCGCTTGTTTCAACCCACGTTCACGATCGACGAAATCGCAGTCGTGCAATCTATGGCCGAAAGCAAGATGGCCGGAACTGAGTTTGGCGAGTGGGCTTCTACGTTTGTTCCGGATACTTATATAAGCGGTTACGCTGCCGATGCTTATGGAGCGTTTGCAGCGGGTGCAAACTTTAAGACTATCGTCGAATATGACGGAGCATTAGAGGACTCTTATATCAACGTATACGAAACTCCTTTGGCGGTAGAGGATTACGAGGACAACTCGGTTGAGTTCTTTGTATATGAAAACACGCTTGCAAGCCAAGATGAGCATATTTTGACGCTTGTCACCGTGAAAGGAACTATCAGCGGATATTTAAAGTGGGAAGATACTAATACGAATCAAGCAGTAGATGAAGGCGAATTGTCGGAACCGCTTACTACAACCGACAGATACTACACGGTTGCCGTAGGTGTTACCGGCTTCAATACCCAACCCAATATCGGATACTCTATTGAGGGTGATGTGTATCAGGATAAGGGGCGCAACTTAATTGTCGACACTCCCGTCTTCCTCGGCGTATTGCGCAACCTGCAATATAACATCTCCATGAACTTAACCGGTAGAGGCTCGCCCTCTCCGTTCGGCCCTCCGGAAGGTGGCGAAACGGGCGATCTGGATGTATTTGCAGAGGTAGTTCCGTGGGGAACGGTAACGCAGAGTGTTCCAGTTGAATAAATAAGGAACCCCCAATTGCTTTACGACTCCGCTAAGCGAGCGTTGTTTCCCGAGAGGGGAATAGGGGTGGATAGAAAAGTGTTTTTCATAAGAGAAGAGAGGAACTGTCCGGATGGCGGGTGGTTCCTTTCTTTTACCGGGGCTGAAGTGCTCCTCCAAGCTTCCCGAAAGGGAGGCTTTAGGTCGCCCTTTCGGGGGATTAGGGGGCTTTCATTCTCAATTATAAATGCAAACCTATCACCTTCGGAAATTGATAGAATCATCTATAAATATAGATAGAGCCACCTATATTCAGGTTGTTTAAAACAATCTAATTTTGTTTTGTGTTACTATAATATCTGCTAACGATATAAATTATATACCTTATGGAACTAAAGAATTTATTTATGTACGCAGCAACAGCAACGACCGTACTGTTAGGCTGCTCGGAAAACAAACCGATTTTAAACGAGGAAGAAGAGCCGGCGACGCCTGCTACACTGTCGATCCGTATCGATGCTGATGGAACTATCATTTCAAAAGCAGCGACGGATCAAACCGTGGCGAACATGTATGTGCTGATCTTCGACAGCGACGGCACCTACTACAAGGCTGAAGCGCTGGGAACAGGCGACACCGGTAGCGAAGGCGAAGCGGAAAACGTGGAAATCGAAGTAAAGGAAGGCGCCCACAAGGTGCTCGTGATTGCGAATTTTAAAGGAGACGCAAGCGCTTTTGCAGGGAAATCCCTTTCGCAGGTGCAGGCCATGACGACTAAATTAGACGCGGAAGCGGACGGTAATCTGACCATGAGCAGCGAGGTGATGAATGTTTCTTTTTTACGCGCCGCAACAAACAAGATCGGATATGATGTAATCGCTACTGACGGAAGTGAAGTATACACTACTCCTGCGATCAGAGAGCCGGTTAAACTCTACCGCAGCGTGGCGCGCGTACAGCTTTCGCAGTTAATACTTGGCAAGTCGGTCGACGAAGCAGCTTACGGCACACCGGTTGCATTTTTCATGGATTCCATGTTTATCGCCAATGGGAAAGGATATTCCCAACTGGCTTCTGCAAGCAATACAACTTTATCTATCGAAGCAGGAACTGCTCCCGATGAGAAATTATGGTGGTATGGCCGTTGGACGGATTTCAATGAAAAAGATGTCTTGAAGAAGATCCCGTTGGCAAACACATACGAATGGATAGATGGCCTTAGTTACGGAAGTCCGTTCATTGAAGGCACTACAACACCCCGCATACAAGTTAATCCGATACAGCCCATGCTGCCGCCGGTGGTAGGGAATCCGGCTACCCCGATCAGTGTCGATGACGGCAATATTGTAAGTAAATACTTCTACGTATACGAAAATGAAGACGCGGAACCCGGCTACCAAACACTTCTAGTATTGAAAGGCACTTATATGTATGACAGGAAAAACCCTATATACGAGGATGATGATCCTTGTTCCGAGGAAAATTGCAATGAACGCTGGCTATCTCACAACCGTTACTACGCCATCCCGATAAACCCCGCGGGGATGGATGCTACTGAGGCTAACGGTCTATTAAGAGATCACACGGGTATAATCCGCAATACGATCTACGACTTGCGCGTAACGATTACCGGCCCGGGATCAACTTATCCCTATCAGCCGGAGGCGCACTTGTATTACAATGCGGAGGTAGTTGTTGCCGACTGGACGCGGGTAAACATCGGTACGCCGACTGATCCGGTGGAAGCTAACTAAAAGCATAGACAAAAGAAAAAGGATAAAAACGAAAAACAGTACAGTTATGAAACATATATTTTCAAAAACAAAAGCCTTTTTGGCACTCTGCATCGGCTGGGCTATGCTGACTACAAGTTGCATCAATGAGTATCTGGATGATTGCTACACATTGACGCTCAAAGTGGTGAACTCTTCAGGAGAAGATATTACCGAGGGGGATGCCGTAGTGGATGCCGGTTTATATATTTATGATGAGAACGGGAAGTATCTGGAAACGGTGACGTTGAGTGCTTCGCAGATTAAAAGCCATACGCCGGTAGAGATCAACTATCCGGCTACCGCCAAGTTGCAGATCGTGGCATGGGGAAATACGGAGGGTTCCGAACAGACGGTTAGCGCCGGTTCTACGATCAGTGACCTTACGCTGCAACTGGCCAACCGGACGGCAACGGTGTTGGAACATCCCCGCGATTTGTTTTTCGGCAACGATGAAGATATTCCTTTAAATGCCGGCGTGCTGACACAAAATGAAGTAGTAGTGATCAGTCCGAAAGTAGGCCGCCTGCAGATGCGGACGGAAAATTTGGAAAGAGGAATGGAATTGTGGCGTGAACAGAATGGATTGCGCGCGGACGAAGATCTTACATTCGATTTCTATTTCAACAAAACATCGAGCCGGGTAGGTGCAGACGGCAGTGTGGCCGGTGCGGACGAAGGATTGTCGCATAATCCCGAAGCCATGCTGACCGAGGAAGGAGAATGGGACATGTTTCCGCTCGAAGACGGTTTTGAGAATGTATTGCCGGGTATGCTGCAGGAAGGTGTTTTCTATGTGAATGGTAGGCCTTACGAAACGCAACCAATAGATGATATTACCCAGGCTGAAATTAAGGTAGAGGAAGATCATGAAACGATTGTAATTTTCCGATGGACCAGCGAAGGTGAATTTCTGGGAATCGATGTAAATATACGTGTAATAGTGCGCCCCTGGGGTGATGGCGGCGATGATGAACCTCCATTGACACCACAACGATAATATAAACCGTAAAAGAAAAAGAAGAATAACAATTAAAAGTTTAAGCTTATGAAACTGAAAAATATAGTTATGGCGTTCGGTGTGCTGTTGGCTTTTTCGGCCTGCTCGAACGACAATGAAACGTTGAAAGAGGAAGGAACCGCGTTTCTGTCTATAAAGGTAGCCACCAATACGCGGACAGACAAGAAGGTTCAAACGAAAGCGGATCCGCTCGCTTTACCGGGCGAAGATAATATCAACACACTGACGGCATTTGTCTTCAGCACCGCCACGCAGGAGTTTATCGGCGGTAGGACGGATATTGCCAACGCGGTAGAAACATACGAGATGAGCGCCATCGAAGTGCAAGTGGAGAGCCAACAGACCGCAATGATCGTGCTCGTGTCGAACGCGCCGGCGGCGGCCATGCAGGGCATTACGAACTACGGCCAATTGCAGAGCGTACTTGCACAGCTCGCCGACCAGCAGCAAAACAGCCTCACCATGAGTACACAACTGATCACTACGGTTTCCCCGCTGTTAGAGGGCGATAACTACATCGGCTTCGGCGAGGAGCAAACGAACGTGGACGGTATCAACTCGCCACTTTGGCTCACACGTCTTCCGGCACGCCTGCAAGTGGTGGGAGCGGAAACACGTTTCGATCTGGAAGCTCGTCCGGAACTGCAGGGGCGCACGGTGAGGGTAAACAGCATTTCGTTTACGAATGTGAAAACGGACTCCCATTATTTCAGCGAAGGCGACTGGGGCATTGTGCAGTCTGCCGACGGAGCGCTTTCTTCTACCGCCGAAGTCGCGTTTGACGATGTGCTGCTCAGCACCGCCAATACGCGCGTAGGCCTTAATTATTTCACATACGTAATGGAAAATCTGGGAGAAGGGAATACCGCTCCCACTTCAATCCTTGTTACCGCCACGTTGAGCGCCACGGATGAATATGAATCCGAAACGGTTTCGTTCATCGCTCCCATCAACACTTTGGGAGTGAATTATACCAGCGGCGACGGGATCGACGTTTCACACCGGTATGTCAAGCGCAACTTCGCTTACAACATCAGCCTCGTCTTCCAAGGGGAGGCTTTCGAAGGCACGATTACGGAACCGGATATTCCACCCCCACCCCCTCCAATCGTACCAGACCCGACCCTGTTCGACGTAGCGGTAAGTGTTGTGGGATGGGGCGTAGTGAATCAACCGACAGAACCGGAATAAACAAAAGAAAAGGTAAACACGAAAAAAGCAGTTAATATGAAACGGATATATTATTTATTAGCAACAATGGCAGTCCTCCTGATGGCCGGCTGCGCGAATGAAGATATTATGGACCCGGATAATCCGGAGGCAAAGGGCGCGCTTGTCTTTTCGGCAGGCATAAGCGGCGGCGTGAAAAGCGTGCAGACGAAAGCGGATGCACTTGCCCTGACCGGCGAAAATGTAATCAAGAACCTGACCGTATTGCTGTTCGACGGCACAACCGGAACATATAAATATGGTAAAAGAGTAGCTGACGAGGCAGGCGTAGACTTTGTAGGCGATTTGGAAGTATCTCCGGGTATTTACGATATTATCCTGATTGCAAATAGCGTTATTAATTATACATCGGATACGGATAAACCCGCTACGTTGAGCGACTTAAACAATAAGGTAGATGACGTAACAACTCAAACGCAGACCAGTTTGCTAATGGTCAGCAAACTGCATCAGGATGTAGAGTTAGATTATATTGCGCTTGATGGTGGCGGCTACGAACGCAGAACCTATTGTTATATGTTCCAGGAAGGCGATGTTGCCAGTTATAATGCTACGCAACATACGTCACAAACAGCTCTTGATGCAGTTTATACCGGAGCAAACGAACCTGTCGTTATGACCCGCCTGGCATCCCGCATTCAGTTGGAGTCAGTCGCTTTCAACGGCACGGCAAACCTGGAAGGCGCGACATTCAAATTGACCGATGTGTATCTGGTAAATGCCCGCCCGACTACGCTGTTGGTTCCTAACGCAGCAGGCAGCTACGAAGCAGGAACCACCTATTACAGAGGAGCACCTGCAACTTTCACTATACTTGACGGCATGATCCACCCGAAAGCCGCTGTTAAAACATATTATGCGAAAACTTATGCCAACGTCACAATTACCGACGGCGGTGCTGCTAACAGCTTTACGAGCGGAACGGATATGTTCCAAACATACGCATTTGAAAATCATACTGCATGGGTATATGACCTTGAAAAAACGGTGTACGACGCCCGCTTAGTAATTGCCGGTGTAATCACATTGAAAGACGGACAGGTACAACCGCCAAGTTACTACCATGTTCCGATTAAGGGAGCGGATTTCCAATTGACGCGCAACAACGTATACGGCATCAACGTAAGCATCACCTCTTACGGCTACAACAACCCCGACGGGCGAATAGGCGGCGGTGATGATGACCCGGGTGATGACAATGCAAAGATCGATGTGAAGATCGAAGTCAATCCCTGGAATGTGATCAATCAGTACGAAGAAGATGAATTTTAGGGAGAAAGAGTAGTTAAAGTAGTCAGAGTAGTCAAGTAGTCAAGTAGTTAAAGTAGTTAAAGTAGTCAGAGTAGTCAAAGTAGAAATACCTGCTTGACTACTCTGACTACTTTTCTGACTACTTTAACTACTTGACTACTTGACTACTTGACTACTTTAACTACTCTGACTACTCTGACTACTTTAACTACTTGACTACTTTAACCACTTGACTACTCTGACTACTCTGACTACTCTGACTACTTGACTACTCTGACTACTTTAGGGCGACCGCAAGGGTCGCCCCTACTTTGACTACTTTACACAAACTACATTTCTTTGACTTTCCACTCCCCTTTTATCAGCTCCATCGTTGTTCGGAAGCCGAGATTTTTAAGCAGTTTGAAGGCTTCGGGGCGTCCGTCGTTCACTAAATCGGGGTAATGGCAATCCGAATTGACCATAACAGGGATGTGCATCTTTTTCAATAAAGGGAGATAGCGAACGTGAGGAAAGAGTTGCTGTTTGCGTATCAGGTTTTTGGTGTTTATTTCCACTATGTAGCCTTTTTGCGCAATCAATTCAAGGCAAGCCATTAGGGGTTCCCTGTACCAGTCGGCATCCATTGTGAAACCGGGATAAAGGTGGCCGTTCTGATAGATCTTGTCCGGATGGCCGACAATATCGAAACCGCCGGCTTCGAGCATCGCATAGACGGATTGATAATAGCGTTCGGTTATTTTGCGTATATCGCCTTCGTAATGCAGATCGACCGAGCGGGCAAATTCCTCATACGATCCGTCGATGCAAACCATATTGCTTTCCGTCAGGTTTCCCGATAAGGGAAGAAAATGAACGGAAGCAATACGGTAATCCAGCGGCAGTTCCCGAAAATAAGGGATAGAGGGATTGTAAGTTTCGTCCAAGTAATCAATTTCCAGGCCGGTATAAATCTCGATCAAATGTTCGTATTTCTTTTTGAGCCGGTCGCATTCCGTCAGATATTCCGGCATATCGACGGCCGACATGTTCCAGAATGTTTCAAACGGCAACGGGGAATGAGAAGAAAAACCATACGCCCGGAACTTACCGGATATGGCGAACTTCAGGAAATCTTCCGGCGAACTTCTCCCGTCGCAAAAGGTGGAGTGGCTGTGGAAATTGCTGTTCAGCCGGGAGTTGAACGCAGAGCGTTGAAAGTTGTTTGTATTATTCATATTATGTGTTTACAATACGAATTGCAAACTTAATGAATATGAAACACAGAGGCGCTGATAGCACGGAGTTTTTTTGAAATGCATTGCCCCGCAACTCCAGTATTGACCGATAATGAATTAATGAAAAAATTTTGATTTTAATCGGTCAGTAGTGATTTTATGGGCTAAATCTTATTTTGAGGTGTTCTTGGACAAAAAGTAGTCAGAGTAGTCATCAGCCCTGTGGGCTTAGTAGTTAAAGTAGTTAAGTAGCGAGCG
>JAITVG010000109.1 GCA_031285925.1 Tannerellaceae bacterium
AAGAGGCCGGATCAGTCTGTACAAAGGAAAGGAGCGCATCCTCAAAAACATCCCCGAAGAAGAGGCCGTTGAACGGTTGATTGAATTAATAAAAGAAAACGGCGACTGGTAGGGGCGAAATCTTGCCATCTCCCCGTTTCTGAATACCCTTGCATCGGCGATGCAAGCATCAAATTCTGAAAAAACATTGTTGCATCGGCGATGCAACCGTCAAATTCCGGAAAAACACCCTTGCATCAGCGATGCAACCGTCAAATCGCACAAAAAAATACTTGCATCGGCGATGCAACCCTGAAATTTCAAAAAAATACTGTTGCATCGTTGATGCAACCATCAAATCGTACAAAAAAAATACTTGCCCTTCAAGGGCAACCATGAAATTGTTCAAAAAAGCGCTTGCCCTTCAAGGGCAACCATGAAATCGCGCGAAAAAGCGCTTGCCCTTCAAGGGCAACTATGAAATCGTACGAAAAAATGCTTGCCCTTCAAGGGCAACCATGAAATTGTTCAAAAAAACGTTTGCCCTGCAAGGGCAACCATCAAATCATCATATTTACTAATTTTTTATTTAAAGGAGGAGTCTGAATCAGGATTCACAGGATATTCACTATCTTCGTCGCCCATAACATACAGATAACAATATGAAAGTCAAGATTGTAAACAAATCGCATCATCCTCTGCCCGGATATGCGACTTCCCTGTCGGCAGGAATGGATATTCGCGCGAACCTGTCGGAACCCGTTGTACTCAAATCACTGGAACGCAAGCTGATCCCTACCGGATTGTTTATTTCCCTTCCCGAAGGATACGAGGCACAGATGCGTCCACGCAGCGGGCTGGCGCTTAAACACGGTATCTCGCTGATGAACACGCCCGGAACGATCGATGCGGATTATCGCGGTGAAATAGGCGTTATACTTGTCAATTTATCTTCCGAACCGTTTACGGTGAACGATGGGGAGCGCATTTGTCAGATGGTAGTTGCCGGCCACAGCCGGGTGAAGTGGGAAGCGGTCGAGGTGCTGGATGAAACGGAAAGGGGAGCAGGCGGCTTCGGACATACGGGGAAGTAATTGACAATTGAAAATTGACAATTGAAAATTCTATAATATGCTAAAAAGATATATATATATACTTCTATGCGGGGTTATTGTCTGGGGAAGTGTCCGGGCGGACAACGCGGCAAAGCGCACGGAAGATATATCTTCCATCATCCGCTCGCAGGCGGAACGGCGGAAGTTCGACTATTTCTTCCTTGAAGGGCTTAACCTGAAGGCGGCCGGAAAGTACGACGCCGCTTTCGACGTCTTTAATCATTGCCTGGCGATGGACTCCACGGCATCCGCCGTACTTTATGAACTTTCCTTTTTCTACCTGCAATTGAACCGTCCGGAAAAGGCGGTGGATATGCTGAAAAAGGCTGTCAGCCATGCTCCGGACAACTTCACTTACCGCATGACATTGGCTTCCGCCAGCCATTCCACCGGATTGTTCGGCGAAGCCGCCGAGGAATATAAAAAATTAACGGAGTTGTATCCCGCAAAAACGGAACTGAACTTTTATCTGGGCGAAGCCCTGAGCCGGGAAGGGAATATAGAAGAAGCGATCGAAGCATTCGACCGGTTGGAATTGACCATGGGGATGAACGAAGCGCTTTCGTTGCAGAAATTCCGGCTGTATATGAGTATCAAGGAAAATGAGAAGGCGTTCGGCGAAATAGAAAAGCTGGCGGAGAAGTATCCGACTGTATCCCGCTACCCTCTCCTGCTGGGTGATCTCTATCTGGAGAACAGGGAACCGGACAAGGCTTACGAATGTTACCAAAGGGCGTATGCGATAGAGCCTTCCAATCCGTATTATATCGTTTCCATGTCGAACTACTACGAGGCAAAGGGCGACAAGGCTGCTTCCGAACAGCAAATACGGAACGCCCTCGTGAATGAAGGGCTTGACGTGAACACCAAAGTCGGCATCCTTGGCCGTTACATCGCCCGCCTGCAACAAGCCAAACAGGGAATGGAGAATGTAAACACCCTGTTCGCCGAACTGATCAGGCAGCATCCGGAAGATATAGACCTGAAGCTGATGTATGGCAGTTTCCTCTCTTCGGCCATGGATAACCGGGAAGAAGCCGGTTTTCAGTTCCGCCTGGTAACGGAAATGGAACCGGACAATCAGGCTGCCTGGCAGCAGTTGCTGAATCTGGCGCTGCAGGCGAATGACTACCCCGAAGTCGTGCGCATTTGCCACACCTGCATGGAGCTGTTTCCCGACACTCCCGAATATCCTTTCTATCTCGGAATAGCCTATTTTCAACAGGAGAAATATCAGGAAGCCCTGGATACCTACTATGCGGGAATAAAGATTATCCCGAATGAAAACGGAAGATTGAAGTCTGACTTCTACGGCCAGATCGGTGATATTTATTATCAGATCAAAGAGATGGACAAGGCTTACGAAGCCTACGACGAAGCGCTGAAATGCAACCCACAAAACATTGTCGTACTGAACAACTACGCCTACTTCCTTTCGCTCGATAAAAAAGACCTGGACAAAGCCGTCCGCATGAGTTCGCAAACGATAGACATGGAGCCGGAAAACGCAACTTATTTGGACACTTATGCCTGGATATTCTTTGTCCGCGGAGAATACTCGCTGGCGAAAATATACATCGAGCGGGCTATCGACCGCGACACGACAAACAGTTCCGAACTGATCGACCACTACGGGGACATCCTCTACATGACAGGCAACAGGGAAAAGGCCGTCGAACAGTGGAAGAAAGCGAAGGAGCTGGGGAAAAAGAACGAAACACTCGATCGGAAAATCGCGGAGGAGAAATATATTGAATAGCATAATGCCTAATGAAACAACCGATGAAGAAGATACTGAAATACATCATTCCCTGTGCGGCGCTTTTTACTGTCGGGTTCTTTCTGCTGCCGGGCTGTAAGTCGCCCCGGAAGATCGCGACGGTGGAAACGGGAGCGGCCAAGGCTCACGCCGATTTCTTCGACTCCATGCGCGGAAAAGAATTTCAATTTGAAACGCTAAGCGCAAGGATGAATGCCGAAATACTTATTCCCGGAAAGGAAATGAGTTCGCGGGTAGACATGAAAATGGTCAAGGACAGCGCGTTCATGCTCTCCGTGCAGCCCCTGCTGGGTATCGAGCTATTCCGGCTGGTGATGGATCGCGACAGCATAAAGATCGTCGATCGCATGAACCGGCGCTACCTTGCGGAAAACTATGCCGGCCTGATAGGACAAACTCCCATCGTGTTCAACTACAACAATCTTCAATCCCTCTTTGTCAATCATCTGTTCTATCCCGGAGAAGATGCTGTTGCCCCTGCCGTTTACCCCCGCTTCTCATTGAATCAGGAAGGAAGCAAAGCCGAAATACGGGCAAAAGACAAAATGGGACTGTCGTATACCTTTACGGCCGACGGAGAGGAGAAGCTGCTTTCCACCTCCATCGCCGACCGGGCGGAGAGCTTTGCCCTGCAATGGATGTATTCCGATTTCCGGATCACGGACGAACAGCCTTTCCCCATGCTGATGGATATGAACGTCTTTGCCAAAGGCGCATCCAAAGGCGGTGTCAGGCTGGCTTTTTCGCGTGTGCAGACGAACGTTCCGGTACAGATCGAGGTGAGCATACCGGACAGGTACAGGCGAGTCACCTTTGCGGAGATCATGAAGATGTTCAGACCGAATGAGTAAGATAACCCTATATTTATGCACTATCCTTCTGCTTGCAGGTTCCCTTCTGACGGCTTCCGCTCAGAAGTCGGACGCCGTGCGCCAACTGGAAGCACAGCGGAAAACCGCCCTGGCCGAAATCGAACTGACCGATAAATTATTAAAAGAAACCACCCGCACCGCACAAACTTCCCTGAACCGTCTGAACCTGATTGCCGGCCAAATCCTTTCCCGCAAGAAAGTGATCGACCTGCTGAACAGGGAAACGCAGGCTATCGACAGTCTGATCATTTCCCTTCAGGAAGAAATATCCAATCTGGAAAGAGAACTCAAAACCAAACAGGACAACTACAAACAGTCCGCCCAACGCTTGCAACGGCGGCAAACCTCGCAGGACAAACTCCTCTTTATCCTTTCCGCCGAAAGCTTCACCCAGTCCATGCGGCGGATGCGCTATCTGCGCGAATTTGCCTACTACCAGAAGCGGCAGGCAAGCGACATTGTGAAGAAACAGAAAGAGATCGTCGTCCGGCAGGCGAACCTCAAAGCCACGCGCGACGAAAAGCAAGCCCTGCTGCAAGCCGGTGAAGACGAAAGGCGGAAATTGCAGGGAGAAGAAGAAAATCAGAAGAAGGAAGTGCAGGAAATCAACAAAAAGCAGAAAGACCTGCAAGCGCAATTGCGCAAAAAACGCCAACAGGCCGATGCTCTGAACCGGCAAATAGAGAAACTGATCGCAGAAGAAATTGCCAAAGCGGAAGCGGAAGCAAAAGCCTCACGCGAACGCACAGCCGCCGCAACGAGGAAACCCGGAGAAAAAACAGCACCTCCAAAAGACGAACGCACGGCCGAAAGCAAAGGCGGTTACGCCATGACCCCGGCGGAAAAGAAGCTTTCGCAGGACTTTGCCGACAATCGCGGTCGGCTGCCCCTTCCGCTGGAAGGCCGCTATACGATTGTCGGCTACTTTGGCGAACAGCAGCACCAGCAGCTTAAATACGTCCGCATGAACAACAGCGGAATAGACATCCAGACAACCCCCGGCACCGACGCACAGGCGGTATTCAGCGGGGAAGTAACCAGCATCTTCGTCGTGCCGGGATTCAACAGTTCCGTCATCGTGCGCCACGGGAACTACCTGACCGTATACAGCAACCTCAGTCAGGTTTACGTAAAAAAAGGAGATAAAGTAACCACCCGCCAGCCTGTCGGCAAGATATTCTCCGACGCTGAAAACGGCAACGAAACAATCCTTCATTTCCA
>JAITVG010000149.1 GCA_031285925.1 Tannerellaceae bacterium
AATCAAGTTTCCGCCCCAGATTTTTCTTATGTCTTCTTCCGTATATCCTTCGTCCAGAAGGCGTACGGTGATATTGATCAGTTCATTTGCCGCGCGGCATCCGGCCAGTTCCCCTCCGCCGTCGAAATCCGAACCGATCCCCACATGATCTGCACCCACCAGATTGACCACGTGATTGATGTGGCGTATGGCGTCGCTGATGGATGCCTTTTCTTCTTCCTTGCTGATAAATCCCTTGTAGAGGCAAATTCCCATCATCCCACCGGCGGCGGCAAGGGCTTTGATCTGGTCGTCGGTCAGATTGCGCGGATGATCGCATAGCGCCCGGCACGAAGAGTGCGAAGCAATGACCGGAACGCGGCTCACGGCAAGTGTGTCGTAAAAAGTACTTTCCGCCGCATGGGAAAGATCAATCATCAAGCCGAGGCGGTTCATCTCCCTCACAACCTCTTTTCCGAAGGGGCTAAGGCCGTTCCACTCGTTTTTCCCCCGTGCCGAATCGCAGATGTCATTATCTCCGTTATGGCAAAGGGTGATATATGAAACTCCGGCCTGCCTGAAACGTTGAAGCGTAGAAAGGTCTTTCCCAATGGCATACCCATTCTCCACACCTAGCAAAATTGCTTTTTTCCCGCATTCCTTCAAGCGGAGCAGGTCGGCCGGCGAGGCGGCAATGCCCATCCGTTCGGGATAACGCTTTTCCTGCGCACGTACTTCATCCAGTCTGGCGAAGGCATAATCGGTTGCCGCAGAAAGGGATTCGCTGTCCCTTGGGCCTTGCGGAATATAGGCCACGGCGTAAGCCGCATCTATTCTTCCTTCTTCCATAAAAGGCAGGTTCAGTTTACCGGGCACGTCGATGATCTTTTCTGTTTGATACAGTTCCGGTTCCACAACCGCCAGGTCTACCTTTGCAATCCCTTTGACTCCCAAATCCAGCGTGCCGGGAAAAAGCATCGGCGTGTCCGTGTGCATATCGATTGTCGGTATCCGGTGATGAATAGATTTGGCTTTGCGGAACTGTAAAGCTCTTTCTGTATGGTATTGAAACAGGAGTTGCATGGTTTCGTCGCCTTCCGGCGCCATTGTTTCGGGATGCCACTGCACACTGAAAATATCTTTCTCCACATGCTCCATTGCCTCATTGATCCCGTCGGGCGCTGTCACCGTGGCGATAAATTCCGTTGCCGGTTCCCTGATGGCCTGGTGATGGAATGAGTTTACGTAGAGAATATCTTCCCTGAGCAGGGAGCGCAGGCGGGATTGTATTTGTTCGAGGCGCACGGTGTGCGAAGGCAATTCACGCGCTTGCGCTTGACTGTGTTTCAGTAGCTGGCGGTCGTTTTGGTGATGAATATCCTGGTAAATTCTTCCTCCGAAGGCCACGTTCAGCAGTTGATGTCCGCGGCAGATTCCCATGACGGGTATCTGGCGATTAGTTGCCAGCCGAAGCAATATCAGGTCGTATTCGTCGCGGAGGGTATCCACATCCTGCAATTGCGGTACCGGTTCTTCCCGGAGATAAAGCGGATTTATATCTCCGCCGCCGCTAAGGATCAGTCCGTCCAGGCCGACAACGATCGCCGACAGAGCTTTTATGTCCGTAATAACCGGTATCAGAACGGGAGCTCCGCCTGCTTCCGTTACCGAGCGTACATAAGTTTCGGCAATACAGGAAAGCCCGTCTTTCCGGTTGGCGGATATTCCGATACGGGGAGGCTGACGGCTTTCATTAGCCGGTATGTAATTGTCAACCTCCCTGTACAGATCCTTTAAAACCGGACGGCGGGCTTGGGTGTTCATCTTTTGTGTCTGTTTAAGCGTCGATGTTTGCGTAGGTAGCGTTTTCTTCGATAAATTCACGGCGGGGCGCCACTTCTTCACCCATCAGCATGGAGAATATATTGTCCGCGTCGATAGCGTTTTCGATCGTGATTTGCTTCAATGTACGGTTTTCCGGGTTCATTGTCGTGTCCCATAACTGATGGTCGTTCATTTCTCCCAAACCTTTGTAGCGCTGCGTATGCACATGGCTTTCATTTCCATCGGCATAGCGGTCGATGAAAGACTGTCGCTGCTGTTCCGTCCAGCAATATTCCTCGTTTTTCCCTCTCTTGCAAAGATACAGGGGCGGAGTAGCCAGATAAACATAGCCGTTATCGATCAGTGCGCGCATCTTGCGGAAAAAGAAGGTAAGTATCAGTGTGGCAATGTGGCTTCCGTCCACATCGGCATCGGTCATGATAATGACCTTATGATAGCGCAGCTTGTCGAGGTTCAGCGCTTTCGGATCTTCTTCCGTACCGATGGTAACTCCCATGGCGCGGTAGATATTCTGTATCTCTTCGCTGTCGAACACTTTATGGTCCATTGCCTTCTCCACGTTCAGGATTTTACCGCGAAGAGGAAGGATTGCCTGAAACATGCGGTCGCGCCCCTGCTTGGCCGTGCCTCCCGCAGAATCACCCTCGACGAGGAACAATTCGCATTCTGCCGCATCTCTGGATGAGCAGTCGGCAAGTTTACCGGGTAATCCTCCGCCGGAGAGGGGCGATTTGCGCTGTACAAGTTCGCGGGCTTTGCGGGCGGCCTGACGGGCTTGTGCGGCAAGGATCACCTTGTCGACGATGACCTTCGCTTCTCTCGGATGCTCTTCGAGGAAATTCCCCAAAGCTTCGCCGATAGCCTGATCCACGGCGCCTGTGACTTCACTGTTTCCCAGTTTGGTTTTCGTCTGCCCTTCAAATTGAGGTTCTGCTACTTTTATGGAAATAACAGCCGTGAGGCCTTCGCGGAAGTCGTCGCCCTGAATTTCGACTTTTGCCTTTTCCAGTAATTTGGAATCCTCGGCGTATTTCTTCAACGTGCGGGTCAGCCCTCGGCGGAAGCCTGTCAGGTGTGTACCTCCTTCAATGGTGTTGATGTCGTTTACATACGAAAATACGTTTTCATTGTAAGAGGTATTATACGTCATGGCCACTTCGACGGGTATTCCCTGTTTCTCGGTTATGATGTGGATGACTTCCGGAATCAGCCCTTCCTTGGAGCGGTCGATGTAGCGCACAAATTCCTTTAATCCTTCTTTGGATCGGAATATCTCTCCCTTGTAATCTCCTTCCGGGTTTATGGTTTCCCGTCTGTCGGTCAGGCGCAAAGTGATCCCCGCATTGAGGAAAGCCAGTTCGCGCAAACGGTTTGCCAAGATTTCATATTTGTATTCAAGCGTGGTAAAGATGGAGCCGTCGGGTTTGAACGTTATTGTTGTTCCTGTCGTGTCGGCGTTGCCGGTCACCTGTATTTCGTTAAGCGCTTTGCCGCAGGAAAAATCCTGCATGTAAATCTTACCGTCGCGGCGGACTTCTGCTTTCAGGTAGATCGACAGTGCATTTACGCAGGAGACGCCCACTCCGTGCAAACCGCCGGATACTTTATAGGAATCTTTATTGAATTTGCCGCCGGCATGAAGTACGGTCAATACGACCTCAAGCGCCGATTTGCCTTCTTTTTCATGATAATCGACCGGAATACCGCGCCCGTTGTCGGTCACCGTAATCGAATTGTCTTCATTGATAACAACATCGATGTCCGTACAAAACCCGGCCAAAGCCTCATCAATAGAGTTGTCTACAACTTCGTAAACCAAATGATGCAGCCCCTTTTCGCTAATGTCGCCAATATACATGGCCGGTCTTTTGCGAACGGCTTCCAATCCTTCGAGCACCTGAATACTGTCTGCCGAATATTCACTGCCCGGCATATTTTTCAATTCTTCACTCATCTGCTTTTATATTCGTTTATCTGTTAAATTTTTCGTCTTAAAATCCTGCAAATGTACTAAAAATAATCGACATAGCATTACTTTTTAAAGAAGCG
>JAITVG010000184.1 GCA_031285925.1 Tannerellaceae bacterium
TCTGCCACTTCGGGCAGCAGTGTCCTCCCTTGCACTACCGCAGGCAACGCTTTGCTCGCCTGCGGTTATGAAAATTCAGCCCTCCGGGCTTGCAATGAGTATGAATAATGCAGGTTAGATGATTTTCCCAAAAGCGATTAGATGATTTATGCAAAAAACAAGTTGGTATATTGTCTATCAAAACGCTTTGACTATTTTTGTATGCAAATTTAATTATCAATATCATGAAAAAAGTATCTGTTTTATCGTTTTGCATTATGCTTTTAGGGTTTATCTCCTGTAATTCGTCGCCCAACGGGTCGCTGTTTAACGGAGAAAACATGAGCAAGTGGACAACCACGGGGGATGTTTCGCTTGAAAATCGCATCATGACGCTGACCGGCGCGGAGAGTAAGGCAATTTTTAAAAAAGGCCGGTACAAAAACTTTGTACTGGAAATGGAGCTTAGAACAACTCCCGGCGGTAAGGGGTTTATCGGATTTCATTCCGGTGCGGATTCGAATAAGGGCTACCAAGTTGCGGTCAATAACAATTTGGCCGATCCCGTATGGTGGAAAATGACGGGAAGCCTTCTGTCGGTGAGAAACTTGACCAAGAGTTTCGTAAAGGAAAACGAATGGTTTACGATGATCATTAAAGTGGCCGGGCAGGCTGTCGAGGTATTTATCAACGGAGAACCTGTGGTTGAGTATATACAACCGGCCGAACCTTACCGCGCGGCGAGCTCCGGTGCGTTGCTTTCCGAAGGAACTTTTACGCTGGCAAGTACGGGAACCGGAAATATCGAGTACCGGAACATTACCGTCAATACGCTTGAAGTGGACGATGCCGCCATAGCCGATCAGTTAAGCCGGGCAAACAACGAGCAAACCGACGACATCATCCGCCTGCACCAGGAAGATTTTCCGGTATTGGACTATCATGTTCACCTGAAAGGAGGATTGACGAAGGAAGCTGCCGCCATACAGTCGAGGAAAACGGGTATCAATTATGTGATAGCACCCAATTGTGGTGTAGGCTTCCCGATTACAAACGACGAGCAGATTTTCTCCTACCTCAAAACCATGCGCAGTCAGCCTTTCATTCTGGCAATGCAGGCCGAAGGGCGTGAGTGGCTGACTACTTTTTCACAGGGAGCACGCGATGAGTTCGATTTCGTATTTACCGATGCCCTTACGTTTACGGATAACAAGGGACGGCGTACGCGTCTGTGGATCAAGAGTGAAACATGGATTGAAAACGAGCAGCAATACATGGACATGATCGTAGACCGCATCTGCATGGTATTGGAAGAACCTGTCGATGTGTACGTGAATCCCTGTTTTCTCCCCGCACAGATGAATGACCGTTACGATGAATTTTGGACGGAAGAACGGATGAACAAATTTATCGACGCCCTTGTGAAAAGCGGGAAGGCGCTCGAAATAAATGAACTTTACAATATTCCGAGCAAGGCGATCATAATGAAAGCGAAGAAAGCAGGCGTGAAGTTTACGTTTGGAACGAATAACGTAGTTCCGGAAGTCAGCAAGCTGGAATACAGTATACGGATGAAAAAGGAATGTGGGATTACGGCAAACGATATGTACAGGCCGAAGATAAAACTGTAAGAACTAACCCTCCAGGGAGAATGCCTTGCGTCCGATGTGGTTTCCGTCGGTAAATATATCGACGCGGTATTCTCCCGGAGATAAAAACTCTTCGATATCCCAATACAGGGTAACAGGCGCTTCCTCTCCGTCATATTCGATGATCCGCTTCATTGAATAGTTGATTTCTTTCCCTTCAAACGCAAATACATCCGCACGGCTTTTGACAAGTACGTCGTCGTCAGGCCTCATGATGCGCACATAAACCGTTTTCTCTCCAACCTGAGCTGTTATGTTTTTTGCTATTCGGAATGAAACCACGAATTGCTGCATTTGTTTGATCTTTTTGACTGTCTTTCCCCGCGAATTGACCGGATTAATCTGTATATCCGTTGCGTCCAAACGGCTGGCCAGCGTGACTCGTTCCGTCAATTGTTCTTTTTCCTTTTGAAGATTAGCCGCCTGCGATGAAGCCCGCCTGTACTGGGTTACGGCTTCCTGCTTCTCCTTTTGCAGCTGTTTGTTCGCCTGATCCAGCGAATCTATCTGTATCACATAATTACGCATAATGGAGCGTAATGTTTCCAATTCCTTCTTCAGTTCATTGATACGCCGTGTATCCGTTGCACGCACGGTACGCAATTCTTCCTGCAACCGCTGCACTCTTGCCTGTTCGGTAGCCAATTGGGCAACAAGGGAATCATTACTTATATTAAACATCCATCCTTCATACTGCAAAGACATTTCGTTTGCCTCGTCTTCCCACATATCTCTGTCTAACTCGTATCCCATCACCAATTCATCCATTTGAGTCTTCTGATGAAATATGTAATAAGCAGCGCCGGCTATAATCAAAATCAACACCACAATCGCCAAAATCATTAGCGACATCTTGTTTACTTTTTTATCTTTCTTTTCGTTATTCATGCCCAATTCAGTAAATGAATGTACAAAAATACGATTTAATCAAATGTACAGGTAGAAAAAGAAGAAATTATACTTTTTTTAGAAACTGTTTTGACATACCTTTGCGCCACTTATCCAATTAGACAATTTTAGACATATTATTTCATGCAAAAGATTATTATTCTTGATTTCGGTTCGCAAACTACTCAGTTGATTGGCCGCAGGGTCAGAGAGTTAAACATGTATTGCGAGATTGTTCCGTACAACAAATTTCCCTTCGATGATGTTAAAAACGTGAAAGGTGTTATTCTTTCCGGAAGTCCTTATTCTGTGTACGACAGCAATGCTTTCAAGGCAGATTTAAGTCGGATCAGAGGTAAATATCCCGTATTGGGAATTTGTTACGGCGCACAATATATTGCCTATACATCGGGAGGAACCGTAGAATCGGCAGGTTCAAGAGAGTACGGCCGGGCAACTTTGACTTCGATTGATGCAAATGATCCTCTGCTGAAAGGAATCACGGCAGGTTCGCAAATATGGATGTCGCACGGCGACACGATTACTTCCCTTCCCCGGAATTTCAAAGTCATTGCAAACACAGGCGACGTTGAGGCCGCCGCTTACCGTGTGGAAGAAGAAAATACTTGGGGAGTACAGTTTCACCCTGAAGTATTCCATACGACGGAAGGTACAAAACTGTTGGATAACTTCCTCGGTATTTGCGGAGCGGCAAAAGACTGGACGCCGGCGTCTTTTATAGAAGCGACCGTAACCGAACTGAAAGAAAAACTGGGTGACGATAAAGTGATCCTCGCGCTTTCCGGTGGTGTGGATTCTTCCGTTACCGCCGTATTGCTGAACAGGGCAATCGGCAAAAACCTTACCTGTATATTCGTAGATCACGGCTTGCTTCGCAAATATGAATTTGAGAACGTATTGCGGGATTACGAACATTTGGGATTGAATGTAAAGGGAATCGACGCGAAAAGCAAATTCTACAGCCAACTGGCCGGAATTACCGACCCGGAACAAAAGCGCAAGATCATCGGAAAAGGATTTATCGACGTATTCAATGAAGAAGCGCACAAGTTGAAAGATATTAAATGGCTGGGACAGGGAACTATTTACCCGGATGTGATCGAGTCGTTATCCATCACCGGTACGGTCATAAAAAGCCATCACAACGTAGGTGGCTTGCCCGAGGAAATGCACTTGCAGTTGGTAGAGCCTTTGCGCCTGCTGTTCAAAGACGAAGTGCGCCGGGTAGGTATCGAATTGGGAATGCAGCCGCATTTGATTAAACGCCATCCGTTCCCCGGCCCGGGATTGGGAATCCGTATACTTGGGGATATTACTCCCGAAAAGGTTCGTGTGTTGCAAGATGCCGACGACATCTATATTTCTTTGCTGCGCGAATGGGGGTTGTACGATCAGGTGTGGCAGGCCGGCACAATCCTGCTGCCGATCCGCACCGTCGGAGTAATGGGCGATGAGCGTACTTACGAAAATACAATTACACTACGTGCCGTAACGTCCACAGACGCCATGACTGCGGACTGGGCGCAACTCCCTTATGACTTCCTGGCAAAAGTATCCAACGAGATAATCAATAAAGTGAAAGGCGTTAATCGCGTTGTCTATGATATAAGCTCCAAACCACCGGCGACAATCGAGTGGGAGTAGTAGACAAAAATCAACAAGAAAAATTAAAGAAGTTTTTTTATCGAATAAAAAACTTCTTTTTTTTGTTGTATACAAATATATTATTTTATATTTGTGCCCTAATTACTTTATTCATTTATAAATTTTTTAATAAATAACATTATCATGGGACGACTAAGAGGCGCAAAAATGTCTGATGAAGCCAAAGCAGCAATGCGGGCAAAACGTGAAGCGAATAAATTCGGTAAAGAATCTGCTTTCAATGCGGTAGCATCGAATCTTAAATTTCTCAGTTTCGATGAATTGGAAAACACCATTAGTTTAGCATTACGCTTTAAAAAAGAAAAAATGGGAGAAGAAGAACTTCGTCTGATCAGAGAAAAAGAAGAAATCGAAATGAAGTTGCAGAGATTGAAAGAAGCGGAACAAAGGTTAAACATGTAATTTATCCGTTCACTGAAATCACAAAAAAGAGGGTTTATCATAGTTGATAAACCCTCTTTTTGTTTTATTGATTCAATAAGCGGATCGTATGGCAGGCTACAAGGGCTGCCGTTTCCGTTCTGAATATGCTTTCTCCCAAAGAAACCGGCTCATAGCCATATTCCATGGCCAGGCCTACTTCTTCCGCACTGAAGTCGCCTTCCGGGCCTATCGCGATCCGTACATTTTCTCCGGGTTTGTATATCTTTTTAAGTAATGGCCTCTCCTCTCCCACCACCCCACAGTGAGCAATAAATTTTCGCCCGTCGTATGGTTGTGTTATAAAATCCCGAAAAGCCATCATTCCTTTTAATGTGGGCAAGTATGCTTTTTGAGATTGTTTCATGGCGCTTATCATTATCTTATTCAAGCGTTCCGTTTTTACTTCTTTCCTTTCCGAATGACGGCAAAGCAAACAGGTAACCGCGTCGATCCCTATTTCCGTCGATTTTTCCATAAACCATTCCATTCTTTCCATATTTTTCGTCGGAGCAATGGCTATATGCAAATCCGTATTCCATAATGGCGACTGCTTAATTGTTTCCCTGACAGCTATTTCACAATGCTTCGGATTGGCTTTAATTATTACAGCTTTATAAAAAAAACCTCTTCCGTCTGTCAACAAAAGAGGATCGCCTTCCGATAATCGAAGCACACGGATTGCATGAATCGCCTCTTCTTCGGGCAATTCATTCTTATCGCTTATATCCGGAGTATAAAATATTTGCATGTCAGCCAAGTATCATTCCGATTACAGTTGCCGACAATATGGAAACCAAAGCACCGCCGATCATAGCCGGTATGCCCAAACGAATAATCATTCCTTTCTTTTCCGGCGCTAAGACACCCATCCCTCCAAGAAGTATTCCAATAGATGATATATTAGCGAATCCGCAAAGAATATAAGTAGACATTAACATTGATTTTTCATAAACAAAAACTCCGGCATCTTTCCATTCCTGCATCTGCGCGTAAGCGACAAATTCATTCAGGATCGTTTTCTGTCCCAGCAGGGAACCTACGGTAGTTATATCGGCGCCCGGTACTCCGATCAGCCACATAAACGGAGCCAGTATAATGCCTACGATAAACTGAAATGTAAGGCCTGTCGATTTTCCATCCGTGATTTTCGTTATCCATTCGTTCAGGCCTGTATATCTTCCGATAAGATCGTCGAAAACATAGTTGGCCAGGGCGACAAGAGAAATGAACACCAACAGCATGGCTGCAATATTTGTCATCAACTTTACTCCGGTAACCGTACCATTTGATATGGCATCCAAGACTGTTGATTTCCCGGATTCCTTTTCTACCGGCGCCATTATGTCCGTAGCTTTCTCCGTTTGCGGACAAAGCATTTTCGCAATAACGATAGCTCCCGGAGCTGCCATAACGGAAGCCGACAGCAAATGTTTGGCGAACAGTATGCGTGACGCGGGATCGGCTCCGGCCAGCATACCGATATATGTACCCATCACCGAACCGGCTATCGTACCCATTCCGGCAACCATCACCAGAAATATCTCCGAACGGTTCATTGCCGGCAAATAGTTTTTGATCAATACCGGCGATTCGGTCATACCCATAAAGATATTACCCGAAACAACCAGGCCTTCGGCTCCTGATATATTCATAAACCGCCGCAATATCCACGAGAAAACTCCCACTATCTTTTGAATGATTCCCCAATGATAAAACATGGAAACCAGTGCGGAAAAGAAGATAACGATCGGAAGCGAGTGTAGAAGAAAACTGAAACCGTTGGCTTTAGATGCGTAAGGCCCTAAAAGAAAATCAAGTCCTTCCTGAGTAAAATCCATCAACTTTACAAATATTTTCCCCAAACCTTCCAGCAAAGCGCCGATAAAAGGGACATACAACACAGCCAAGGCAAACACCAACTGCATAACAAGTCCTCCCGCTACAAGTTTCCAGTCGATTCGTTTCCGGTCGTAACTCATCAGCCAGCACACAGCCATAATCGCCACCAATCCAAGTAATCCCCGCAAAAGAGATACTATATTAAAACCCATCAGTCCTTCCATTATTTGTTATTCTCCTCTCTTTCTCGTTTATGAAGTTCATCCTTATATCTTCTGGCATACTCATAATTTTCTTTCGCGATGGCGTCATCCAAACGCTCCTGCAAGGTTTCCCTGTCCAAAAGGCTCAACCATTTGATTAATTCTTCTTCTCCTTCCAGTTCTTCCGGATCGATATCCGCCACATAAGAATCTAATCCATCTGTAAAACCGCTGAATATGTCATCATCATCTTCATCTTCGGTGGAATAATCCCGGCTGTCATTCAAATCCACTCCACATTCATGCATGATGGCTTCGGTCGTATATATGCGGCTTTTCATGCGCAACGCTATGGCAATGGCATCCGATGTTCTTGAATCCAAACGTATCTCCCGTGTTCCGTCGGTAAACAGCAGTTCGGAATAAAACACTCCGTCTTCAAATTTATAGATAAAAACTTCTTTCAAGACAACTCCCATTACTTTGGCGAAAGAAACAAACAAATCATGGGTCAGCGGACGCGGTGGCGTTATACTTTCCAAAGCAATGGCTATGGATTGCGCTTCCGCAGTACCAACGATCACGGGTATCCTTCGGGAAGTGTTTTCCTCAGCCAGTATAAGAGCATAAGCCCCTGACTGTATCTGGCTGTTCGTCAAGCCCTGTACGCGTAATTCAACTCTTGTGTTCACGAAAAATTCAATTAATAAAACAAATATAGAACTATATCCCGGAATTATTATACAGATACGCTTCTATCTGTTCAAAAACAGCATCTTTGAGCAACACCGTTTTATTTTTATCCAAAAGGTAAAGACAGGGAATTGCCTTTAAATCATAGATTTCTTCATTCTTCAAAGTAGAACGGGTGTCATGTCCGACGACCCATGTTCCCGGCATTTCCGGAATATGATCTATCCATGCCTGCCTGTCTTCATCCGGATATATGGTCAATATTTTCAGGTTTCCGGCGTCAATCAATCCGTTGATCACCTGCGATTGCATCATGCCGCGGGTAACTTCACGGCAAGTTTCACAATCGGGATTATAAAAATAGAGGATAAGGTAGTCGGCATTCAGACTGTAAAGCTTGCCGGTATTGCCGTTGGGTAATTCATACGTAAAGTCGGTTGCCGTTTCGCCAAGACGGTTTCGCAATGCCACCTCAAGCAAATGAGCCGGACGGATTTTGTTGTCGTCGTCCAACAGGGAAGTTTCCATCATCGCCTGCAAAACAGGTATGTACAATTCTTCATTTCGCATCGGCGAATTAGGCTCATACAGGTACTTTTCGTACAGGCCTGTGAAATGTGTATACACCGCCTTCTCTACTTCGGCCTTTTTCAACATATCGCGAATAGAAGATACGGCTTTTTCTTTCGGTACGTTTACCATTAAATAGATATAATTGGAAATGGCCTGCTCCGTGACGTCCGGATAATGGATATAAGTTGTATCCGAAAAATTGAATTTATCCCAGTAATGTATTACCGCATATTCCGCCCTGCTCTGCGGATCAGTTATTAAATTGGGAACTGAAACCGTTTCAAACACAGGGACGTTACCGGTCTGTTCCTTATTTTCCGGTTTCCGTTGCCCACTGCAGGACATGCAAATCAGTAAAGAGATTACTATCGGAAGATATTTCATAACTTATACTTTTATCTTTTTGGCATAAAATAACACACAAACTTAGATAAAAATTCTTGATTGTTAGGCCGGTTGAATAAAAAAAGCTGTTTTTCTGGTTTTTCTGAAAAACAAACATTAAGTTTGGAGCATTAAAGCAACATGTATTGTATAACCCTGTATTAAATTGAAAAGTCATGAAAATAAGAATGTTAATCCTGCTGTTTACGTTTGCAGCCACTGTGTTAAACGGTTGTGATGAACTGTTTAATACAATTCCGTCGCACTTTGAATTGTCGCTAAGTTTTCAAGACTCTTCGGGTAAGGATTTATTAAAAGGCATTGAATATACCAAAAGTCAGACGAAGGACAGTTTAACAGGGCAGATAGCGACAGATATGTTTACGTTCAAATATTTTAACAGTAGAAAGCTAACACCGAGACTGCATTGGGAATTGATTTATTCCGAATATGTTTTTCCGGATTACGGAAGTATATGTTTTCCCCCGGAAGGCGGACAGAACAACCGGATGGATTTTACCTACCAGTTAAGTTGTCCTTATATATTCGGCGATAACGTGATGCATGAAATTGTTGCCTATTGCAAGGAAACCAAACATCGCGAATATGAATGCTTCCGACTCACATTCGACGGGAAAGAAATAGCTGTTGAGAAGGGTGATGAATATGGGCAGACAAAAGCAATCGTTGTATTGAATTAATCCAAATATCTCGACGTCAGTCCTTCAAAGGCGTCAATACGGCGATCGCGGAAGAAAGGCCACCAGTGCCTTACCTGCTCCGTACGGTTTTTGTCAATTTCCACAACTCCCGTTTCTTCCCTGTCCGGTGCAAATTCGACAAGCAATTCACCCTGCGGGCCGGCGACAAAGCTCTTCCCCCAAAATTGAATACCGTTGGTTTGCCCGGAAATATCCGGTTCATGGCCGACCCGATTAACCGCAATCACCGGCAATCCGTTAGCTATCGCATGGCCACGCTGTATCGTCATCCAGGCATCCGATTGCCTCATCCGTTCTTCCTTCGTATCGCTGCTTTCCCAACCTATGGCCGTAGGATAAATAAGCAGTTCGGCGCCCCGCAAAGCCATCAGGCGCGCAGCTTCCGGATACCATTGATCCCAGCAAACCAGTACGCCCAACCGCCCAACCGATGTATCTATCGGCTTAAAGCCCATATCGCCGGGCGTAAAATAAAATTTCTCGTAGTAAGCCGGATCGTCGGGAATGTGCATTTTCCTGTACTTTCCGGCAATCGTTCCGTCTTTTTCCAACACAACGGCTGTATTATGATACACTCCGGGCGCTCTTTTCTCAAACAGGGACAATACAAGTACTATCCCAAGCTCTTTTGCCAAAGCGCCGAAACATTCGGTCGAAGGGCCGGGCACCGGCTCTGCCTGATCAAAAACGCGTATATCTTCCGTCTGACAAAAATACAGTCCGTTATGAAGTTCCTGCAATACAACAAGCTCCGCGCCATTATCCGCACAAGTTCTGATGTTATGTTCCAGTTTTTTTATATTCAGCGCCGTATCATCCGTATTCGACTGCTGCACCAATCCCACCTTCATATTTCTTTTTTAGTTTTTCTTAATTATTGCCGAAACGGCGAACGTTGAGCACTCTTACCGGATATTGCATCGTAACACAATGCAAAGATCCGTGCTGTTTGATCAGGGTCGAACAGTCTATGCCGATAATCTCTCTGTCGGGGAAAGCTACCTGCAATACCGCTTTGGCTATTTCGTCTTTGGGAGAATTGTAAAAGGGTAGCAAAACGGCGCCGTTTATTATAAGGAAATTGGCATAAGTAGCCGGCAAACGTTCTTCTTCCCATTCCACCTTATCGGCCATAGGCAGGGGTATCAGGCGGTAAGGTTCACCGTTTTTCCGCGTGAATGTTTTCAATTCTTCCTCCATCAAGAGCAGTTCTTCGTAATGCATGTCGCCTGTATCTTGGCATTTTACGTATGCAATCGTTTCTTCATTGCAAAAACGGGCGAGAGTATCTATGTGGCCGTCCGTATCATCTCCGGTCAGAGAGCCGTTCTCAAGCCACAATATCCTGTCTGCACCAAACATATCCTTTAAAGAAGACTCTATCTGTTCGAGAGAAAGATGAACATTCCGGTTTAGGGACTGAAAACATTCCCGTGTCGTCAATATCGTTCCTGCCCCGTCGGACTCTATACTTCCGCCTTCCAATACGAAATGCTTCATATTCCTTAACGGAACTTCTCCGGAAAATACTCCCGACCGTGCAAGAAACCCTGTAATCAGATTATCTCTATTCGCCGGAAACTTCATGCCCCAGCCATTGAAAAGGAAATCATAAACTACCGGAGCACCGTTTATCAACACCGTAATACCTCCGTGATCTCTAGCCCAGGTATCATTTGTTCTTTCAAATACCCGGAAAATAACCTTTTCTTCATTAAATTCACCCAACCGGGCACGGACTTCCTTTTCGTCATCGCAAACAATCAACAGTCTTTCGCGCTTCATGATCTCTCTTGCAATCGCAACGAAACAGGAAACCGCCTCATCCAGAACAGGAGCCCAGTCGGTATTCCCGTGAGGCCACGTTAATTGTACTCCGCTTTGCGGATACCATTCGGCAGGCAATACGATATTTCTTTTTCCACGCATAGCCTAATACTTTCGGTTCAGTATTTCGGAATAAATCACCGCCTTTCGTAACGATTCGGGATTATCAAAATCTTCGGCCGCTACCAACGGTTCCTGTCCTTCTTCTTCTTCCGGATCGTTAAAAGAGGAGGTTTGCATACGGATAGCCCGCGCTATCTCGCTTTCTCCGGCAAGGAAAGGTATGTTTCTAAAGTCACGACCGGAAGCGGTTTGGGGCGTAACAACATCAGGCGGGATTTGCATTTTACTCATTTCTTCCTCAGCCTGTTTTTTCTTTCCCGCGCTGAGAAGGCTCGTAATCCCAATGACGGCAAGAACAACTATATATATCAAATCTCCAAAGTTCTCCATAAGTTTAATTATTTTTGTAGCCCAAAATTAGATATAATAAGTGAATATGATACAACATAGGGGTATAAAAAGCGATAAGGGTAACTTCGCAGCCACCCTCATCTAATTTAACCAAAACCTTAACTATGAAAAAATTTACGTTTTTCGTATGCAAAACTAATAGTGGATTTTGAACTGTGCAAATATTTTCCGAAAAAAATTTCAAATTCCGCATTTTTTATTGTTAATTAACACTCATAACACTTTGAAGAGATGGTTAAAAAGAAAAAAGAAGTTGATTTAGAGTCAGTTACAGGATTAAGGGAAAAATTGCTGTATATCGAAACTTACGGCTGTCAGATGAACGTGGCAGATACGGAAGTCGTTGCTTCCATCATGCAGATGGATAATTACAGGGTGACTGATACGATTGAAGAGGCTGACGCCATATTCGTGAATACCTGTTCGGTGAGGGATAACGCGGAGCAAAAAGTGTATGGCCGACTGCAATATTTCCAATCGCTGAAAAAGAAAAAACGTTCTCTAATTATAGGCGTGCTGGGGTGTATGGCGGAAAGGGTAAAGGAAAACCTAATTCATGAGCATGGCGTAGACCTGGTTGTGGGGCCTGATTCTTATATGGATTTGCCGAATTTGGTAGGAGCCGTGGAACAGGGGGAAAAAGCGATCAATGTGGAATTATCGACACAGGAAACATATAAGGACGTCATTCCGTTAAAAATCGGGGGAATACATATTTCCGGCTTTATTTCCATTATGCGCGGATGCAACAACTTCTGCACCTATTGCATCGTGCCCTACACGAGAGGACGCGAACGCAGCCGCGATGTGGAGAGCATTCTGAATGAAGTGCGCGACATGCGTGCAAAAGGATTCAGGGAAGTAACGCTTCTGGGGCAAAACGTAAACTCCTACCTGTATAATAAAGGTATAGCTCCGGTCGATTTCCCCCGATTGCTGGAAATGGTCGCCGGGGAAGTTCCGGACATGCGTATACGGTTTACGACTTCCCACCCGAAAGATATGAGCGACGACACACTGCGCGTTATCGCCGCTTATCCCAATATTTGCAGGCATATACATCTGCCCGCCCAGTCGGGAAGTAACCGGATACTGAAAGCCATGAATCGCAAATATACCCGCGAATGGTATCTCGACCGGATCGCGGCTATCCGGAAATATATACCCGACTGCGCTATTTCCACCGATCTATTCTGCGGATTTCATTCCGAAACGGAGGAAGACTTTCAAGAAACGCTCTCCCTTATGCGGGAAGTGGGCTACGAAAGCGCCTTTATGTTTAAGTATTCCGAACGCCCGGGCACGTATGCGGCCAAACATCTGCCCGACGATGTGCCGGAAGAAGTGAAAATCCGCCGTCTGCAGGAGATGATCGACCTGCAAAACCTACTGTCGGATGCCGGCAACCAACGCGACATCGGCAAAACATTCGATGTCCTGATCGAAGGGTTCTCCAAGCGTTCGCGCGATCAGTTATTCGGACGAACCGGACAAAACAAGGTGGTCATATTCGACAAACATAATTATAAAGTAGGACAAACCATTCCGGTCACGATCACCCACGCCTCTTCCGCTACTTTATTCGGGAAAATTCAAGTTATGGCAATTAATTAGTAGCTCGCACAGCTACTTTTAGTGATTTGTACGTATACTTTTTATCTTTTCACAGTTGTGAAAAGATAAAAAGTATACGTACAAACCAACAAAACATCAAGGACTTCCTATTACTTGACGGGCATATCTCTGTCACAAATTCATTGTTTTCGCGAGAGCGAACTGCGCTTTCTTTGCAAAGAAGTATGAATAATTTTCGTATTTCTTGATTTTTTTTGTCTTCCTGTGAGTACAAAACCATTTTATATACGTCTTCAATCCAAATATTAATGGAAATATGCACTTTGAGATGGGTATAAAGGAACAGATACACGAACTTTACGGCGGACTGCTTGCGGACAAGGAGTTGTTTCGTTGGTTGCTTGACCCATCCGGAGTATTAAACAACAATCTGATTAAAATCATGCAGGAAGATCCGGAGAAGTACAGGGCTGCCGAGCGGCTCAAAATCATTTTCAAACATATTAAAATAGAAGAAGAAAACCTGACGGAGGAAGCGCGGCGTGAGCTATGGGGAAAAATCGAGGCTTTTATCGACAAGCAGGAAACAAAACGCAGGAGGATTCGCTTTTTTGTTCGCTACGTGGCTGCTTTTTTGGTACTGGCAGGCTTTTCCGCAGGTTATTTTATGTTTCGCAACGGGGATGCCAAGGTTCCACCGGTTGATTATGAAGAAGTTCTTTCGGGTGCGATACCGGCGATGGAAGGTTCGAGCAATATCATACTGATAATGAGCGATAACGAGCGGATTGAAATTGCCGGAAACAAGGTGCAGTTGCGGTATGACGCGGATGGCAGGATATATGCCGACTCCGTGTTGCTGACGGAGAGCGTATACACGAAGCAGGAAGCGGCCGGAATGAATAAATTATATGTTCCTTACGGGAAAACCATGAATATCTTTATGAGCGACGGCACTAAAGTGTGGGTAAATTCCGGTAGCAAGGTTGTTTTCCCGCCTTTGTTTGCGCATGATAAGCGTGAGGTTTTTGTAGATGGGGAAATGTATCTTGAGGTAGCTCCGAAGAAAGAGACTCCTTTTACAGTGAAGACCGGTTTGCTGGACGTGGAGGTGCTGGGAACGTCATTCAACGTATCGGCTTATTCCTGCGACGACGGGCAATCGGTTGTTCTAGCCTCAGGCTCCGTATCGGTTAAGGATACGAAGTGGAGCAGGCCGTCCGTAATACTCCCCAACCAGAAATATATTTATGAAAAAAGCAATAACAGCTTCCACCTTCAGGATGTGAATGCGCTTGATTATACTTGCTGGCGCTTTGGCTACCTGTCCTTGCATAAGGAGCAACTGAAAAATATACTGAAAAGAATTGAACGGTTCTATAACGTGCGGATTGATTATGTAGCGAACCGTGTGGATCATACCGTGTTGGGCGGTAAACTTGATTTGAAAGAGAATATCGAGGAAACATTCCGGATATTGGCGA
>JAITVG010000219.1 GCA_031285925.1 Tannerellaceae bacterium
CAGGCGGGCGCAGGCGGGACAATTATTCTTGCAATTCTGCGGCCGTACTACTCTGACTCGTTTGTTCTCTACCGCATAGACTCCGAACAAACAGAAATCATGGCATTTTCCACATTCAATACACCTGTTCTTATCAATTACGGGATACCAGGCATCTGTCCCGTCTTCAACAGGAAATCCTTCAACCTTTTTTCGGAAAATATCTTTTTCTGCGGAATCTTTTGTGCCTGAACAGGATAAACCAAACCGGGAAAGCACTTCCTCGGTACTGTTATTCCGCATATCTTCAACCCGTTCCGCTTTAAGTCCCAAGTAATCCATGAGTGACAATACAGCACGTGAATGGCAAGCCATAACCACACCTGCGGCAATATCCGGCATTTCCAAGCCTGACTCCATTGCTTTTCTGCATAAATCAGCCTCTACAATTACATGATACCCCTCATTTTTCATTGCGGCCGCAATTTCTGCTACTTCTTTTTTATGAATAAATGATCGCGAGGCACATGCACAAATCGTCACCCGTGTGTTTTGCATTTCTATTTTTTGTATCAGATTACCTGCACAAATATATATAATGTATATTATTATCCAATACCCATCTTCTCCAAAAGGAAAAAACAAGGAGCAAACGCGAAAGATTACCAGTCCGTAACCGTTACATTGCGGAACAGTATATCCTTGCCTTCGCTTTGCAGGCCGATATGACCGCTTTTCACCTTGTTGGTTCCGGTGTTTTTGTATACCCCGTTGATAAATACGGTGATCGTTCCGTCTTTGATCCAGATATTCGCTTCATTCCATTCGCCCGCTGGCTTTTCGGTAGTTCCGTTAGACCTTTCCACTACGGGGAATCCCGGACGTTTGGTTCCCGGACGTTGATGAAATTCAAACAGGTCGGAGCCGCCCAAAAGAACGAAGTCGCCGGCTTTTCCATCGGCTAGCTGGCATTCGATACCGTTAGGGAAAGGGTTCCCGTCTTTCGTTTCTTCGATCAGAAGGAAGATACCGCTGTTTGTCGCTTCCTTCGGATAACACCATTCCACGTGCAACTTGCAGTCGGCATACTTTTCTTTCGTATACATATAACCGAATGGCGCTCCGGCAATATGGATCATTCCGTCTTCGACGTAGAATACCTGATCGGCAGGCTTGGAGTTCTTGTCTACGATAAAGTTCCAGTTGGACAGGTCTTTGCCGTTAAATAACTTCACGGTCTTTTGAGCATTTGCACTGCTGAAAGAGCAAAACATGGCGGAGATGACAACCGCCGCAAAAAGCATTCTTCTTTTCATGGTAAGAAATTTATTTAGTTTATAATTGATAATTGTAATCACTCTATCAGTTTACGGTAGCGAACTCTTTTCGGTTCCTCATACCCTTGCTGTTTCCGCTTGTATTCTTCGTATTCGGAGTACGTTCCCTCGTAGTATACCACATTTGAATCCCCCTCGAACGAGAGGATATGCGTGCAGATACGGTCGAGAAACCAGCGGTCGTGGGAAATAACCACGGCACAACCGGCGAAGTTTTCCAACCCTTCCTCAAGGGCGCGCAGGGTATTGACGTCGATATCGTTGGTCGGTTCGTCCAGCAACAGCACGTTTCCTCCGGCTTTCAGCGTAAGCGCCAGGTGCAGGCGGTTCTTTTCCCCTCCGGAAAGTACACTGCAAAGCTTTTCCTGGTCGGCGCCGTTAAAGTTGAACTTGGAAAGATACGCGCGGGCATTGACATCCTTATTCCCGACCCGGATCAGTTCCTGTCCGCCGGAAATAACCCGGTAGACCGTTTGGTTCGGATCGATGTCCTTGTGTGTCTGGTCGGCATAACCGATCACGACGGTTTCGCCCACTTCAAAGTTTCCCTTATCAACGGATTCCATTCCCATGATCATCCGGAACAGGGTCGTCTTGCCGGCGCCGTTCGGCCCGATAACACCCACGATACCGTTTGGAGGAAGCATAAAGTTCAGGTCGTCGAACAGCAGTTTATCTCCGAATGACTTGGTCACGTGCTGCACTTCTATCACCTTGTTACCCAATCGCGCACCATTCGGGATAAATATCTCCAGTTTGTCTTCACGTTCCTTCTGGTCTTCGTTCAGTAGCTTTTCGTAAGAATTTAAACGGGCTTTACCTTTGGCATGGCGGGCTTTGGGAGCCATACTGATCCATTCCAGCTCGCGCTCCAGTGTCTTGCGGCGTTTACTTGCCTGTTTTTCTTCCTGTGCCATCCGCTTTGTTTTCTGATCGAGCCAGGAAGAATAGTTGCCTTTCCAGGGAATACCCTCGCCGCGATCGAGTTCGAGTATCCAGCCGGCCACGTGGTCAAGGAAGTAGCGGTCGTGCGTGATGCAGATCACCGTGCCGGCATACTGTTGCAGATGCTGCTCCAGCCAGTCGATCGATTCGGCATCCAGATGGTTGGTCGGCTCGTCGAGCAGCAAAACGTCGGGCTGTTGAAGCAGCAGGCGACAAAGTGCCACCCGGCGGCGTTCCCCTCCCGACAGTGTATCGACCACCTGATCTTCGGGCGGACAGCGAAGCGCATCCATCGCTCTTTCCAGCCGACTGTCCAGATTCCACGCATCCGAGGCATCTATCTTGTCCTGCAATTCGGCTTGCCGGGCAAAAAGTTTGTCCATTTTGTCGGCATCCTCGTAGTATTCCGGCAATCCGAACTTTTCATTGATAGCTTCGTATTCAGCCAGCGTGTCCACAGTTTCCTGCACTCCCTGCTGCACGATTTCCCTGACGGTCATGCCGGATTCCAGTTGCGGATCCTGCTCCAGATACCCGACCGAATATCCCGGCGAAAACACGACATCCCCCTGAAATTCCTTTTCCAGTCCGGCGATAATCTTCAGCAAGGTGGATTTACCGGAGCCGTTCAGCCCTATAATCCCGATCTTTGCCCCATAAAAGAAGGAGAGATAAATATTCTTGAGAACTTGTTTCTGGGGAGGATATATTTTATTGACCCCCACCATCGAAAAGATTACTTTTTTGTCGTCCGCCATAGTGTATGCTGTATTTATTATACTGTAATTATTCGCTTTCAGCGCAAACATACATAAAAATAGCGATTTATAAGCGTATCGAATAAAAAAATCAAAGCCCCGGACTTAATCCTCTTCTTCCGCCAATTCCATGAAGCGGGGGAGGGTGAACCAGAAGCAGGAACCTTTGTCTACTTCGGATTTGAGGCCGATCGTTCCGCCCATCTCCTCTACGAGTCCTTTGCAGATGGAAAGTCCCAGGCCGGTTCCTTGTGCGAAGGCATTGAGTTTAACGAAACGTTCGAATACCTTTTCGATGTTTTCGGGCGAGATACCCGCACCTGTATCTTCAACGAAGAACAGCATCGTGTCGTCGGGTTGAAGCTCGTATCCAACTTTGACATGTCCCTGCCGGGTAAACTTGAGTGAGTTGGTGATGAAGTTCATCAAAATCTGTGTGACACGTCGCGGATCGGCAAACATGATATGTTCGGGCAAATTCCGGTCGAATAGAAGTTCTACATCTCCGGTCATATCCCTGTTGCGAAACGACTGGACTACTTCATCGCAAATGGTATTGACATACATCTTGTGGCGCGTAAATTCAAAGGTTCCGGATTCGATCTTCGACAGGTCGAGAATGTCGGACACGAGTTTGAGCAGTAAATCATTGTTGCGTCGTATGATGGTGATAAATTCCCGGCGTTCCTCTTCATCATTCGTTTCGGCAAGCAAATCCGAGAAACCGATGATAGAGTTCAGCGGCGTGCGTATCTCGTGGCTCATGTTGGCGAGGAAAGCCGATTTCAACCGGTCGAGCGTTTCCGCCTTGTCTTTGGCGAGAATCATTTCCTTGAGTTCCGTAATGTCGTAGCTTACGCCTATCAGTTCGATGCCTTCGTTCATCTTATCTTCCCTTACGATCAGCGTACAGCGCAACCAGCGGGTATCGCCTTCGGTATCGAGCACGCGCAGTTCCTGTTCAAAACTTTGCACTTTGCCTTTTGCAGCTGCTTTGTAAAAGGCATTAATCGCTTCGAAGTCTTCGGGGTGGAGATTGCCGTATATATTCTCCATATCTTCGGTCATCTGGCTGGCAGACGGCTTGCCCAAATTGATAAACCACTGACTGATGGCGAAACCTTCGTTCGTGGAAAGGTTCCACCTGAAATATCCTACCTTGGCCAGGTTGTTGATCAGCGAAAAGTATTCTTCAAACTCCTGAATCTTCAGGTAGGCGTTGGTTGTATCCGTATTGTTAATGATCAACAACATGTGATACAGCACATGCCGATTATCGTCGAATATCGGTGCAATCTTCACGGTCAGGTTCTGTTTCGATCTGTCTGCTCCGGTCAGTCCGTATATATCTCTGATTTTATTGAAGTCGTAAATGAGGCTGAAGTCGATGTTTTCTCCCCTTTTGATTTTTTTCTTCACGTCGGCGGGAATCAGCGGATGCTCGAATATATTCAATTTGCCCATGTTTGTCGGCTCCTTTAACCCCAGAATATCCAGTGCTTTGTCGTTCGTTTGCACAAGCAGTCCGGTTCTGTCATACAATTCAAAACCAACCGGCAGGTTCGCATATATCGAGCGCAACAGTTCTTTGTCTTCCTGTATCTGCGCCTTGGATTTGCTCAGTTCGATACATATATTAATAATCTGCATCAGGGAAGCGAACCATTGGAAGTCTTCATCCGTCCAGTTCCTTTGGCGGTCTACAATATCGATTCCGGCATATCCCCGGATCGTATTGTCTTGGTTGATAAAGGGAACCACCATCAGCGACTTGATGTTTTGCGACTCCAGTATTCCCCGGTCGTAGTCATCCCATTCGGGCAAATCGTCCAGAGAGTTCAGGATAATGGGGCGCTGCATCAATACTTGTTGATTCCACCACGAATCCGCATAACATTCTATGTCCGTCAGGTTCTGTATTTCCTCCAGTCCCGGTCGGCTGACGGCTTCGTGAGTGCAACTCTGCGTCCCCTTGTCCCAGAAATATTCAAAGATATAAGCCCGCTCCGCATTGTAGTGGGTAACCAGTGAATTAAGGATGTGATTGATCGTATCATCCAGATTTTCGCTTTTCATGAAAGTTTGCAGCGATGCCGCAATACCATTCAGGCGGTATATCAGATTTTTCACTGTTTCCTGAGATACCATCTCCGCAACATGGGTTTCCTTCCTGTTTATGGTATGCATCATTCCCGTGATCTTGCATCCTTCTTCATTTCGTTTGAAGTGCGCGGCCACCCATCTCGTTTTATTTTTGATATAAACCGGAAATATCTGCCGGGAAGTCTGTGTGTTTTTTGCTGAAGAAATGGAAGCGATCACACGGGCGCGGTAATCCTCCCGGATTATTTTATAAAAAACCTCCATATCGATGGAGCTATCCTCAAGCTCCAATAATCCGGCGACATAATCCGAGCAGCAGAAAGCGTTTTTCTCTACATCCGCTTCCCACCATCCCATATCCAGCATCTCTGTGAGCGATTGAAAATCAATCTGTTGAGGAGTAACACCCTGTCTTTTTGTTTCTGTCGGTTCGTTCTTCATATCTTTATTGTGAATTATATACTATCAAAACAACAAATATAGGGGCTAAATAGTTTTCAGAAAAGCATTTATATGTTTTTCAATAAAAAAAGGGGATGTGCAAATAGTCGTTTAAAGAGATTAAACACAGAGGCACAGAGTCACGGAGGTTTTTATTTTGCTCATTATCTGAATAATTAAAAAAACTCTGTGCCTCTGTACCTCTGTGTTTAATCTTTTTATTTGCCCCCTTCAGTTCGTAATTTGCTGTGAATGTGGCTCGTGCTTTAGAGTAGCACTTTTAATACTCTATCCCTTCAGTCATGATTGCCTGTCGAAACTCCAGTGCGTTAAGGCTTTTGTGAAGGGATTGTTGCCGGTAAGCGTCTTCTCCCATAAACGTTTTGAGCAGCCTCATCTCCATGCCTCCCATCATTTCTTCCATCACTTTGAGCATAAAATCTTTTTCGGCAGGGTATCTGACGGTGGTGTACTGCTCGATACCGGCTTTTTCGGCAGCCAGTTTTATGGCTTCCTTTACGCCGCCCAATTCATCCACCAAGCCGATCTCTTTCGCCTGCGCTCCAGTCCATACACGTCCTTGCCCGATTGCGTCGATCTCCGCTTTCGTCATCCCCCGTCCATCGGCGCAGCGGGTAATGAAAAGATCATATCCTTTTTCTACGAAGTTTTGCATCAGAGCGGCTTCTTCTTCCGTGAACCCGCGGGAATAAGCGGAAATAAGGAACGGGATACCAAAACTGCGTCCGCCGAGTGTGCTGAATTTATTTGTTCCTATTTCCTCGAAGGTAAGACCCATTTTCTGTGCCAGTTCCGTACCGTCGGGAATTAATCCGAAGATACCGATCGAACCGGTCAGCGTAGTTGGTTCAGCCACGATGGATGTAGCTCCGGCAGAGATATAATATCCGCCGGATGCCGCATAATGTCCCATTGAAACAACTACCGGCTTAACCGATTTCAACTCGGCAACCGCGTGCCAGATCTGTTCGGATGCCGATGCACTTCCACCGGGAGAATTAACGCGGAACACGACGGCTTTCACGTCTTCGTCTTCCTGCAACTTCTTCAATTCCGCCAGCACATCCTTGGGATAGATCATGGGGATACCCGCAGTCAGCGGAGATGCCGGAACAAAATCATTCACGATCTGCCCTTCCGCATAAAGCACGGCGATCTTGTCCTTATGTGTCTTTTCCTTTTCTGCAGGAACCGATTTCATATTTTTCAGCGAGGCATAAGCCACGTCTTTTGCTTTTTCAACGCCGACCAAATCCTTGATATAGTCTTCCATCCCATTCTCATACATCAGGGTATCAACCAGTCCGTACGACAGTATTTCTTCCGGTTCCATAAACTGCAATCCCTTGTCGGCATAAGTATTGAGCGTTTCCACCGGAATGTCGCGGTTTTCGGAAATCGAATTCAGGTAGTGCTTCCAGGTGTCGTTCAGCCAAGACGCAACCTGCTCACGATTCGCATCGCTCATCTTGTCCTGAATATAGGGTTCTACGGCCGATTTGAACGTGCCGACCTTGAAGACTTGGTATTTCACGCCTAATTTATCGTACTGGTTTTTTGAGAACTTGGTAATGTGCTGCAATCCTTCAAATGAGAAAAAACCTTTCGTATTCAAAACAACCTTGTCCGCCACGGAGGCCAGCAGGTAGGTATCCTGCATATAAAGTTCGCTATACGCGATAATAAACTTTCCCGACTCCTTAAAGTCGATCAATGCCTTGCGGATCGGTTCCAAACTTGCAAAAGAAGCGCTAAGTAAATCCGCTTTCAGGTAGATCCCCTTGATCTTGTCATTTTCTTTCGCCTTCTTTATCGAAGCGATAATGTCTGCTTCAACCATGCTTTCGCCCATACCGAGAAAGGCATCCAGCGGGCTTGACTGGTTTTTGTCGGTAATCGCCCCTTTCAAATCAAGGCGGAAAACCGTGTTGTCCTTAACCGTATAACTCTGACTGCCGGTTGCAGCAAGCATACCAATCATAAAAACGAAAGAAATTATCGACAAAATAAATATGGCAAAAAGAACGCCCAATGTCGATGCAAAAAATGTCTTAAAAAATGATTTCATGTAACTGTATTTTATATTAATGCGACAAAGCAACATATTTTATTCAAAATATGCAATTAATTTCCGGAATAATAATATGTAGGGGCACACAGGTGCGCCCCTACTATATATACTATTTCTTCGTAGTACCTATACTACGGCGCCGTTGTATAGGTACTACGCGCTCGTACTATATATAGAAACACTTTTTTACATTTCGTAATATGCTGTGTGTGTTAGGTTTATTAATATTTCGCCGAAGCAATACTCTTTCCGGTTGATTTGGTTTACCTTTGCTCATGCGAAAAGCTTCTTTTGGTATGAATAATGCTTTCTATAAACAATTAACAATTATGCTCAACATCGTTTCATTCAACGTCCCTTATCCTCCCAACTACGGTGGGATTATAGATGTATATTATAAGCTGAAAGCCCTTCACGCGGCAGGTGTCCGCATCATCTTGCACTGTTTCGACTACGGACGCGGAGAGGCGCCCGAATTGGAGGCCTTTTGCGAAAAGGTCTATTACTATAAACGCCGGACGGGGTTGATGAGCAATCTCTCCCTTCTGCCTTACAACGTGTACAGCCGGCGCGATCCCGAACTGCTCCGCAATCTGCTGTCGAACAACTATCCGATCCTCTTTGAAGCCCTGCATACCTGCTATTATATAAATGATGAAAGACTTAAAGGCCGCTTAAAGATTTACCGGGAAAGCAATATCGAGCACGATTACTATCATCATCTCTCGAAAGCCGCACGGGGAGTGATAAAGAAAACATTTCTGCGTATTGAAGCGTGGCGTTACCGCCGGTATGAGAAGGTATTGAAACACGCCGACCTGATGTTGGCCGTGTCGATGGCGGATACGGAATATTTGGCGGAACGGTTTCCGGAAGTCAGCGTAGAATATATGCCCAGCTTCCATGCCGCCGACCGGGTGACGAGCGAGCCGGGGCAATCCGATTTTATCCTTTACCACGGCAATCTTTCGGTGGCCGAAAACGAACATGCCGCCCTCTATCTGATCCGCAATGTGTTCGGCAAGCTCGATTACCGATGCGTTATCGCCGGAATGAATCCTTCCGAACGCCTGATCCGCGCCGCTTCGGCATACCCGAATATCGTGATCGAAGCCAATCCTTCGCAGCAGGAGATGGACTGCCTGACAGGGAGTGCCCAAATTCAAACCCTGATCACCTTTCAGGATACCGGCCTTAAACTGAAACTGCTGAACAGCCTTTTCGCAGGTCGCCACACGTTGGTAAACCACTTGATGCTTACCGGTACGGGGCTGGATGAGCTATGCACGGTGGCAAATTCCCCGGAGGAAATGATCGACGCCTGCCACCGGCTGATGCAACTCCCCATGACCCGGGAAGAGATCGCCCGCCGAGAACTTGTGTTGCTCCCCAAATATTCGAACAGGCATCAAGCGGAGAAATTGAAACACTTTCTATTATACGAAAAAGCGTTAAACGATCAAAGAAAAACATCCGATTAAACAGGTGCACACCGTTTTTACACTACTTTTGCGGCTTTAACACAATATATATATTATATATAATGCCGGGAATTAAACGATTATATTCATTTATGTTTCAGACTTTCCTGCCGTTGTTTGTAATGACGTTCGGTATTTGTCTGTTTATTGTGTTGATGCAATTCCTTTGGCGTATCGTTGATGATCTGGTAGGCAAAGGCCTGGAAATGCCTGTGCTTGCGGAGATGTTTGTTTATTGCGCCCTGATGCTGATTCCCATGGCGCTTCCTCTTGCCATTTTACTGGCTTCCCTGATGACTTTCGGTAATTTGGGCGAACGGTTGGAACTGTTGGCCATGAAGTCGGCAGGAGTATCATTGATCCGGATTATGCGGCCTTTGATCATTTTGATGGTCTTCACGAGCGTCGGCACTTTCTTTTATCAGAATAACGTTATGCCTGTTGTTCAGGTCAAGTTCTACTCGCTGCTTTACGGTATCCGTCAGAAATCACCGGAACTGAACATCCCGGAAGGTTCTTTCTTCGGCGATATTCCCGGATTTAACGTATTCGTCAAGTCGAAAGATATGGAAACGGGGTTGCTGAAGGATATGACGATCTATGATTATTCCGCCGGATTCAACAACGCACGGGTAATCCGGGCGGATTCCGGGCGTTTGAAGACTTCGGCAGACAAGATATTTCTGGTTTTGACCCTGTTCAACGGCGAATCTTTTGAAAACCTGCAACAGGAAAGATCCTCATCCATGCGCGGGCAAACGGCCGTTCCCTACCGGAGGGAATCATTCGGCATGAAAGAGTTCCTGATAGAATACGACGCCAACTTCAATCCTACGGACGAAGGCTTCCTGCAAACGCTGTATATCGGCAAGAACGTGGAAGACCTGCAATCTTCAATAGATTCGATGACCGTGAAGCTCGACAGCATGAACAATATCAACTCTGCCAATATATACGACAATTCATACAAAAGAAACCTCAGCGCCGCCGGCAAAGATGCTACGGAAGAAGAAAAGAAAACAACTGTCGATATAAATTTTAACGAACTCTACGATGCAGAGGATCCTCCCGGCAAGGCTACCTTGCTGAACCGGGCTAAAAATCTGGCGGAAAGCACGCGGCAGGAGTATTATATAAAAGCGACGGTGATCGGAGGGGAGGCAGGAAAAGTGCGCCGACATCTTATCGAATGGCACCAAAAGTTCACCACCCCCGTTGCCTGCCTGCTCTTTTTCTTTATCGGCGCTCCGCTGGGCGCGATCATCAGAAAAGGAGGATTGGGCGTTCCCGTTATCGTGTCCGTTCTGCTGTTTATATTCTATTATATCATCAATAATATAGGCTACAAGATCGCCCGCGACGGTGTTTGGCTGGTATGGGAAGGAGTGTGGTTGAGCTCTGCCGTGCTGGCTCCGATGGGGATATTTCTTACCTGGAAAGCAGTAAACGACTCGGTGATCCTCAATGCCGATACTTATGTCAATGCCTTGAAAAACCTTATAGGGAAACGCTCGAACCGCAAAATCGAAATGAAGGAAGTGATCATCTTCGCGCCCGATTATGAAAAAGCGATTGCCGATTTAAATTCTCTGATCGAGAATAGCCGCAATTTTACAGTAAGCAATAAACGCTGGGGGAATTATTTCAACTTCTGGCGCCACGGAGGAAAAGACGAATCGGCCGATGCACTTTCCTCGCAGGTAGAAGGGATTGTTGAAGATTTGGCTAACTCCGACCGCATACTTGTACTGAACAAACTAATGGACTATCCCGTAATGACGGGATACAACCGGATAAAAATCCGCATAACTCCCCAAATCGGAATGGCGATCGCCATATTCTTTCCCATAGGAATCCCGCTTTATTTACTGGCCACCTACAAACGCAAGCTCCTGCTGTCGGACGTCAAAACGATAGAACGCACCGGCCGCGAGTTGCTGGAAATAATCACAAATCGTTAGGAATAGATCAAGAAATAACGCGTCCGCCGTGTTAAACACGGCCGGAAAGTTGTTAAACACGGCTGCGCCCCGCGTGCACTCCGATACCCCTTGCTGTTTAACAGCGGGGGTATATACGTTAAACAGCGGATTTGCACTGTTTAACAGCCCATCTCCACAAGCTACTCTCTATCCTGCATTATTCATACTAATCTCAAGGAGCGAAAGGCACTTTCGCGAAGCTCTCCTCCTTGGATAAGGAGGAGTACCCGAACAGAGTGAGGGGGAGGTGGTTGGATAGATAATTGTTAATTATAAACTGTTAATTATCCAACCACCTCCCGGCTCGTACCTCGCCGTACTCCTCCTTATCCAAGGAGGAGAGCCTCGCGAAAGTGCCTTTCGCTCCTTTAGTATGAATAATGCAGGCTATACATATTTTTGAAGATGTGTATAAAAAACACGGAATTCATCATTAATCCCCCTCTTTTGCAACATAAGTCTACCCCGGTTTTGGCCGGGAGGACTGCAATGTGAATCATTACGGCCTTTCTTCTCGAATGGCAACCGCTACCTTTGTTCTGATAATTTTCGTGAAATGTTGTTTGCTATTAATAATATATTATAAATTTGTGAAATTAATTGCTAATAGATGTTTAACTAATTTAAATCTGTTTTTATGGAAGAGAGGCCTAAAGTTTATTTTTTGCGCGGATTTCTATTGAAAACCGTGCGGATGTTATGGATTGCCGCCTTCCTGTTCATGTATTGCCTGCCGCTTGCGGCGCAGTCGGGAATAAGGATAAAGGGCGTTGTTAAATCAGGAACGGACGGAGAGCCGCTGATTGGTGTAAACGTTGTTGAAAGAAACACCACCAATGGAGTCACCACGAATCTGGACGGAGAATATGAACTCAGTGTTCCTGCGGGAGCGGTGGTTTTATTTTCCTACGTAGGTTTTTTGGAACAAACGATTACCGTCACGGGCGGAGAGACCACTTATGACGTTACTCTCCGGGAAGACGCACAGTCGCTGGAAGAAGTGGTAGTAATCGGCTATGGCGTACAGAAAAAGAAGCTGCTGACCGGAGCTACCGTGCAGGTGAGCGGCGACGAAATCACCAAGAAGAGTACGACCAGCGTACTGACAGCCCTGCAAAGTTCCACGCCGGGTGTGACAATCACACAGAAGAACGGACAGCCGGGTTCCGGTTATATTGTAAACATCCGTGGTATCGGTACCATCGGAAGTTCGGCTCCGCTGTATGTGATCGACGGTGTTCCGGGAGGCGACCTGAATCACATAAGCCCTGCCGACATCGAGTCCATTGACGTACTGAAAGATGCCGCTTCGGCTGCCATCTACGGGTCGCGTGCGGCCAACGGAGTAGTGCTCGTAACCACCAAACAGGGGAAAGCCGGCAAAACCTCGATCAGCTACGACGGATATTACGGTTCGCAGTACATGTACAAGAAGCCCGACATGCTGAACGCACAGGAATATATGCTTGTTCAGGATGAGCGCCGCTACAATGAAGGGCAACCCGGCTACGACTGGGCTAACCTTTTGCCAAAAGACCTTTACGCGAGCTTTATGGACGGAAGCAACACGGGCACCGATTGGGTAGACGAATTTTACAATGAAGGCGCCATGACGCAAAGCCATTCGATCAACCTGACCGGCGGTAATGAAAGTTCCGTCTTCTCCCTGGGATATTCCTACACCTCACAGGACGGGATACTCGGACACGACGTGCAGTCCAAATACAACCGGAGCACTTTCCGTATCAATTCCGACCATGTGATTTTGAAAGGAGACGGCTACGACATTATCAAGATGGGAGAAACCGTGAACTACATGTATCGCGAAAACTCCGGTATCTCGCAGGGCGGACAGTACTGGAACTCATTCTTTAACGTGCTTGTCGCCAATCCGCTGCTGCCGGCATACAATAAGGACGGCGAACTGTATGCGCTGGCCGACAAAGTGGCCGACGGATGGAACTTCGATGGGAATACCGGTAACCCGATCCTCTCTACGGTATCTAATTCGCAGGGATTGAACCTGAGCAAGAACCACAACCTGAATGCCAGCGCTTACCTGCAAATACAGCCGATTAAGGGATTGATCTTCAAATCGCAGTTCGGATACAAGATGAGCGCTTCTTCCTATCGCGACTGGAACAAAATCTACGCCGGCTCCAACATGGAAAACAACAGCAACGAACGTGTCGCCCAGAACCAGAGCGTAGGATACAACTGGACACTGGAAAATACATTGCTCTATCAGCTCCGCCTCGATCTTCACTCTGCCGATATTGTGATCGGGCAGTCGGCCGAGAAGTGGGGCTACGGAGAAAACGTTTCTTCCGGCGCTTCCAACAATATATTCAACGGCGAATGGAAATACGCATGGGTCGATAACATGAAACCCAACGCTCTGGAGCAGCGCTCCGCCGGAGGTTCTCCCTGGGGAACAGGCGCTTTGGCCTCTTTCTTCGGCCGTGTGAACTACAACTTCAAGGAAACCTACATGGCTTCGTTTACAATGCGTGCCGACGGGTCGTCGAACTTTGCACGCGGCAATCGCTGGGGTTATTTCCCTTCCGCTTCTTTGGGTTGGGTGATGACCAACGAGAGTTTTATGGAGAAAACGCTCGACTACATGGACTTCCTGAAGCTTCGCGCAAGTTGGGGACAAAACGGTAACTCAAGCATCGGCGCTTTCCAGTACCTTTCCACTTTTGCATTCAATGAAGCGGATGCCTATTATTTCGGTAAGGACAAAACAACGTTCTCCACCGGAGCCGTGGCGGATATTCTGAAGAATCCGGATGTGAGCTGGGAAACGCAGGAATCTATAAATATCGGTTTGGATGCCCGCTTCCTCGGCAGTCGTTTGGGATTGACCTTCGACTGGTACACCCGTAACACCAAAGACTGGCTTTTGACTGCGCCTATTCTGAGCACTTACGGTTTGAACGCGCCTTCCGTGAACGGAGGAGATATACGGAATCAGGGTGTTGAACTTGCCTTGAACTGGAACGATCGCATCGGCGATTTCACTTACAGCGTCGGTGGGAACATCTCGTTCAACAAGAATGAAGTGACCCGTATCGATAATACGGAAGGGATTATCCACGGCGGCGCAGCCGCGCTTTCCCAGAATACGGGAGAAATGTATCGCACGCAGGTGGGTTATCCGGTGTGGTACTTCTACGGCTACAAAACCGACGGCGTGTTCCAGAATCAGGCGCAGGTGGATGCAACCACCGCGAAGCTGGACGGAGCGCAGGCAGGCGACGTTATATTCAGGGATGTGTCGGGACAAGGCCCGGATGGTAAACCCGACGGGATACCGGATGGCAAAATCAATGAGTTCGACCGCGTGATGATCGGTAGTCCGCACCCCGACTTCACAGCAGGCTTTAATCTCAATCTGGGATACAAGGGCTTCGACCTCTCCGTTGCGGCTACGGGTGCATTCGGGCAGCAGATAGCGAAATCCTACCGCCGTTTCGGCGACAGCCCGCTGCAAAACTATACGACCGATATCTTCGGACGCTGGCACGGCGAAGGCACATCCGACAAATTGCCCCGCCTTACTTCCGGCTCACATTCGAACTTCCTGCTGATTTCCGAGAACTACATCGAAGATGCCGACTTTGTGAAGATACAGAACATCACGTTCGGTTACGATTTCAAACGGCTGTTCCCGAAAATGCCGCTGGGACAGGCTCGCTTCTATGTCACCGCGCAGAACCTGTTTACCTTCACCGGCTATTCCGGTATGGATCCGGAAGTTGGTTTCGGAAATGATACAGATAATGCGAAAGGGATCGACATCGGTACGTATCCCGCTGCAAAGACTTTCCTTGTAGGTGTAAATCTTAAATTTTAAAGTGTTGAAAGATATGAAAAGATACAGTATATATATATTATTGGCTGCGTTGATGATCGGCGCCACAGGTTGTGAAGACTTCCTGGATACGGAAAGTTATACCAAAAAGAATTCATCGAACTTTCCCATCAATGCTACGGATGCCGACCAGCTGCTGGTCGGGGTGTATGCTACGCTGAATAAGACGCAGAACAACACGCAGTGTTCTCCGCTGTTGGTGATGGAGCTTGCTTCCGACGACCGTTTCGGTGGCGGAGGTGCTAACGACAAGTTATTCCAGTCCTATAATCAGTTAATGATAAGCGGATTGGATGAGCTTAGGCCGACCTGGACAGTGCGCTATCAGGGAGTAAATCGCGCCAACATGGCGATTGCTTCGATTGAAAGCGCCATGGCAGAAGGGGATGAAAAGAACCAGAAGCTGGGCGAAGCGCTCTATCTTCGCGCTTATTCCTATTTCGATCTGGCGCAGCTGTTCGGCAATGTGCCCCTGATCGAGGCGGCGCCCGAAAATGTGGATGAAGCAAAAACACCTCCGGCGCAAAGGGATGCCAAGGAAATCATGCAGTTCGTGCTGACCGACTTGTGGCGTGCCTACGAGATGATGCCGGTCGTGCAGTGGAGCGCCGTTCAATCGGGTGTAGTCACCAAGTGGGCTGCCGCTGCGATGCTGGCGCGCGTCTACCTGTTCTACGACGGTTTTCATGCCAACGGCAGCCTGGAACCTGCCCCTTTGGTGGCCGGTGAAGAAGGAGGCAAAACTTCGCTGACGAAAGAAGACGTGATCGGTGCGCTGGACAATCTGAAGAGCAATTCCGGCCATAGCTTGACGCCCGACTACCGCTCCATCTGGGCTTACACCAATTCAACGGCGAAAGCCGGCGGCCCCGTGGTTACAGGCGGCATTTCGCACAATGTGAAGTACGACTATGTGGCAGATGCCCCAACCTGGATACGCGACGGAGAAAATGCCGAAGTCGTTTTCGCCATCAAGTGTACCAGCTTAGCCTCATGGAATGCCGACCGCTTAGGCAACTGTAATCAGTTAGCCCTTTTCTTCGGTATCCGCAATGGCGGAAGCGGCGGTGACCAGTATGTAAACACCTTCCCCTTCGGACAGGGATGGGGCGCAGGCCCGGTGAATCCTCAACTGTGGAACGAATGGTCTGACGACGACCCGCGCAAGAAAGCTTCCATATATAATGTGGAAGACGAAGCTACCGATCTGGAAGGCGCTACGCCTTTCCGCTATGGTTTCGACGCCCAGTGGGAAGAAACAGGCCTGTGGCAAAAGAAGATCATCGCTTACACCCGCACGGGGAAAGATGCTCAGGGCAAGGACGTGATTTGCAACCATTTCGGTTCGTCGAGCGCCTATTACGCCGCGGCAGATGAGTTGCAGAATGCCGGGCGCGACAATTTCCAGCTGGGTTTCGCCACGGATATCATTCTTATCCGCTATGCCGACGTGCTGCTGATGCACTCCGAGCTGACGGGCACGCCCGACGGCATCAATCAGGTGCGCGCCCGCGTGAGACTTCCCGCCGTGGGATACAGTATGGAGAATCTGCAAAAGGAACGTCGCTACGAACTTGCTTTCGAAGGCACGCGCTGGTTAGACCTGCGCCGCTGGAAAATAGCCGCTACCCAGTTGGAGAAGACGGCGGGCGTACCGATCTACAACAGTGCGAATCCTGCTGTCCAGAAAAGTCAGGCCGGCGGATTTGCAAGCCGCTACCAGCTAACCAACGGTTACTGGCCGATCCCGGACACGGAAGTCACTCTCTCCGGCGGAGCGTTCAAGCAAAATCCGGGCTGGGGCGCAACGGAAGGTATCTATGTGAATTGGGCTAACTAATTGTTTCATGAATAAACAGAAAAGAAATATGAAGAAAATAGGATTACTGTTGATCGCGGCAAGCATCCTCTTTGCCTGCGATCCGATAGAAAACCGCATGGACACGGGCACGACGACGATTACCGCTGACGATCTCAAAATATCGGCAACGCCCGTAATGAAGGAAAGTGCGGAAAACCCGGGCACGCAAGTGCGCTCCAACTACATTCAGCTGAACAGCGAGGGCAACCCCGTGCTCTCCTCCTGGTTCTACGGCACCGGCACGTATGTCGGCACCAACGGCATAGTGCAGGTAGTAGTGCCCGGCAAGCAAACGATCACCTTCACCGGCCTTGGCCCCGACGGCACGAAGCTGACAAAGGATGTGGAAGTGGAAGTAGACGAATGCTTCGACGTAGCTCCCCAATGGGGATACCTTTGCGGCGAAGGCAGCAAGGTGTGGACATGGAATGAGGAACGAAACCTCGTTTATGGCAAAGGCGCCTATCTCAGCGATACCGCGCCGACTTGGTGGAAGGTTACCATTGATGGCACTGATGGTGCTGATGTAACTGAGAAAGTTGAAAACATAATACCGGGCGAAGGGCCGGGCGCCACGATGGAATTCTCGGTCGTAGGTTCTGCCTTTGTGAAAACACGTACCGACGGCTCAAAACAAAACGGCTCGTTCAGTTTTTCTTACACGGAGGCCGATGTAGTTCCGGATGCCGGCGGTAATCCTTGGGCGGAAGGAACATTAAATATGAGTGGTGCAACTGTTTTAGCCGGTGTAAACACCGATGATGGTAAAGCGCCTGTTTATAGCTATCATATTCTTCGTTTGACGGATGAATATCTGAATCTGGCTTTTGCCCCACCCGGTTCAGGAGCTTGGGATGGAGCTTTCTTCTGGCAATTCAAGGCGAAAGAATAAACTCTTAGATCAGAGATGGATGTTATTTCCATCTCTGATTATTATCATACAATTAAAATATTCATCATAATTTATTTAATATGAAAAAGTTTGGTATATTATTGTTGCTAGGCATTATTGCCGCGTTGAGTGTCCTCCCTTCTACTGGTAGCGCTCAGTCTCATGTACCCAATAGTTCTTTTATGGGTGTTTCTACTGCTATTCCTGTTGATTATGAGCAAACACCAGATTTCCCTAAATACGTTAAATTCGAAGTTGAGGTTGTTTTTCCCGGACAAACGACTATTTCTACATTAGTTATTGGTTTTGAACTCTATGGCTGTCGTCATTATGGAACTTATCACCCAGATCCTAAGCCTTATTCGGTTGGTATGGTGGGCTCTGAGGCTGCCCGTATATTTAATGCCGTGTACACAAAACATAGATTGCTTTATTTAAGTTATAAACGATTATGATTAATTTTCTTAAATCTCTCAGCAATTCAAAGCGAAAGAATAGAGTCCGAATCAATGTGACATAAATCGATTCAACACAAAGACACGGAGAGCACGGAGTTTTTTTATATTTCTCGTTATAAAAACAAGAAAAACTCCGTGTTCTCTGTGTCTTCGTGTTTAATTTTCATCGTTGCGTATTTGACGCAACAGTAAAAAACGGGCGTGGAAGTGCTTGCGTCGCTGACGCTTTAATAAATTAAACACAAAGGCTCGGAGAACACGGAGTTTTTTTGACTACTTTGACTACTTTGACTACTTTAACTACTTCGACTACTCAGGCCTTTTTTATCTATCTTTGCACCTTCAACCTAAATTATTTACAGTAATGAAACGAATTTTCTGCCCGAAATGCGATAATCAGATGGCATTCGACGAAACCCGATACCCGGAAGGGAAGAAACTGGCGTTTGTTTGTACGCAATGCGGACATCAATTTTCGATGCGAACGGGACGAAAGCTTGTGCGCAACAAAGACGGAGAAATGAAAGAAGTGAAAGAAGCCGATTTCTCCAAAGGATATATCTCGGTGATAGAAAACGCGTTCGGCTACAAGCAGGATTTCCCGCTGACGGAAGGCGACAACATCATCGGGAGGCGAAACAAGGATACGCACGGAGTGGACGTGCCCATCATCACTACCGATCCGAGTATGGCGCGCAAGCATTGCGTGATCAACGTGAAAAGCGACGCCGAAGGAGGCCTGCGCTATACCCTGCGCGACTTCCCGAGCCTCACGGGAACGTTCCTCTCAAATGAACTCGTAGGCAAAAACGAACGTGTAATCATTGAAGACGGCGCGATCGTCACCACCGGCGCCACTACCTTTATTCTCCACACGAATAACAAAGATTAAACACAGAGGCACGGAGGCATTAAAAAAACTCCGTGCCTCTGTGCCTCTGTGTTTAATCTCTTTCGCTACTTTTGTGATAATAATATATAATGGAATGAAAAGAATATTCTTGTTTATGATGATGAGCTGCACGGTGTTTGCGCTCGCAGCCCAGAAGAAAGCGCCGAAATGGATGCAAAAACAACGCAGGGCGGTTGTTACGATCACTACTTACGGAAAGGAAAATAAAACGCTCCACACCGGTACCGGCTTCTTCGTAACCGAAACCGGCGAGGTGCTTTCCTCTTACACCCTCTTCAAGGGAGCGGAAAAAGCAACCGTGACGGATACGGAGGGCAATACCTATCCGGTTGTTTCCGTCATGGGGGCAAGCGATCTCTACGACGTGATCCGCGTGCAGGCAAACGTGCCGAAGAAAGTCCCCTTCTTTACCCTTGCAAGCGAACCGCAGGCGGTTGGGGCGGTTGTCTACGGAGTTCCCTACGCTACGGAGAAGAACGCTCCCTTCGCGGAAGGCACGGTAAGCGAAGCCGGCACCGTGACCGGTACGTATGGCTACTATAAAACGACCATTCCGTTCTCTTCCTCTCAATCGGCGAACTTGCCGGTGCTCACCGCCGAAGGGCAGGTGATTGGATTGATGCAGGAAGATGCCGGCGGCGACAAGTCGGTTTCCTACGCAATCTCTGCCGGTTATATCCGCTCGCTCAATATCGCTTCGCTCGATATGTTGAATAAGACGTATACCGATATTCATATCCGCAAAGCATGGCCGCCGGACGAAGAGCAGGCGCAGGTAGCTCTTTTTCTGATCGCGAATGCGCAGGATGCCCCGACTTACCTCGAAACACTGAATGATTACATCGCAACCTTCCCCAATAGCCTCGATGCCCGTCTGAACCGCGCTTCCCATTATGCCTACAACTGTGTGCAACTTGCGGAGGCAACGGGCAAACCGGCCGCCGGCTTCCTTGATTTGTCGCTGAAAGATTACGACGACGCTATGAAACTCGGTTCAGGCGAGGAGAGCGACATTATTTACGCCAAGGCGAAAGTAATCTTTGGCGTAGCAAGCCAGGACACCACGCTTGCGCAAAGCGGTTGGAGCCTCACGGAGGCGATGAAAACCCTTCGCAGCGCCATCGAACTGAAAGAACAACCACTCTACCGGCAGTTGGAGGGGGATATTTATTTCGCAATGGGTATCTACAACCTGGCTTACGACAGTTATGCCCAAGTGAACGAAAGCGAAATTGCCTCGCCGGCCTCTTTCTATTGGGCGGCAAAGGCTAAGGAGCAGATTCAGGGAACGAACATTAGCGATCTTATAGCCCTGCTCGACAGCGCCATTGTAAGAGCGGGAAGTAATCCGGCGCCCGAAACGCCGGCTTACCTGCTGGAGCGCATCGACTACAAGCTGAAACTGAGTTTGTTCGCCGAAGCGGTGGCGGATTATGGTTTGTATTACGACATGATGAGAGGCAACGTAGATGACAGTTTCTACTACTACCGTCAGGACGCCAAATTCCGCGGCGGCGATATGCCGGGCGCCCTCGAAGACATACAAATCGCCATCCAAATGAATCCGCAGCAACCGAATTACCTGGCGGAAGAGGCCAAGATCCATATCCGGATGGAGAAATACGACGAAGCCATAAATAGTTTGGATAAGGCCATCGCCATTGTCCCCGACTTTGCTTCCTGCTACCGCCTGAAAGGCATTTGCTTCATCCGCCGCGACAATAAAGCGGAGGCCTGCACGCTCTTCCAAAAGGCAAAAGAACTCGGCGACCCACTGGTAGACCGCCTGATCAGGGAACATTGCCAATAGGATAAAACCGACAATAACGAATATTAAACACAGAGGCACGGAGGAACTTCTCCGTGCCTCTGTGTTTAATCTCTTAAATAATTACTTGGCGAGCTTCAGTTCTTCGATTAGCCGGGGGCATTTACCCCATTTGTCGATCATGTAAAGGACGTAGCGGATGTCTACGGCTATGCAGCGTTGCAGGTCAGGCTCAAAGGCAATGTCGCCGCTCATCGCTTCCCAGTTGCCATCGAAAGCCAAACCGATTACACGCCCGTTTCCATCGAACACCGGGCTACCGGAATTGCCTCCCGTAATGTCGTTATTGGAGAGGAAGCACAGGGGAAGGTCGCCGTCCCTGTTCGCATACTGTCCGTAATTTCCGCCCTCGATCAGTTCCAGTATTTCGGGCTGCACCCAAAATTCATCGCTTGCCGGATCTTCCTTTTCAAAGATACCTTTCTGCGTGGTATAATAATTATACCAGGCCGCGTCGTAAGGACGATACCCCAGAATGGAGCCGTAGCTCAGGCGCATCGTGAAGTTGGCATCCGAGTAGAATGTCCTTTCCGGATACATTTCCGTCAGCGCTTCCAGATAAAGGCGTTCGCCCTTGTCTATATCATTCGCAGCCGGCCCTGCCTGTTGCTGCAATTCAAAAACCGACATCAGCGCGGAGAGGCTTAATTCGGCAGCCGGATCTTTTTGCAGTTTCTTATACTCCTTCGGATCTTTCAGTATCTTTTCGATCTTTTCCACGGATAGGAGGGAGGTTTTCTTAAACACGTCGGCGGCATACTTCCGGTAGTCGCCCTTATATTTCTTGTCGATCTTCGGATAGATATCGGGAAGGTATTGAGGAAGCACGTTTTCCTTGACCATCTTCATCATTGCGGCCAATACTTTCTCATCCAAACCGGCTTCGTAATCCTTAAAGAACGGGCGTATACGGTCTTCCATAAAGATTTCCATCTCTTCCGGCGTCGATTCCTTTACATCAAAACTCTGCACCATCCGTGCCAAGCGCACGATTTCCGCACCGCTCATAAAGGCTTCCGACAGGTAAGTAGCGTTCCTTATGTATTCGCCGCTGCCGGTGAAACCGTTTTCGAGCAGGGAGAGCACTTTACCGTATTTTTGTTTCAGATAATCATTACGCTCAGCCCAGGTAGCGAAAGCCGATTCCTCCTGCTTCTTCCGGTCTACCACGTTCAGGTTTGCCAGCCCGCGGTTCATTCCGATGGAGTTTTTCCAGTAGTTCGAGCTTCCCGCATATTTGGAAGCGTACTTGATACGCACGGCATCGCTTGCCAGCATCGCCTCTTTCCATATCTCCTGCTTCACTTCGCGCACGGCGATTCGCGGTTTGTTGCTGTCGTTGATCCGCTGTTCCACGCCCCAAGATGAGAGGTAGCGGCTTGTGCTTCCCGGAAAACCGATCGTCATGGCATAATCCTTTTCTTCATATCCGCGGAGAGATACTTCCGCTACGTATTTCGGACGGTAGGGCGTATTATCCGCACTGTATTCCGCCGGTTGATTGTCCGCGCCGGCATATACGCGGAATACGGAGAAGTCGCCCGTATGGCGTGGCCACATCCAGTTGTCGGTGTCGCCGCCGAACTTGCCTACCGAACTTGGCGGAGCAAATACCATGCGGACATCCCGGTATACATTGTACACGACCAGATAATATTTGTTATTGCTGTAAAAAGGAATCATCCGGGCTGATAAAAATTCGGTGTTGCCGATGGAGTCTTCCAAAATGCTACCGATGGAATCGGCTTTTGTGAAACGTTCATACTCATCGTCGATACCTTTCAGGTCGTTCATCACCCGGTCGCTTACGTCGATCATTTCTTTCAGATACTGCACGCTTAATCCCGGCACGGGAAGTTCTTCTCCCATCGTTTGGGAAACAAAACCGTCTTTCAGGTAATCGTGTTCCACACTGCTCAACTTCTGGATGGAACCATAGCCGCAATGATGGTTCGTAAACACCAGCCCCTGTTCGGAAACCGTGATTCCCGTACATCCTCCGCCGAAAATAATCACGGCGTTAGCGATAGACGGATCCGTTTCGCTGTAAAGCTGCTCGGCGGAAAGGGTAAAACCCAGTTCGGCCATGCGAGCCATACTCTGTTTATTCAATTCTTTCAATACCCACATCCCTTCGTCGGAATATGCCTGGCTCACTGCTGCAATGCACAGCAGTAAAATCGCCCACATTCTTGTCATAACTTTTGTTTATATGTTTGTAATTAATTATTCATTTTTATAGAAAGTACCATGCACGCCTGCACGGAGGTTTCTATGTTTTACGAAAATAACGCCCGACTGCCGGCAGATCCCTTTTTACAATGAAAACGATAAAAAAGGCCAGCAGCACCGTGCGATATATCAATCTCCATGCAAGCGAATCGATATTCGGAAGCATAGCCGCGGTGAAAAGCACCCCGGCGACGGAAAAATAGATCAATGCCGAGCGCAGGTCGTAGGGGACAGGCTTCTTTTTCTGTCCGACCAGATACGACAATATCATCATCAGCAAATTGCAACAGAAAGAAGCCCAGGCGCAGGCCATATAACCATAGCCGGGGGCAAACAGCACGATGATCAGCACGGTCGCCACGCATCCGATGAGAGAAAACCAGGCGCCCCAATGCGTCCGGTCGGTCAGTTTATACCAGAACGACAGGTTGAAGTATATCCCGAAGAACAGCTCTCCCATCATCACAACCGGAAGGATCCGCAGCCCGGGATAGTAATCCGGCGTCACGAAATATTTCAGTATGTCGATATAAAACATTACACCCAGGAAAATCAACAATGCGAAAATGATAAAGTAGCGCATCGACTCCACGTAGCTGCCCTCTTCCCTGTTTCGGGAAAAGATAAACGGCTCGTAAGCATACCGGAATGCCTGGATAAACATCACCATTACCGCCGCCATCCGGAAGCAGGCGCCGTAAATACCCAGTTGCGCATCCGCGTATTGCCTGTCTTCAAAGAGAAACGGGAAAATGATCTTGTCGGCTGTTTGATTGAATATGCCGGCTACCCCAAGGATCATAACCGGAAAAGAATAGCGCAGCATCCTGCGGAGCAGCCCGGCATCCGGTTTACTTTGTATACCCGGAAGCATCGCCGGCAACAACATCAGGAACACGGCGACGGAAGTAACCACATTGGCGACAAAGGCATAGCCTACTCCAAAAGCCGGATTGTAGAACCAGTCCACCGTAGCCGGCGCGTGTACCGACAGCCACGGGCAGGCCAGGTAAAAGAAAAGATTCAGCCCAATATTCAGGAATATATTAATGAAGCGGATCGTGGCAAAGCGGACGGACTGCCCGGCATACCGCAAATAGGCATAAGGTATGGAAGTAAAAGCATCGAGGGCAACCGTTCCCATCATCATTCCGAGGTATTCCGGATGACGGTCGTAGCCCAAGGCACGGCCGGCCGGTTCAAGGAAAAGAATGCCCAAAATGAAAAAGAGAATGGAAGTGAAGGCTATACTGAAAAGCGCTGTCGCGTAAACCCGCAAAGGCTCTTCTTTTTCTTCCTGTTTGTTAATGAAACGGAAGAAGCCGGTTTCCATGCCGTAAGTCAGAATAACCAGAAAGAGAGCAACCCAGGCGTATAGATTGGTGTAGATTCCAAATTCACCGGTTCCGTCGAGCACACGCACATACATGGGAACAAGCAACCAGTTCAGAAATTTTCCGAGTATACTCGGCAGTCCGTATATGGCGGTTTCCTTCGCCAGCCGCTTCATCCCTTCTGCCATAGTGTTTTAATCGAATAAAAAGCCTTGCTCTGCCCCGCGCTTCCGACCTAAATGGGTATAGGCAAGTTCCGTTACTTCCCTTCCGCGGGGTGTACGTTTGATGAAACCTTCTTTGATGAGGAAAGGCTCGTAAACCTCTTCCAGTGTTCCGGGATCTTCCCCCAGCGCAGTGGCGATAGTAGTCAGTCCTACCGGGCCTCCGCTGAATTTATCGATGATAGTAGTGAGCAGTTTATTGTCGATTTGGTCAAGCCCGTAGCGGTCGATATTGAGCGCTTCGAGGGAATAACAGGCAATCGCCTTGTCGATATTCCCGTTGCCTTTCACTTGGGCGAAGTCGCGTACACGGCGCAGAAGGGCATTGGCGATACGGGGAGTTCCCCTGCTTCGGGAGGCTATTTCGTGGGCGGCATTCAATTCGCAGCGTACATGCAGTATGTCCGCGCTACGCATGATGATCCGGGTGAGCGTTTCCACGTCGTAATATTCCAGATGCATGTTTATCCCGAAACGGGCACGTAGCGGACTGGTAAGCAAACCGCTTCGCGTAGTTGCGCCTACAAGGGTAAAAGGCGACAGGTCGATCTGGATGGAACGCGCGCTCGGCCCTTTGTCGATCATAATATCAATCCGGTAGTCTTCCATGGCCGAGTAGAGATATTCCTCTACAACCGGACTTAACCGGTGTATTTCGTCGATAAAGAGAACGTCATTCTTTTCCAGCGAAGTCAGCACACCGGCCAGATCACCGGGTTTATCCAGCACCGGGCCGGAAGTTACCTTGAAGCCCACCCCCAACTCATTGGCGATGATATTGGACAGGGTGGTTTTCCCCAGTCCGGGAGGGCCATGTAACAGTACATGATCCAGCGCTTCGCTTCGCATACGTGCAGCCATGACAAAGATTTTCAGGTTCTCCACCACCTTGCCCTGCCCGCTGAAATCCCGGAAAGAAAGCGGACGAAGAGCATTTTCATATTCCCGTTCGTTTTCCGGTTTCCTTATATCGAAATCTGTATCGAAATCTGTATCGAAATCGCTATCCATGTATTTTTAATTATTGAGCGGCAAACTTACATAAAATTATATTATCTGTGTTCCGGCCGCAATAAATCATTTACGGTTTTAACCGGATTAAACGTTTCTGCGGGGACATCCACAAACACCGTATTCCAGTCGCTCATGGCGCCGTTCCATAATCCGGGCAGTTCAAGGGCTTTAAGTTCGCGCCCGTCTTTACTTTTAGAAGAAATAAAACCTGTATTTTCGTCTACATAATCCGGCAGGTTGTATTTCTCCCCTTTATGATCGGTCACGGCGCAGACCAAATCTACGGGATTAAAGTGGGTTCCTTTTTCAAACAGGGATTTCTTCACGGCGTCCTGCATGTCTATCTGCGAGCTTTCCAATATTTGCGGAGAAATGGTTTTGTCCGGATTTACGGTTAGGAACGGCCCTCCGCCGGGTTCGCCTTCATTTCTGACCATGCCGCATACTCTCAGCGGGCGATGAAGCTTATTCTTTATATATAATACCAGTTCTGCATCTTCCAGATATTTAATCTCCGGGTTGCGTATACACAACTCGTCTTGCAGGAAGTATATCATTTCTTCAATCTGGGCGTGGGTATATTTTCCTTTCTCTATCAGATGAAGATAATGGAATATCCGTTTTTGCAGGATTACAAGCACGCCGGCAATGATCTTCTTGTATATAATGGTAGAGAATTTGAAACTGTCGGGCACAACATTGTCTATATTCTTGATGAACAGAATATCCGCATGAATATCATTCAGATTTTCAATTAGGGCGCCATGACCTCCGGGACGGAAAACCAATTGCCCGTTTCCGTCGCGAAAAGGTTTGTTTTCCGCATCCGCCGCAATTGTGTCCGTGCCCGGTTTCTGGACACTGAATGATATGTTGTAGTTTACGGATAGCTTTTCTTCATAATATTCTTTCTTTTCGGCAACAAGTTTTTCAAACATTGCACAATGTTCCGGGGAAACCGTAAAATGGATATTCACCTTTCCCGTGTTGCTTTTTGCATATTTGGATCCTTCCATCAGATGTTCCTCCATCGCTGTACGGGTTTTCCCGGGATATGTGTGAAACAGCAGAAGACCTTTAGGCATCCGCCCGTAGTCAAGTCCTTCCGGTTCCAGTAAGGCGGCAATGATCTTTTTATATTCTCCTGCGGCAATCAGCGAAGATATGCTTTCCCCTTCATTCTCCATACATTTGGCATTCAGCTGATGATAGAAAGCAAAGTGTTTGATCTCATCGAAAAAGCGTTTAAGGAAAGGCGTGTCGGGTTCGGCTGCGCCGGAAGAAAGAAAAGCGTACAAGTCCTTGAACATCCGGCTCGCAGCTCCGGATGCAGGAACAAACTTAACAACCGTCCTGTCCTGTTCAAGATATTTATCCCAGGCCTCCATGTAATATGCCTGCGTTTCTTTGGGAATAACCATAATCCCTTTTTCCGTCGAAGCCGACGCTGCAATATCCAGGTAGGGAAATCCTTTTTCAAAAGCACGAAGCTGCGCCTCTGTCCGATGTTCGCTTATCCCTTTTTCGCGCAGTAATTCCAAGTCTTTTTTATCCCACATAGCCGTATTATTAGAGATGAATAATGAGCAAATGTATGAAGAAATTCCGTAACCGTAGCTCGCTCTCGCGAGAACAATGAATTTATAACAGAGAAATGCCCGTCAACTAATGGGAAGTTCTATCCTGCATTATTCATACTCATTGCAAGTCCTCCGGGCTTCTCGTTAATTATTTAGTAAGAATAATGCAGGTTAAATCATTTCAATCATAAGAATCACAGTTCAGACAGTTTAAC
>JAITVG010000245.1 GCA_031285925.1 Tannerellaceae bacterium
ATACGGAAAACATGATGGAAGCATTGCTGTTTGCGGAGAACTACAAGCTGCTTTGAACTTTTTACTGTGGACGCATGAATCGTCTGAAAAGTGTCGTGCATCGACCTTGTTTTACGGCACAACGATCAGGGACATCTCTATGGGGTAACGTTCATCGACCACAACAGCCGCACGGTGCTGAACGGCTCCGCGCTGGGCAAGGAGTTCTCGGCACGGTTCGCAGATATTACGACGGCACACCGCGAGGATATGCAAGCTCCGGCACCATCGCCCGGCGCAACCGTTACGACGGAACAATCGCAGGGTACGCCAGTTTCCACTCCCACGGCTACTGATGAAACATTGCGCCCGAGGGTTCTGTCCTCGTAAAACAGAAATGCCTCGACAGTTTAATCCATCGGGGCATTTTTAGGTATTGTCGTCAAGCGTAATTACCGCTCATCTTCGGACAGTTGCCGTTCCACCAACGCCTTTAGCTCCTCACGGTCGGGCAGGTAGAGCTGGTATTGAGACACGAAAAGGTTGGAATTATTGTTGTGCATGGCATATTTGACTTCCCATTCATCTTTTTCCATAGCCAATACAATACCGATGGGAGGATTGTCTCCCTCGATGTTTTCTTCGTTTTCAAAGTAGCCCAGATACATATTCATCTGCCCTACATCGGCATAGCCGGCACGTTCTTTTTTTAAGTCGATTAAGACGAAACATCTCAAAATGCGATGGTAAAACACCAGATCGACATAGTACGGACGATTACCTAATACGATTCGATACTGTCTGCCTACAAAAGTAAAACCTCGACCAAGTTCAAGGAGAAATTGTTGTAATTTAGAGATGATCCGAGTCTCCAACTCCGATTCACTCACCTGATAGGGTTGTGGGACTTGCAAAAAATCCAGCGAGTACGGCTCCCTGATAATATCTTCGGGTTTTTCAATGATCTGCCCCTGTCGGGCTAATTGCAGGATACCATCCTTGTCTTTGGAGGCGGCGAGGCGTAGAAATAAGGAACTTTTCTTTTGGCGGATCAACTCCGTTGTACTCCATCTTTCGATTACGCTTTGTCTCTCATAAAACGAGCGTTCCATAGGGTCGCTTATTGACAGCAATTCAACAATATGCGTCCAACTGAATTCTTGCGGAAGCTCCGCAAGAATTGGATAAACGGAATAGAACTGCCGCATCCGACTCAGATTACTCATACTAAATCCTTTCCCGTGGCGCACGGTTAGGTCTTTTGACAGGTTTTCAAGCAGGCGTGTGCCATAGGTCGCCCGGTCGGAACCGTTTTGCTCAAACTCCACAATGTCCCGCCCCACGTTCCAATAGGTCTCTATTAAGTGGCTGTTTACGGCGATGACAGCCGCCCGTCGCCCTTGTTCATACCTCTCGGAGATTTGATTTACAAGTCCCTGATAGGTGCTGCCGGATTTTTCAATTTTATCCATACTCGATGTTATTCCGAGAACAAAAGTACGATTTATTTTCTGCATACCCGTGAAAATAAAGGCCGTTTTTACCTCCAAGTACGTCCCATTTGTCGCGAAAGGCGTTTTTATAAAAAAGTCTGCACTTGCGGCTGTTCCAACCATAGCTGCACACCACATGGCAAGGGCGGAAATACTGTCACCTTATTTTTCACCTGTCTAACCCTGGTGTTTCGTCAAAGTGGCAGGGAAGCAAAAGTATTGAAAGAATGTTTTGGTGATTCATTGAAACACATGATAGCCGTTACCGACCGTCACTCCGCTTACTTTGCCATCGACTTCTTGAACAATCAAGTGTGTCTGGCTCATCTGCTACGTAATCTTGAATACCTGAACGACATGGGCAGGGAACAAACATGGGCAAAGCAAGTGCAGCAAAATCTCGACCATCTCCGCAAAGAGTTTAATCAACTCAAGAATGGACTTGTAAAATGTAGAGATTATCTCTTCAACTTCCTTGATGACCCGGACATACCGGCCGACAACAACGTATCTGAACGGGGAATCAGAAAACTCAGGTACAGAAAGGATTCGCTGAGTAGTTACCGTGGAATTCCTCGAATGTTAAAAAGTGTTTCTATATATAGTACGCGCTCGTAGTACCTATACAACGGCGCCGTTGTATAGGTACTACGGAGAAATACTATCTATACTAATTTTTGACAATCGGACGAACACGCAGATTCGCCCCAACATTAACAATTAACAAGTCCTCCTTATTCTGCTTAGTGTTTGCGGTGTGATGCCGAGGTAGGAGGATATGAGCTTCAACGGGACGGAGAGGAGTATTTCCTTTTCCTGTTGCAAAAGATACCGGTAGCGCTCTTCGGCGGGGAGTTTCAGGCAGATTTCCCTGTTGGCCTGCCGACTGTGCAAATCCTCGAAAAACACACGCACCGCCCTGTTGAAGTTGAGCGAAAAGGAATAGATACCCGCCAGATGTTTTCTTTCCATACGCCAAACAACCGCTTTCCCGATGGCTTGGATATGAAACCGGGAAGGTTCTCCTTTTTTCATCGACCGGTACGAACCGGCGAACTCCCCTTCCATGGCAAAATGGACGGTGATCTCCCGATCTTCGCCGTCGGGTGTCCAGTAGCGCAGGATGCCCTGTTCCACAAAATAGAAGTATTTTTCGGTTTCTCCCTGCCGGAGCAGGTATTCATTTTTGCAAAGCTCCACCGGCTCGAAGTGTTCGCATAAATAAAGCTGTTCTTCCCGCGTGAAGCGGATTTCGCCGTTCAGGCTGTCCAAATTGTTCACCGACTCTTCGATACGAAGAGCAATATTTTTTATCATAATAAGGTTTGGAGGAAGGCTTGGTTTGTTAATTCCTCACCGCCCAAACCCGTAAGGAGGCCTGCGGGCGCAAGCAATCCTGTACGGGGGCAAGCAGCCTGCCACTCCCGCAAAGCGTACTTATTCTATCGTAGTAGAACAAATAAATATGCCGTCTTGTTTGAGGTTTAGAATGTAGCATGAAATACAGGTTAAATGCGTTTGCCCTGCATTTATTCTTGTGGTTTCTTGTTTTTAAAAGCAGATGATGTATCTTTACCATACTAATAAACATATAATCAATTTCAATGAATATATTCGGTAAATTTCCGCGCACCTTCTGGGTTGCAAATTCCATCGAACTGTTTGAGCGATGGGCCTGGTACGGCTTTTTTATGCTGTTTGCCAACTATCTGACAGGGTCTTCCGACTTGGGAGGACTTGAGTTTTCACAAAGTCAAAAGGGAATTATCATGGGGGTAGGGACGGGGATACTGTATTTCCTGCCGGTACTGACAGGCGCTATTGCTGATCGCTACGGGTATAAGAAAGTGCTATCCTTTGCTTTCGTCATTTATGCTTCCGCGTTTGTTCTGTTCCCGCTGTTTTCCACATTTACGGCCGTTTTCCTGATTTACCTTTATCTGGCTGTCGGCGCCGCTCTTTTTAAACCTGTCATATCGGCAACTATCGCCAAAACGACGACGGACGATACGGCTTCGATCGGGTTCGGTATCTTTTACATGATGGTCAATATCGGCGCGTTCTTCGGGCCGATGGTCACTTTACTGTTTAAAGGCACTTCCCACCTGATCTTTTATGTATCGGCGGGGATCATCCTGATCAACTTCATTCTTCTGCTGTTCTACAAGGAACCGGCGCGGGAAAAGGTGGAAGGCGAAAGTTCCCTGTGGAAAACGTTCGGCAACATATTCCGGAATATGGGCAGCATATTCGGTGATTTTAAATTCCTCCTGTTCCTTTTGATCGTTGCCGGCTTCTGGACGATGTATCACCAGCTGTTCTTTACGCTTCCGGTATTTATCGCCCAGTGGGTAGACACCGGCGTGCTTTATTATTTCTTTGAAGAATACGTTCCGTTTATCAGCGCGAATTACAGTCCGGCTCCCGGAGTTATGGACGCGGAGTTCGTTACCAATTTCGATGCGATGTATATCATTCTGTTCCAGATCATCGTGTCTTCCATTGTGATGCGTATGAAGCCGCTCAAGTCGATGATGTCCGGATTTCTGGTTTGTACGCTGGGGATGTCGCTGACGCTTGTTTCGCAAAATGTTCTTTTCACCCTCGTGGCCATCCTGATCTTTGCTTTTGGCGAAATGGCGGGATCGCCCAAGATCACGGAATATATCGGGCGGATAGCGCCTCTCGATAAAAAGGCGCTCTACATGGGTTATTCTTTCATTCCTGTCTTTATCGGGAATATTCTGGCCGGGCTTATTTCGGGGTTTGTCTATCAGCGGATGTCGGACAAGGTAACGATAACCGAAGATTTCGTTGCAGAAAGAGGGCTTCAAATACCGGAAGGCCTTTCCACCAACGCCTACTTCGAGGAAGCAGCCCGTCAGGTAAGCCTCACTCCGGGGGAATTGACCAACCTGTTGTGGGATACGTACAATCCTTCCGCCTTGTGGATCGTTCTTTTTGCGATCGGCTTATTCGCGGCGGTGGCGCTGTTCTTTTACGACAGGGTAATAAATAAAGGCTAAAAAAACAGAGTAGTCAAGTAGTCGGAGTAGTCAGAGTAGTTAAAGTAGTCAAGTAGTCAGAGTAGTCAAAGTAGGGGCGACCCTTGCGGTCGTCCCTCCGTCAAGTAGTCAGAGTAGTTAGGAAGCGAGCGCAGCGAGTGGCCGCAAGGCCTGTCTTTTGCCGTTGGTTTCAACCAACGGGTTTAAAGATGGAGGCAAAGCCGCTTCCCCTGTGGGTTTTAACCCCTTTATAAGATTAAACACAGAGGCACGGAGAGCATGTTGTGAACCGGAGAACACGGAGTTTCGCGCGCCATGGCGCGCCTCTGTGTCCTTTCAACTCTGTGTCCCTGTGTCCTCCGTGTTGAGCGGCCACTCACTACGCTCGCTTCCTAACTACTCTGACTACTTGACGGAGGGACGACCGCAAGGGTCGCCCCTACTTTGACTACTCTGACTACTTGACTACTCTGACTACTTTAACTACTCTGACTACTAAGCCCACAGGGCTGATGACTACTCTGAAAGATGTGTATAATCGGTAAGGCCGCAGGCCTACGGTATCTCCACGATAGACGAGAACGCGGCTTTCCATGCCGAGCCCTGATAGGCCGCGAGGCTGCCGGCGGGCACGTGCAGCACGTCGGCGGTGTTCGCGTTGAAATTATCAGAGCCGAGCAGCGTCGGCGGCGTGGGCGCCAGACAGGTTACGCTGGCCAAAGCGTCGCAACGTTCAAAAGCGTAGTAATCGATGGACGTTACACTGGCGGGAATGGCGATCTCCGTCAAGGCGTCGCAATAGGAAAAAGCCCTGTTCCCGATGGACGTCACGCCGCCGCCGACAAGTAGCACCGTTTCGATATCCGCGCGGTGATCATACCACGGGCCGTTGTAAGCGTAATCGGGCATCGATTTTAACACTACGATTTGAAGAGTTTGTTTAAGTTTTTGCTTGTAAGCGGCTTCTGCGGGAACAGATTAGAGTATCGCCGCCATTTTGCGTATTTGAGCAAGACGGTCGGCAAATGGTTTGTTCCGTTTTACTATTTGCATGTTATAGTCCGCCTGCATTCTTATCCACATACCGGCTTCAATACCCAAGGCGGCTTCAAACAGCAAGGCGTATTCGGTTGTTACGGCGCGTTTACCGTTAAGGACTTCATTCAGTACCGTATATGACATTCCCATGCGTTCGGCAAGTTTCTTTTGCGATATGCCGCGATATTCTATTTCTTCTTTCAGTAATTCGCCCGGATGCGTTGGTTCATACGGAGTAAGGTTATTTGCTATCATTTGAGGATCAGCCCCTTTTAACGTAATCATAACGATTTTATTTATAAAGGAACGGCATACATCCAAACTGCCGACGGCTTAGAGGCTCAACCGGTCTTCGTCGGCGTAACTGTAATAGCTGTTGTCCGCAATTATGATGTGATCCAGCAGGGATATGTCCATCATCTTGGCCGATT
>JAITVG010000266.1 GCA_031285925.1 Tannerellaceae bacterium
CCGGGAATGGTATTTCCCCTGATCGGCTTTTGGGGATTGAAAGAAATATTGACGGGCAAGGTTGCGCCTGAAGTACTAAGGAAAGGGTTTATCACGGCATTAGCCGTTTGCGGAGGCCTTTGCCTGATTGTCTGGCTGCTTCCCAATGCTTTCCTCAGTTTTCAATCCGCTTACGACGCCCGTTTTAGCGATCAGTTTTACTACGACGCATTGCTTTCCGACCGGGCATCGCTGGCTTCGGCGGACGCATTCCGGTCGTTGATGTTTGTTCTGCTGACGGCCGGCCTGGTTTTCCTTTATCTCCGGGCGAAAGACAAACAGAAAGTATCCGCGATCGTTTGCGTGGGGATTACCGTTCTTACTGTCGCCGACCTTTGGTCGGTGGATAAACGTTACCTGAACGACAGCAACTATAAGGAAGCTTCCGCAACGGCTACTTACGAAGCCTCCGCAGCCGACAGGGAGATATTGAAAGACAACGACCTTTCCTACCGGGTAATCAACCTGAACAATCCGTTTCAGGAAACAAACACGTCCTATTTCCATCATTCGATCGGTGGTTATCACGCCGCCAAACTAAGACGTTACAATGAATTGATCCAGTACCGCCTGCAACCGGAATTAAACACCATCATGCAGGCTTTCGGAAAAGAGCAGGCTACGGCGCAGAGCATTCGGGAAGTTTTCCCGCATACGCCTTCGCTGAATATGCTGAATATGCGCTACGTGATCTATAATCCGGCGGCTCCTCCCGTACACAATCCTTTTGCTTTCGGTAATGCGTGGTTTGTTTCGGAGGTGCAGCTTGTGGAAAATGCCGATGCGGAAATAGAAGCGTTGAATACGGTAAATCCGCTGAAGACTGCGATCGTGGATCGGCGTTTTGCCGGAGAACTGGAAGCCTTCACTGCGCAGCACGACTCTCTGGCGCAGATCGAGCTGACCGAATATCGCCCGAATCGCCTGACTTATCAATCCAATGCTTCAAGCGAACAGCTGGCTGTCTTTTCGGAAATATATTATCAACCGGGATGGGAAGCCACGATCGACGGCAAACCGACTACGCATTTCCGCGCAGACTGGACATTGCGGGCGATGCGCATCCCCGCCGGCGAACACCGGATCGTATTTGATTTCCGCCCGGAAGGATATGTCGTTGCAGCAAACATGGCGGCTTATGGTTCTTTCCTGATACTCTTGCTGGTAATTGGCGCTATCGGACATAGTCTTTGGAGAGGTTGGAGGAAGAAGGGGGTAGAATAGATTCTATAAAATTTTACAGCGTATCCGAAAACTCTATCAACGCCTTTGCAAGGACATCCCACGAAAGAGCGGCTTTCTCTTTGGCGATATTCGCCCGGAAAAAGGATAAGTTTTCCGGTTCAAATAGTCCGGTAACCCCATTCGCAATCGCCTTCGGGGATATTTCCGGAACGACAATTCCGGTTTGCGGCAAGCCGATGCTTTGCGGAAAGTCACCGACCGGAGTAGCCACCATCGGAAGATCATAATTGCAGGCAATGGAAACAACGCCGCTTTGTGTCGCCGAGCGATAAGGAAGTACCAGCGCATCGGCCGCAGAGAAAAAGAACGGTATTTCCTCATCGCCGATATACCGGTTGTATACATGGATCCTCGCGCAGGCCGGAGATGAATCGATCAACGCCCGGTATTTGTCGAAGCTGCCGTAACTCTCCCCGGCAATAATCAGTTGGTAATTGTCGTCCAATCCGTCCATCGCCCTTATTAAAAGATCAACCCCTTTGTAGTCGCGTATCAGCCCGAAGAACAGCAATGTTCGCTTACCGGCCGGAAGAGAAAGTTTCCGGCAGGATTCTTCTTTTCCCCTTTTTTCTCCAAAATGATGATACAGCGGGTGTGGATTGTAAATGTATTGGGCTTGGGGTATTAATTTCAATAAGTCATCCTTTACCGTTTGGCTCATCACAACGAAAGCGCTGCTTTGCCTGAAGAACAGAGAGGCCAGCGGCCGGTCGAAAAAGCGTGGTTCATGGGGAATGGCGTTATGGATCAGCGTAATCACCTTGCAATGCCTTTTCATGCGGTTGGCTATATGGGCGTAGCCGGGAACAAAGAACGACATCCAGTATGCAATAATCAATACATCCGGACGAAAAGCCCGGATAGCCTTTTCCGTTCGGCAGTAGGAGAAAGGATTAACGCTGTCGAGAAGGCGTTCGCCCGGAATAACAATCGCATCTCCTTCTTCCACATACTGAGTCTTTCCCGGGAAAAGGAAGTTGGGGTACAAACGTTTAAAGTTGAAGGCTTTTACCTCATGCCCTTCTTTTTCCAAAGCAGTATAAAGCATCGCGCTGAACTGGGCTATGCCGCCCCGGTAGGGGTAAAAGGGAGATAACATCGCTATTTTCATACACTTTTCGATTGAATCCTTTCAGCAAAAGTAAGCAAATCGGGGAACTGCGCACGAATATTTAATGACGCAATTGCTTCGGGAGTATATTTCGTTCCGATAAGCACGGCTGGAATATTTGATTTGTCGGCGAATTGCATATCCGAAATGCTGTCGCCTGCCATATAACTGTTCGAGAGAGTGATGTCCGGAAAATCTTTCAGCGCTTGAAGAACCATACCGGTATTGGGCTTTCTGTACGGGCTGTTGCTGTCCGTATCGATACACGTGTAGATGCGATCAATTCTTCCCTGATGCACCAGAACGGTTTGCACCATGTAGCGGTGAATACGATCCAAATCTTCGGAAGACATAAGCCCCTTCCCTACTCCCCGTTGGTTGGTTACTATAATAATATGTAGAAAAAGAGGGGAGAGCAGGCGGAAAGCATCCAATACCCCTTCGATAAAAACAAATTCATCGACAGACTTCACGTAATCATTGGGGCAATGGACGTTGATAACACCGTCGCGGTCTAAAAACAGTGTGCTATATTTTTTGATATGCGCCATTTTTGAAATCAATTTGTGCCTGCCGGTAATCTTCGGGAATGCCTATGTCGATAAAATAGCCTTTAGACTCAAACCCGACCAAAGAACCTGAAGATACTTCCTTCTCGAAAAAGTCTTTTTCCAGGGAAAACTTATCCGGAAAGCCGGCAAGGGATTCTTTCGCGATGAGGTAAGTACCCCCATTGATTAATCCTGATCGACAAAAGCGTTTCTCGGAGAAATGAGTGATATAACCGTCGGCATTAATCCCTACAACGCCATACCTGTCGAAGTTCTTCATCTCTTTCAGTGCAAGCGTGGCGGTTGTTTCCTTTTCTTTGTGCATACGGAGCATTCCGGCATAGTCGATATGGAAAAAAGAATCTCCGTTTAAGACGAAAACATCCTCTTGGGTAGCTTTCGTTAAGGCGTACTTTACGGCGCCTCCCGTTCCGAGCGGTTCGTTTTCCGTTATAAAAGAAATATTGACAGCTGCCGGATTGGCGGCAAACCATGCTTCGACAACCTCATGCTTGTAGCCCAGCGATAGAATAATATGCTTGAAGCCGGCTTCTTTCAGCGAAGATATTAAGTAGTAAAGAAATGGCTTTCCGGCAACCGGAGCCATACATTTAGGTACATCCGATACGACACTTTGCAAGCGGCTGCCTGTTCCCCCGGCCAGGATAACACATTCCATATTACATATTATTATTGCCGAATAAAACGCTTTCCATCCATTCGCAAATAATATGGCCGATCAGGATATGCGCTTCCTGTATGCGCGGGGTATCTTCGGATGGAACATTGACAAGTAAATCGGCACACTCTTTCATCCCTCCGCCCGCCTTGCCGGTGAATCCAATGGTAGTAATCCCCTTTTCCCTGCAAAGGGAAAAGGCGGCGAGTATGTTTTTCGAGTTTCCCGAAGTAGACAGCCCGATCAGAATATCCCCTTTCCGCGCTATCCCCGATATAAGCCGGGAATAAACAAGATCGAAAGAATAATCATTTGCCGCGGCTGTCAGGTACGAAGTGTTGCAATGCAGGGCTTCCGAAGGCAGGGCAGGCCTGTCGATATAGAACTTTCCGGAAAATTCGGCCGACAAATGCTGTGCATCGGCAGCACTTCCGCCGTTCCCGCAGAAAAAGACCTTTCCGCCGTTCCTGAAACAGGCTATGATTGCTTCGGCAGCCTCGGCGATAACGGCTTGAAGCTTTTGATCATCCATGATTTCCCGGATAATATCCTGATGCTGTGCTATCCGGGTTTCTATTATTCTTTTACAGTCCATGCAGTCAGTCCTTTTTCGGAAAATTCAAACGGATGAACTTTCCCTGTTTGAAGCCCGGTTAAGGCGTTGGCCACCGCATAACGGCTGGTTCCCGGGCAATAGAAAAACATGAAACCGCCACCGCCGGCTCCTGATATTTTCCCACCCAAGGCACCGTTTGCCATAGCCGTTTCGTAGATATTGTCGATAAATTCGTTCGAGATATGCTTCGCCATCTTCTTCTTATTGACCCAGCTTGTGTTGAGCGCTTTCCCCAATTCCCACAACTCATCGCGCAGCAAACTGTTCTTCATCCGGAAAGCCTCACGCTTCACATTGTGCATGGCTTCCAGTGATTCGCGGTTTTGCTTCTTTACGTTTTCGGCCTGTTCCTCTATGATACGGGCGGATTGGCGTTGCCGGTTCGTGTAGAACAACACCGTGCTCATCGCCCATTCCTGCAAGGTATCCTCGCTGATGCGCAGGGGATTCACTATAACCTGGTCGTTCTCTAAAAACTCCATGAAGTTTACCCCTCCGAATGTGGCGGCATACTGGTCTTGTTTTCCTCCTGCCATTTTTATGTCCTGCCGTTCTATTTCGTAGGCGTAATGCGCCAGATCGTATTTGCCCAACGGCAGTTTGAGCCATTCGGTAAAGGCGCCGAGTATGGCCACCACCAAAGTGGAAGAAGCTCCCAACCCGGAACCCGACGGAACATCCATCGACGTAGTTAATTCAAACGACAGGGGGACACCCTGATTGTATCGCTTCACGATGGAGTTGTAAATACCTTTTTGTAACACAAGATCGCCCTCCAAAGGAAGGCTTGCCGTGGCATCGAACTCTTCCGTGATCTGTTCATTCACATGAACAAAGCGGATCTTCCCATTCTCAAGCGGGCGGATCGTGGCATAAGCGAAAAGATTGACCGTCACATTCAGTATCGCTCCTCCATACAAGTCGGAGTAAGGCGAAACATCAGTACCGCCACCGGCGATACCCAAACGGAATGGAGCTTTACTGCGATATAACATATTTAATACCTGTAATGTTCCGCTTTGTAGGGGCCGTCTTCCGAAACGCCGATATAGGCGGCCTGTTCGGGAGTCAGCTTTGT
>JAITVG010000042.1 GCA_031285925.1 Tannerellaceae bacterium
TTGTGGAGAGGGGTCGGGGGTGAGGTGTAAAGGGGTTGAAACCCGCAGAGGTTGAGGCTTCGCCCCCATCTTTAAAACCGTCGGTTGAAACCGGCAAAATACAGGCCTGCGGCCACTCGCTACGCTCACTGAAAAAAAGAGTATGAATAATGCAGGTTAGTACCTTTCACGCGTACCTTTAGTGTTTTTCATATATATCTTTAATCTTTTCACAGCTGTGAAGAGAAAGTTTCACAGTTGTGAAAAGAAAACTTCACAGCTGTGAAATGATTAAAGGTATACGTAGAAAGCACTAAAACACCATATACTTCCCATTAGTTTTTTTAGAAACTGTTTTTAAATTTTGCTTGCTGCTTTGCATTCTGTTTATTCTTGATAACTTTGTATTCTTATACATAACATTAAAGTGAATATACCATGAATGACACCAGAAGAGATTTTCTGAAAAAAAGCGTACTGGCAGGCGCCGGCGCCTTATTGATCCCGGAGTTGGCAAAAGCGGTCGTAAAGGAACAAACGGCAGCGAACGCATCTAAAATCACGTTGAAGAAAGACGCAGTGATCATGTTGCAGGGCGATTCGATTACGGACGCAGGCCGCGACAAGGCGAACAATACCGCCAATTCCACGCAAATGCTCGGTGGCGGATACAGTCTGTTTATTGCCGGACAGTTGCTGACTGCTCACGCGGACAAACAGCCCAAGATATATAACCGGGGGATAAGCGGGAACAAAGTATATCAACTTCGCGAACGTTGGGAGCCTGAATGTCTGGCGTTTTTTCCGGACGTGATAAGTATCCTGATCGGAGTGAACGACTATTGGCACACGCTGGGCGGCGGCTACAAGGGTACGCTCGAAGTGTACGAAAACGACTACCGGAACCTGCTTGCGTATACGAAGGAAAAATTGCCGAACGTGCAGTTCGTGATCTGCGAACCTTTCGCCTTGCGCGGCGGATCGGCAATTGAAGATCAACGCTGGTTCCCGATGTTCGACGAATACCGCAAGGCGGCCAAGAAGTTGGCCGGCGAATTTAATGCCGTATTCGTTCCGTTCCAGTCCGGCTTCGATGCAGCCATGAAGCAGGCGCCTGCGCGCTATTGGGCGGGCGACGGCGTACATCCCGATCTTCCCGGACGCCAGCTGATGGCTAATATGTGGATGGAGGCAACAGGGCTTTAAACAGGTTCTAACCTGTATTATTCATACTATATCTCGTATTAGAGAACACAGACGACGCAGCGAGCGCAGACCGGTGCAGATGAATAATTATTTCTGCATTTTTCTGCGTTCTTTGCGTTGTCTGCGTTCACTGATACGGCTTTGACTACTCTGACTACTTTAACTACTAATCAGGCCGTCGAGGTTCAAGTAGCCAAACTGGATTTCATCGTCAAAGCTTAGAATAAGGCGGTTGTTTTCTTCGTCATAACAAAATCTACTTATATTATATCCGGTTTCAAGCGTTTGGATATAATCCCCGCTTATGTCGAATATCATTATTTTAGTTGGCCAATTTGCTTTTATCTCTCCGTTTTCACTCCGGATAAAAGCCTCTTTGCCGGAATAAAGGGTTACTATCCTGTCTTTGCAGAAGATTACACTTTCGGAATAGCCAATTTTTCTACCTGTCGGATTTTTATTCCAGTGCCTGCCGTATATGTTGTATTTCAAATTCCCGTCAAAATCGCAAATGCTTATCAGGTCGTAGTATCCATAACATTCAACGTATATCCCGTGTTCTTTCGATGCAGCAAACGCAACACGCTTCTTTTTTATATCCGGATGCGTATAGCTCATTTTTGCAATAGTCCCGGTCGTCATATTCCATCCGGCAACCGACTGGGAAAAATCCGAATTTCCGATAGGCTCGATTATCAATCCGATGTTTAATGTGTCGTTTATGTATTCGTATCCAGACGGAAAAATAGTATTATCCATTATCATTTTCACCTCCGGTATATGGCGCGGATTAGCAAGGATGCTGTCTAAATCATAACTGAAAATCCGCTGCTTTCCGTGATCGTTTACATAAAACCGCCGTTGATTATCAATAACTTCTATATGTCCTATATTCACAATTTCACCCGGTCCCTGCCCCATGGGTATGGCGCTGGTAATATATCGGAATGTATTTTTGTTAAACAGATGGAGAATCATGTCAGGTGATTTATAATCTTTTATCATTAAAAAACTGTCAATAACCATGCATACACTGTTTGAACCTATGTATACAGGATCGGTAACGATCTCCCGTATCCGGTCTTTTACATTAATTATATTGTCTCTCTCCCTCTGATGTTTTTCTGTTGGAGAGTTATTTGCACAACTCCAACACAGAGCGGCAAGGATTAAAATAGTTGCTTTATTCATAATATAAAGGATTTTAGATTGTTAATCGCTTTCAATCAATCAGACCGTCGAGGTTCAGGTAGCCAAACTGGATTTCATCATCAAAGCTTAGAATAAGGCGGTTGTTTTCTTCGTCATAACAAAATCTACTTATATTATATCCGGTTTCAAGCGTTTGGATATAATCCCCGCTTATATCGAATATCATTATTTTAGTTGGCCAATTTGCTTTTATCTCTCCGTTTTCACTCCGGATAAAAGCCTCTCCGCCGCAATAACGGGTTACTATCCTGTCTTTACAGAAGATTATACTGTCGAAATAGTCAATTTTTCTGCCTGTCGGATTTTTATTCCAGTGCCTGCCGTATATGTTGTATTTCAAATTCCCATCTAAATCACAGATGCTTATCAGGTCGTATCCTCTGTAACTTTCAACGTATATCCCGTGTTCTTTCGATGCCGCAAACGCAACGCGCTTCTTTTTTATATCCGGATGCGTATAGTTCATTTTCGTAACAGTCCCGGTCGTCATATTCCATCTGCCAATCGATTGGGAAAAATCCGAATTTCCGATAGGCTCAATTATCTGGCCTATGCTTAATGTGTCGTTTATGTATTTGTATATACTTGGGAAAATAGTGTTGTTCATTATCATTTTCACCTCCGGTATATAGCAGGGGTTGGCAAGGATGCTGTCCAGGTCATAGCTTAGAATCCGCTGCCTCCCGTGATCGTTTACATAAAATCTACGTAGGCTGTCGATCCCCTCCAGATGTCCTATATTCGCAATTTCACCCGGCCCCTGTCCCATGGGTATGGCGCTGGTAATGTGTCGGAATGTATTCTTACTAAACAGATGTATAAGCATATCCGGCGATCTGAAATCGGTTATAATTATAAAACTGTCTACAATCGCACATGAGTTACTTCTCCCTATGAGTACAGGTTCCGTAATGATTTCCCGTATCTGGTCTTTTACATTAATTATATTGTCTCTCTCCCTCTGATGTTTTTCTGTTGGAGAGTTATTTGCACAACTCCAACACAGAGCGGCAAGGATTAAAATAGTTGCTTTGTTCATAATACGAAGGATTTTAGATTGTTAAATCCGCCGCTTGCGTCGCTACACAAGCGGCGGAAAGTAATTCTCATAATTTAATTACTATTAATACTCAGTAGCTCACCATCCATCATACTCATCATACTCTTCATGCCATCCATAACAATAGCATCCTTTCTTACATCTATCCACACATCCATTTGGACAGAGCGGATTTACATCTGCATCCGGATCTGTATCTGGCTTTCTCTCGTCGGCTGCCAGCGCTTCAACATTGTCTGTAAAAACATCCGAAGCCGTTACTTCCTGTTCGTTTTGTGTGAAATAGAAGCCCGCAGATACAACTGCCGCCATTACTACGATTATAGCAAATAATTTTTTAGTCATATTAGTTAGAATTTAATGACATTTCTAATTTTGTTTGATTCTCAAAAAGATTGCTACCCGTTTACTGTTCTTCGGCGGATAGCCTGTTTGTTCTCCGGTATTTATTCCATAGCACCTCCTTTATTTAAATAACCTGTCCGCGTATTTTTAGTTTAATCTGTTGCGGTGTGTTGCATTTAACGGTAACTTACAACTCACACAGCCGGTTGAGTCCACAAACGCAAATACCTTGAAATCGGTTTCCGGAAGTTGCCAATCCAACGTATCCGTTACATTACGGGTAAATACCATGCCTGAGGGTAGCTGTATTTCCTTCCCCTGCCATTCTTCAACCAGGCGAGCGAGTTCGGCCTTTTCCTTACTCCCACCCGTGCAGGCGGCAGTGCAAAGGATACCGGCCAAGAAGAAGACTAAATATTGTTTCATACAGTATATACTTTATGGTCTTCTTTATTAGATGATTATAAATATAAAAGGTTTAATTCGTTTATTCATACAAGATGTCGTATGAATAATGCCGGTTTTATTGGGTACCATCCAAAAAAAGAATTATTTTTGTATGGAATAAGCAGGAATAAGAGCATCTATATGGAAATAATTTTAAAAAAAAGCGGAATATGAAAGCGCAAATTAATGTAATGACTGTTCTGATGCTCCTTTTTCTCGGAGCATGTACAAGTACACCTTTAGGTAAAAGAGCCACCGGGTTGGCATACGAGGTGGTAGTAACAATGGAAGCCGACGGCTGGGAAGGGGATGCCGGACAGGCTCTCAAGAATGATTTACAGGCGCCGGTGTCGGGATTGCCGCAGGCCGAACCTTCGATGCGTATTACTTATGCAACGCCGGAAAACTTTAACGGCTTGCTTACTTATGTAAAGAATATTGTTATCATTAATACCGATCCGACACGGTATACCAAAGTATCCCTCTCCGCGGAAAGAGATCACTGGGCTGACGGGCAATTGATCCTGACTGTGAACTGTCCGGACAACGCCGCGCTGCAACAATACCTCGAAGAACATCCCCGCGTACTGGTTAATTTGTTTACCCGGGAAGAAATGAGCCGGGGCATGAGATTGCTGGAAACGGATTACAACCGCGATGTGTCCGCCCGTTTGAACGAAATGCTGAATGTTACGCTGAATATTCCGGCTGCAATGACCACCGCCAAACCGGGAGAAAACTTTTTTTGGTGTACCAATGATGCTCCGACAGGACGCACGGATATTGTGGTTTATACTTTCCCTTACCGCGATGCGAATACGTTTACGCCTGAGTATCTTGTAGCCAAAAGGGACTCGGTGATGAAAATAAATGTGCCGGGAAGTTTTCCCGATTCCTACATGACTACGGAAACACGCTACATAGTGCCGGATTATAAAGCGATCATGTTGAACGACCGCTATTGCGGAGTATTGCGCGGCCTCTGGCGTATGCAGGGGGATATGATGGGAGGGCCGTTTGTAAGCCACGTGCGCCTCGACGAAGACAATCAACGGGTAGTAGTGGCCGAGGCGTTTGTATATGCTCCGGAAACCGACAAAAGAAATTATATGCGGAGAGCGGAATCGGCTCTTTACACCCTGCGCCTGCCCGGCGACGGGATGCGATTGCCCGAAATCAGGGTGATGCCCGGAAGGGAAAATGAATAGGATGCGAAAAGTATTAATTTCAATATACATATATGGAAGAAAGAATGATCAAAGTGGGAATTACCCATGGGGATATTAATGGCATAGGTTATGAGGTTATTTTAAAAACATTCGGAGATATGCGCATGGCGGAACTTTGCACGCCCGTCATATACGGATCGTCCAAAGTAGCCGGGTTTCACAGGAAAGCGCTCGAATTGCCGCCTGTCAATATGAATACGGTTTCCCGCGCCGAAGATGCCGGCGCCAACAAGATAAATATCATTAACTGTATTCCCGACGATACGAATGTGGAATTGGCTATATCGACCCCGATTGCCGGCGAAGCCGCTTTTAAAGCGTTGGAAGCTGCGGTGAAGGATTTGAAGCAGGGAACAATAGATGTTTTAGTAACCGCCCCGATCAACAAGAACAATATACAAAACGATCAATTTCATTTTCCCGGACATACCGAATATCTTGAAGAATGTTTCGGCGATGCGGAGCATAAAGCCTTAATGATCCTGATGGCGGAAGACTTGCGGATAGCGTTGGTTACGGGACATATTCCCCTGTCGCAAGTCGCCTCGACGATCACGTCGAAAGATATTGCAAATAAATTGACGATTTTCAATCACTCGCTGAAGGAAGATTTCGGAATCATAAAGCCCCGTATTGCCGTTCTTTCACTGAATCCCCATGCCGGCGACAACGGATTGCTGGGAACCGAAGAAGAAACAATTATCAAACCGGCAATGAAAGAAGCCGAAAAGCGGGGAATAATGTCTTTCGGGCCTTATGCCGCAGACGGATTCTTCGGCTCGCAGATGTATGAAAAGTATGATGGCGTTCTGGCCATGTTTCATGATCAGGGACTGGCTCCTTTTAAAACACTGGCAATGAAGAACGGAGTGAACTATACGGCCGGACTCCCTGTTGTGCGCACTTCGCCTGCCCACGGTACAGGCTATGATATTGCCGGACAAAACAAAGCTTCCGAAGATTCATTCCGTGAGGCGGTCTATGCAGCGATGGACATTTACCGGAACAGATGCCGGTACAAAGAAGCAAACGCCCGTCCTCTGCGCAAACAATATTTCGACAGAGGCGCCGACAACGTTAAACTCGATCTTACCGGAGAGGAATAAACTCTCCGGATATTTCATTGACAATTCAGATTTCTACGCCATATACCTGCCGGTAGATGCGGTGTTTCACCGTTTCATATTCCCGTTCCGGATCAATGTTCCCGTAAAACATCAGGCGCATGTCGAGCCAGGATTCCCCGCAACGGTAAGGCGGTTGCCGGTAGGCATGATCATCCGGGGTAAAACCGGCACGCCGGTAGAACCCGATCCGCCGCTTGCTCATCTCATCCTCAGGAAGTTCTACTTCCAAAACAACCGGAACATTCAGGCCGTTAAGAAATAATCTCAAGGCCTGCCCGCCAATCCCTCCGTTACGCGCGGAAGCGTCGATAGCGAAGTGTTCGATGTAGGCAAAATCATCCCATTGCCATGAGGTAATAAAACCGACATACCTGCCATCCATCAACAGGGCATGAGCTTTAAACACGCCCGTCCCAATAAGATCGCGCACTAAAGAAAAATCCCTCCGCTCATCCGAAGGAAAAGAGTCGATATAGGTTTTCTCCACCAAATCCAGCAGAACATCCGTTTTATTCTCTATCAGCCTGCAAACTATTTCCTTATCCATCCTTTTGCAACTCAATTGATATTGTCGGCAAACATACACAAAAAAATATTTTTGCAGCGCCCACGTCCGGAAAGCTTTTGCAAAAGTTTTGCAACGATGAAAGCACCGGTGGATAGTGCCTGCAAAAGTTTTGCAACAGGTTCCGATTATTATGCAATACGGGCGGCAAAAAATCGGCTAAAGACCTTTGGGGAACCATTTAAAACGACTAATATTGCAATATTAATTTCCGAGCCAAATGCTGCAAAACGAAAAAATCACATCGGCCAACTTCAATGAATTCTATAAGCAATATTATAGAAAGGCTTTTTTGTTTGCCAAGTCGTATGTACACGATGTCTGGATAGCCGAAGACATCGCATCGGAAGCGATTATAAGCCTTTTGGGAACCATCAGGAAACATGAAATACATCATCCGCTTACTTTTTTGTTTTCGGTTGTGAAAAACAAATCGATCGATCACTTGCGCCACGAACTGATCCGGCAGGAAGTATTAGCCCAAATGTCGGAAGTCGGATTAAGGGAATTGAATAACCGGATTGTAACCCTGGATGCCTGCGAACCTGAAATGATTTATTCGGAAGAAATAAAAACGATTGTTGATGCAACATTAAATTCACTGCCGGAACGAACGCGGGAAATTTTCCTGATGAGCCGTTTTCAGGGACTTACAAAGGAAGAAATAGCCGCAGCATTGGGAATAACCTCCAAAGGGGTTGATTATCACATCTCCAACGCACTGAAGAACCTGCGCATCACACTAAAGGATTACCTGCCTGTTTTCTGTTTTTTTCCACTACTAACCGACTAAGAAACTGTTTTGAATTTTTACAAACAAGCCTTTTTATTTATTTTATCGTTGTTTTCGGCTATGCTTTGAGCGTCAAATCAGAGGCACGGAGATGCGGAGTAATTTAAAAAAACTCCGTGACTCCGTGCCTCTGTGTTTTAATCCCTTTAAGAGAAGTTGAATTGTAGTTTTTTAATCTTCTATCACCAGGCGAAGACCTACGTTGTTTACCTTTTGCCAGGGGAGATATACGCGGCGGGCGGTGGCGGTGGCGTCTTTCGGACGGTCGATCCAGGAGCCGCCGCGGGCTACTATCTTCCCGGCGTCGGCTGTTGCCTGCGATTTGTCGCTGTAAGGATAGTCCGCATACCGGGAGCATGTCCATTCTTGCAGGTTACCGTGCATGTTGATCAGTCCGAACGGATTGGGCTTGTAGGCATATTTGTCGGTTGGGATCATCATGCCGTCGTCTACCGTTTCCGCCTTTGGCAAATAGTTGAAGTAGGGGAACCAAGGGTTATCCTTCGTCATCGGCTGAGGGTCGATACCGGTTACGGCCATCTTTTCCAGCTGCACATCGGCCAGGTTTTCATACGAACCGAAGTCGGAATCCATCGTTCCGTACCAGAACGATTGGTTGCTGCCTCCGCGGCAAGCCCATTCCCACTGCACTTCGGTGGGCAGTTTCACCTTCAGGCCGGTCTTTTGGGAAAGCATTCGGCAATAGTTCAGCGCTTCTTCGTAGCTGACGCGGATAACGGGCTGATCGGGTTTGTTCGCCGGGTAGCCGGGGGAGATGTGATCTTTCCAGTGCTGCGCGTAGATGCGGCTGTCGTGATTGGGAACGAGTGCGTTATATTGCTCATTGGTCAATTCCTTTTCCGACATCCAGAAGGCGTTTTTCACTTCCGCTCCAAATTCGGGCGCCTGATCGGAATAACCGTTATTCGTACCCATCACGAACTTGCCGGCCGGTACGCGAACGAAGGCGATCTTCACACCGTCGGCAACCTCTATTTCCTTCCGCAGGGATTTCTCTTTCGACAACATCTTCCGAATATCGTCGGTAGACAACGGCCAGCCTTTCACCTTCGCTTCCTTGTGCTTTGCGGGAGCCGGCCTTTCGGGTATTTCCGGACGGATTTCGCCTTTCCCTTTCAGGTAAGAAGCATAGTCGGCAAGTTCTTTTCGCCAGTCCGTGCCTGAACCACCGGCATACTTGTTGGTCAGTTCGATGCGGCGAGCATACTGGTTGTATCCGTTCAGCGGGTCGGCGTCAAATTCTCCGCGTCCGGGGGCGTTCATGTCGATCCACATGTTGATATGATCCCATTCGTTGGCGGTCAGTTTTACATTGTAATGGCCACGTTCGAGCAAGCGAACAACTTCGCTGGTGGAGGCGTGATATTCGTAGGGGGTCATTACGTACATGTCGGCTTCCGGCCCCTGACGGTTCACGTAGGGATGGAATGCCAGGTAGCTTTTCGCGAAGGAGCGCGTACCGCTCCAGTCGGTTATGGCTACATGGGTGGTGTCCGTGAAGTTGGGTCGATCCGATTTGCTTCCGTCGTGACAGGCTACGCAGGCGCGGTCGAGAATCGGCTGCACCTCGTTCTTGAACGTATAGGAGCGGATGCCGCCTTCGGCAATCTTCAATTCATGCGGCTTGCGGGTGGAAGCGATCACTCTTTTGGGCACCGGGATCGTATTCTGGTC
>JAITVG010000047.1 GCA_031285925.1 Tannerellaceae bacterium
AGAGGAACCGGCCTTGAAGCCGGAAATAATTAACCGTCAGCTAAAGCATGACGGCAAAAGACAGGCCTAACGGCCACTCGCTACGCTCGCTGAAAGAGAGTATGAATAATGCGGGTTAATTTCCCGGTGGCCAACAAGCCCTTATTAAGCCTTTTTCGGAAGAAAAAGGCTTTTTTGTGAAGAAATAACTTAAATTTTAACTGATTAAATAAAAAATATCCATATTTTTGAGGCATATAAATGTAACCAAGGTCATGTGACTCTTTGCAATTGAAAAAGAGGAGGTCGCACTTCTTTTTATCTTGATGTGGATTGTCTTTAACGATCAAAGATTACTTGACGAATCGTAAGTTACTAAGTATTAACAATCAAAAATGTAGAGCCTATGATGTAAAAAGCCTTTCGATTCTATTTTTATGTGAAAACCCGAATAGTGAAAAGCTATTCACAATGTTAATCTTTTATTTATTAAAAAGTATGAAATATTTAAAATCACAGTCAAGACCTGTTGGTATACTACTAATTTTTTTCTTCGTTCTGTTATGTACCGCTACGGTCTCGGCTCAAACAAAAACTATTACCGGAGTGGTAACCGACAGTTCAGGAGAACCGCTTATCGGTGTAAACGTTGCCGCTAAAGGAACCACTCTGGGTTCTATTACCGATCTGGACGGCCGGTTTTCTATTTCCGGCATAACAGGTACTGATGTTGCATTGGTATTTTCTTATGTAGGTTATAAGACCGCAGAAGTGGATGCCGGCGCCCGTACGGTTATTAATCAAGTAATGCAGGAAGACACCCAGGTCATCGACGAAGTGGTGGTGGTAGGGTATGGCGTGCAAAAGAAGGTTTCCGTTACCGGTTCTGTGGCCAGTGTCAGCGGGGATGAACTGAAAGCTTCGCCGACAACCAACCTGACCGGTGCGATGGTCGGACGTATGCCAGGTGTGATCGGCTTTCAACGTTCTGACGAACCGGGCGGTGGTGGAACGACTATTCGTATCCGTGGAACAAACTCTTTGGGCAGTAAGGATCCTTTGATAGTTATTGATGGAGTTCCTGGGCGTGCCGGAGGTATGAACCGTATCAACCCGAATGAAATAGAATCTATGTCCGTATTGAAAGACGCTTCTGCCGCTATTTATGGTTCGCGCGCGGCTAACGGGGTAATCTTAATTACTACTAAGCGAGGAAAAGAAGGTAAACCTGTCATTACCTATAACGGAAATATGGGATATTCTCAGCCAACCCGCCTGCCGGAAGTAGCTAACGCTTTTGAATATGCCACGATGGTCAATGATATTGATCGCTATTCTGGGCGTAATGAGCGTTATACTGCGGAAGACTTACAAAAATTTAAAGATGGATCCGCCCCTTGGACTCATCCCGATACCAATTGGTTCGAGGAGACTATTAAAGATTTTTCTCCGAGATATAGCCATGATGTGGGGTTGAGCGGAGGTTCCGACCGTTTTAAATTTTATATGAATTTGGCGGCGAAGGGAGAAGACGGGATATATAAAAATTCAGCCAACCGCTACGACCAATACAGTGTACGTGTAAATCTGGATATGAAAATCAATGACTATTTGGATATCTCTTATGGAACAATTAGCCGTCTGGAGGTGACAAAATATCCACCGCGCGGAGCCGGTGATATCTTCTCGGCACTGGTGCGCAGTAAGCCTACAATGCCGGCCTATTGGCCTAGTGGCGAACCAGGTCCGGATATTGAGTATGGAGATAATCCGGTTGTGCGTTCAACTCCTGCAACCGGACATGATACACAAAAAGGGTATTATATCCAGAATACATTGAAAGCTACTTTAAAAATCCCCGGTGTGGAAGGTTTAATACTGACCGGTAGTGCTTCGTATGACCAACACTTTCATAATCGTCGCCGTTTTGCCAAGCCTTTCCTGTTATATAACTGGGACGGCAATCCGGAATATAAGTTGACACCAACGCCGAAAGGAGTTTCCTCGCCTGAATTGGAAGAGAGACGCGATGACCAGACAGACTGGATGGTGAATTTTATCGCTTCTTATGATCGTTCATTTGGTGATCATAATTTTGGTGCATCTTTAGGGGTTGAGGCGGAAGACAGACAGTGGCGCCGGGTACGTGCTTTTCGGAAATATTTTATTTCCGATTCTTTGGATGAACTTGACAATGCTCCTATTACCGATGCGGAAACAGAAGGTTATTCTTGGGAAGAGAGTCGTTTGAATTATTTCGGCCGTCTAACTTATAACTACTTGGAGAAATACCTGTTGGAATTTGTATTTCGTTATGACGGCTCCTATCGTTTCCCGAAAGATTCCCGTTATGGTTTCTTCCCCGGCGTTTCGGCCGCATGGCGTGTGTCGGAAGAGTCTTTCTGGAAAGAAAGCGTAAGCTTTATAGACTATTTCAAACTGCGTGCCTCGGTATCCCAAACAGGGAATGACGCTCTGTTGAATAGCGATAATAACTTGGATAGAAGTATCCAGTATCTCAATACCTACAGCTTTGGTACGGACTATCTGCTTGGTGGTGGATTGAGCAAAACGTTGAAACCGACCCGTACGCCTAATCCCAATATCACTTGGGAGGTGGGTACTACTTATAACTTAGGATTTGACTTCAAATTTCTGCAAAACCGCTTGAGTATAGAGTCTGACTTATTCTATCACAAACGAGCCAATATGTTGATCAATCGGAACGCTTCTTTGCCGCATACCTCAGGTATTACTCTACCGAAAGAAAATTTAGGTGAGATGGAAAACAAGGGGATTGAAGGGTTGATCTCCTGGAACGACCGGATAGGAAAGGTAGAATATGATATCTCTGCTAATATGACCTATGCCCGCAATAAGATCCTTTTCTGGGATGAGGTGCCCGGTAGACCAGACTATCAAAAAAGTACAGGGAAAACGGTGGATACCGAACTTTGGTATATTGCTGACGGTGTATTCAATACGCAGGAGGAGTTAGACAACTATCCGCACTGGGCCAATGCTCGTTTGGGTGATATTAAGTATGTGGACTACAAAAAAGATGGAAAAATTGACGCTGATGACCGGGTACGTTCTAATAAAAATCGTGAACCACGTTTTGTGACTGGGATTACGATGGGACTCCGTTGGAATAATTTCGACGTGTTATTACTCTTCCAGGGTGCGACTGGTGCGATTACTTATATCTGGCGTGAGAGAGCCGGGGAGTCCGGAAATTTCTATAAGTTTATGTATGAAAACCGCTGGACGGAAGAAAACTGGCAGGTGGAACATCCGAGAACATACGATCGTCAAAACGAATATTGGGCGACGGAGAATGGCGATCAAAAGAGTACATATTACCAAAGGAATACCGATTATCTACGTCTAAAAAATATGGAGATAGGGTACACCTTTAACTTCCCGGCTATCCGCAACATGGGAATCCAAAATTTACGCATGTATGTGAACGGCTCCAATCTGTTTACAATAGACGGTGTAAAGGTGCAAGACCCGGAACAGAATAATACGGGACGTGATTATCCGCAACGTCGTGTATGGAATGCAGGTCTTTCGTTAACATTCTAAAAATAGAGAGAATATGAAAAATTTAATATGTATTTTAGTATCCGTAGCTTTTATTTCGATAATTAGCTTAAGTTCTTGTTCAGATTTCATGGATCTGGAACCGACAGGGGAATATACGGAAGATTTGGTCTTTTCGGATGCCTCTTTGACACAGGCTTTTGTATTGGAACTCTATAACAATATTCATCCAGGAGCCAAAGAACACTCCTTGGATGGATTGACGGATGATGCCTATTTTACTCATAATTATGGTCAGCGGATTGTGAATGAGTCAGTGGCTATCAATGAAGGGAATGTAGAATGGTACAATAATGATAATAATCCGTTCAAATGGGAATTACGTTATCGGGGCATACGCTATGCCAATATTATTATCAATAATATCGATAACGTACCGGAAAAAGTAGGGATTAGCAAGGAGCGTTTGAAGGGAGAAGCTCATTATATGCGGGCACATATGTATCATGAGTTGATCCGTGGTTTTGGTGGAGTTCCCATCGTAACGAAAGACTTCTCGCTGAATGAACAGGTAGATATGCAACAACCACGAAATACCATTCGGGAATGTGTGGAGTTCATGTTGGCTGATTTGGATATCGCAGAACAGACTTTACCGGAAAGTGTTTCCGGTTCAGAGGTAGGACGAGTTTCCAAATATGTGGCTACCGGATTGAAAGCACGTATCGCACTGCATTTCGCCAGTCAACTCTATGCGGATCGCGTGGTGAATACTTTGCCGGTTAACCAATATGATGGTGATCGTATGGCGCTTTATCGCTTGGCGAAAGAGAATGCGGTCAAAGTAATTGAAGAATCCCCTTTTGAACTGCTCGATTGCACCGGAGGAATTAATACGGAAAGAGCGGTGAAGTTTAAGGCCATTATGACTGATAAGACAAACAGTGAACAAATGTTTGTACGCAGTTATTCAACTTCGGGTGGTGCTGAAAACAGGATGGGATTATGGCATGGACCTAACGGATACACTAACTGGTCAGGAACTACACCGACCCATGACTTGGTGATGGCGTTTGAATTTGAAGATGGTAGCATTTCCGACGGGATGACCAAACCTGGCGATTGGCAAGAGGGTAATCCCTATAATGGACGTGACCCACGTATGTATGCCACAGTAGCTACCGACGGTAATGAATGGGGGCGTCCCCGCTCTGCCGGAGCTGCTTTGGATCCTACGCCGTTGGGACGCTTGCAGGTAGGAAAATATGAAGTAACAGACGGTAATGTGATAGATTTGCTCTATCAGGATGGTCAGAAAAGGCGTTCTATGTGGGGTATTGATAGTCGTAATGGGCCGATTGAGGATTGGAATGGTTCCTGGACCGGTTATTATGAGAAAAAGTTGATCGACACTTCGATTGACGCACAATATTTTAGACAAGAGGTGCCTCATATCTATATGCGTTTGGCCGAAATGTATTTGATCGCGGCAGAAGCTTGTGTGGAATTAGGAGAATTGGAAGAAGCCGCGAAATGGATGGATATCTTGCGCGGACGAGTGGAATTGAAAGATACCCGCACTGCGTTGTCAGTTCGTGGTGTACAGTTCAACCAAAGTGATTTGCGCGAATTTGTTCGTCGGGATCGTCGGGCGGAGTTGGCTTACGAACAACATCGTTATTTTGATGTACGTCGTTGGATGATTGCTTCGGAAACAGGTAACAAGCCAATTACCGGTATTCTGGTGGAAGGTATCTTGAAACCGGGACAAACTCAAAACAAACCCTATATCCATAATGAAGAGAAATATAACTACTTCTATTATGTACAGAATTTGAGCCACCGTGAAAACCGAAAGTGGGAAGATAAGATGTATTTTGCTCCGATTATGCTGGACGAAATGCGTCGTAATCCGAATCTGGTTCAGAATCCGGGCATGTCGTTATAAAAAGAGATATCATTTCGATATATATAAGGATTATCTTTAAGCAGAAGAGTATCCGGCCCTTACGGGCCGGATACTATAGTTCAAATCAGTTTACTATTACATTTTTATCCACTATGCCTACGGAGAATATTCTCACATCCATATTAAGGCTGTTGAAGGTTAAGCATACTGAAAAATTTTCCAACAATCTTTTCAGAGAACATCCGCATAAATATAATTTATATGGGTTATCCGGGATGTTGTCGGATTATGGGATAGAAAATATGGGTATAAAAGTGAAAGACAAAGAAAAAGATATTAAGGATTTACAACTTCCTTTTATCGCGCATGTTTCCGATGATTTCCGGATCGTATCCAAAGTGGGGCCGGAATATGTGGAAACGATATGGAGAGGTAGACCGTTAAAAACACCCGTAAAGGAGTTTCTGGATATATGGTCGGGCATAGTGTTGATGTTGGAAAGTGATCCCTCCTCGATCGAACCCGGTTATGCGGTAAATCGGAAGAAAGAATTATTTGATGTCGTGCAAAAGGCATTTTTAGTTCTACTTTTATCCCTTTGCCTTTTACTGCCCTTTGTGTTGGGAGGGCTTTATAAAGACTTGTGGAAATCATTTTTGCTATTCTTTAATCTGGCAGGTGTCGGGATCTGCTTTCTTCTGGTACAAAAACAACTGCATATACGAAGTGAATACGCAGACCGGATTTGTTCGTTGTTCAGTGAGAGCGACTGTAATAATGTGCTTGAATCGGACGTGGCAAAATTCATGGGAGTAATCGGATGGAGCGAAGCAGGGTTGGGCTATTTCATTTCAAATACAATTGTATTGCTGTTCTTTCCCGGTCTGATACCTTTTCTGGTCTTTATAAATATCTGCGCCTTGCCTTACTCTTTTTGGAGTGTCTGGTATCAAAAGGTTAAGGCGAAACAGTGGTGTCCGTTGTGCCTGATAGTACAGGGATTATTCTGGAGTATCTTTTCGGTCAACATCCTGGCCGGTCAGATTGAAATGCCGGAAGTAAACCTTGTCGATTTATTGAGCCTCGGCTGCGTATATTTCATTCCTTTCCTGCTTTTAAACATATTTGTTCCCCGGTTGAGTGAGAACAGGAAAACAGAGCAGACAAGTCAGGAATTAAGCAGCTTGAAAGCGGATGAGGATGTGTTCGCCGCGCTGTTGAAAAAGCAGCCCTATTATAAAACCGGGATTAATTCGGATATCGTGTTTGGAAATCCGGAAGGGAATATATCCTTAACGATCCTTACGAACCCTCATTGTGCACCTTGCTCCAAAATGAATGAAAGGGTCAAGATTGTGCTGGCTAAAAACAACCATCTGAAAATGCAGTATATTTTCTCCTCTTTCAGGGAGGATATGGATATAAGCAACAAGTTTATGATTGCGGCTTATTATCTGAAAGGAAAAGAACAGGCGGAGCGGATTTACGATGAGTGGTTTGAGAAAGGAAAAAATGAAGCGCAAGCTTTCTTCGGCAAATATGATTTCGATCCCCTGCATCTTCCTGTGGAAGTGGAGGCGGAGTTTCTTAAACATGAGAAGTGGAAAGAACTTACCAGGTTACGTGAGACTCCAACTATTCTTGTAAATGGTTATAAATTGCCTAAAAACTATTCCATTGAGGATATTCGATTTATAACGAAATTAAGTGTTTAGTTTATGTATTTTTCAAGCTGTATTTTTCAAGCTGTATTTTTTTACGGCATAACTTATTAAAAAAAATGTAATATGGAACGAATTGGGAAAATCAGAATGGCGGAAAACGCCGAAGTGTTAAA
>JAITVG010000279.1 GCA_031285925.1 Tannerellaceae bacterium
TTACTTTCGGATAACTAATTTGGAAAAACATGGAAACTCCTGCGCTTCCCTGTACTATACTTTCGCGAGTGGCGAAACCCTTGTGCACGCGTGCGCAATACTTTCGCGAAGCTGCGAAACTTCTGTGCACGCGTGCACAATACTTTCGCGAAGCTGCGAAACCTCTGTGCACGCGTGCAAAATACTTTCGCGAAGCTGCGAAACCCCTGTGCACGCGTGCGCAATACTTTCGCGAGCTGCGAAACCCCTGTGCATGCGTGCGCAATACTTTCGCGAGGTTGCGAAACCTCTGTGCACGCGTGCGCAGTACTTTCACCAAATTCAATAAGCAATTAACAAACTATCTAATAACAACAACATCATGAAAACTTCAGCGAGCAAGCCGCTTGGGCGGCGTTCTTTTATCAAAAGTTTGGGCGTGGGTACGGCAGCGTTGTCTACCGGCGCCGCACTGCCTCTTTCCGGTTGCACGGCTACGCCTGCAACTCCGGCAGCAGCGCAGAATGACGAACCTGTATTGCAAGTGGGCGAAAACATTGCCGTGGCCGATACCGACTGCGGAAAGGTAAAAGGTTTTCTTATGCGCGGGATCAATACTTTCCTCGGTATTCCTTACGGCGCGGATACGACAGGCAAGAACCGCTTTATGCCGCCCGTAAAGCATGAACCTTGGGAGGGGGTGCGCCCCGCCGTGTTCTACGGTAACTCCGCTCCGCAGAACATCTACGACCGCTCGCCGACCTCTTATGGCGCATTTATCGACCACTGGAACTACGACGAGGTGAGCGAAAACTGCCTTACGCTGAATGTCTGGACGCCCGGCCTCGCCGACGGCGGCAAGCGTCCCGTTATCGTTTGGCTGCACGGCGGCGGATATACCAGCGGGAACGGCATCGAACAGGATGGATATCACGGCGAGAGCCTCTCCCGATATGGAAACATCGTATTTTGCTCCATCAATCACCGTTTGGGCGTGTTCGGCTTCTCCGATCTTTCGGCCGTGGGAGGCGACAAGTATAAGGATTCCGGCAGCGTCGGCCTGCTCGACATGGTTGCCGCCCTGCGCTGGATAAACGGCAACATAGCCAACTTCGGCGGCGATCCGGGCAATGTGACCATTATCGGACAGTCGGGTGGGGGAGGCAAGGTGTGTTTGCTGTCTTCCTGTCCTGCCGCCAACGGATTGTTTCACAAGGCGGTTCCCCTAAGTGGTTCGGCTATTTCGGCCAACCCTAAGCAATACTCCCAAGCCCTGGGCGAATACATATTGAAAGAGGCCGGGTTGGGTAAGAACGAAGTGGATAAACTGCAAAACCTTCCCTGGAGCGATTATCTGGCGATAGCCAACAGGGCGGCAGCCAAGATGCGTGAGGAGCGCGGCGATTCCGGTATGCGCCGGGGAGGCTTCGGCCCGGTGGGCGATGATACTTACCTGCCGTCGGGGACGTTCTTCGAAAGCCCGCTGCCCGGTTCGCCCGACGTGCCGATGCTTTTCTGCACCACCTTCCACGAGCAATCGCCCAGCCGCACAAACGCCCAACTGGAGGAAATCACCCTCGACGGCGTAAAGGAATACCTCAGAGAACGTTTCGGCGAGAATACGGATGCAATCGTGCAGGCCTACGCCGGGAACTTCCCCGATTCAAAGCCGATAGAGATACTGTGCTTCATCCTCTCGTCCCGGCAGAATGTGGTAAACGCCGCCAATGCCAAACTGAAACAGAAGTCGCCCGTCTACATGGCATGGTTCGGCTGGTGTGCGCCGCTGTTCGACGGCCGGATGCGTGCGTTCCACTGCTCCGACATCAGCTTCTGGTTCTACAACACCGACCTGATGCTTACGCACAGCGGAGGCGGCTCCCGTCCGCGCACACTGTCGAAGAAGATGGCAGATGCCTTGCTGGCTTTCGCCCGCACAGGCGATCCCAACTGCGACTCGCTTCCCGCCTGGCCGCAATTCACAGCGGCAAACGGTGAAACCATGATACTGAACGATGTGTGTGAAGTGAAGAACGACCCGGACAAGGCAGGGCGCAGCGCTGTCGTTTAAAGAAAGAGATTAAACACAGAGGCACGGAAAAACTCCGTGCCTGTGTTGTTCGCCCAGCATGGGTATATTCTAACGGGTGCAAGTCCCTTTCCTCCTACTCGATTTGATTATTGTTTAAAACCATAGAAAACCAGCGTTACCAGTCGAGTTTAATGAGCGAAACACCCTGGCGCGGCAACTCAAATTCAAGTATCACTCATAGAAATGATGCTTCGTTTCATACTTGTGTGATTTTATTTTATTGTAATGACCGATTTTAGTTTAATATTGTCGCTTGCAGATCCAATCAGCAGTTCGTATTTTCCGGGAATCACGCGGAAATCGCCAATAGCCGTATCGTAGTAGGCCAGGCTGCTTACAGGCAGTTCCATACTTACAGTTCCGGTTTCGCCCGAAGCTATCGAAACCCGCCTGAATCCGCGAAGTTCACTTGCAGGATGAATGTATCCTTTATTGAGATCGCGTACATAAAGTTGAACCACTTCGTCGCCATCCCTTTTTCCGGTGTTCCGGATGTCGACATCAATCCTAACCGCATCGCCTGCGGCAACTTCTTTCTTCGATAGTTTGAGGTTGGAATAATCAAACTTCGTATAGCTTAATCCGTGTCCGAAAGCATACTGCGGTTTACCTTTAACATACATGTAGGTAAATCCTTTCGATATATCGTAAATATCAATCGGAGGTACTTGCGCATCCGATTCGTACATGGTGTACGGCAATCGCCCTGCCGGATTGTATTTTCCAAAAAGCACACTTGCAATGGCCGTTCCGCCTTCTTCGCCGGGCCACCATCCCTGAAGGATTGCGGCAGCATGTTTTTTTGCTGAAGGAACGGCCAGCGGGCCTGCACTCATCAGCACAACCACCGTATTTGGATTGGCCGCCATTACAGCATCCATCAATTGTTGTTGATTGCCGGACAGGTTGAGTGTTTCGCGGTCGATGCCTTCTATTTCCACATCGGTATTTGTTCCGATAAACAGAATTGCGGCATCGCATTTTTTAGCAGCTTCAACAGCTTTGCCGATTTCGGCCGCGCGGTCAACAGCCGGTGGTATAAATCCTTTTCGTACACGAGGAAAGCTGATTTCGCCTCCCTTTTCGTAGATAACCTCCACGCTGCTTCCCAGTTCATTGATAATGCCTTGAAGCGGTTTCACCGGATTCATGGGAATACCGCCATAATTACCATGATTAAACAAATCAGAATATGGGCCTATCACGGCCAGCTTTTTAAGTTTATTTTTGTCCAGCGGCAATATTCCGTCGTTTTTCAGCAGAACAACCGATTCCCGGGCCGTAAGGAGTGACAGTTTGCGGTGTGCGTTCGCCATAATTGTGTCGGGCGATATTTTACTGTACGAAACAGAGCTAAACTCATCAAATTCGCCGAGCCTCATCCTTACGGTCAACACACGCCTAAGAGCGTCGTTGAGCCGTTCTTCGGTGAGGTATCCGCTGTAAAGCGCTTCGGGAATATACTGTTCAAACTCAGAGTCGGAAAAATCACAACCTGCCATAATACTTTTTCCCACTGCTTCGGGATACGTCATCGCTCCCTTTTCGTGTCCTTCTACCATTGTGCGCACGCCTCCGAGATCAGACACCACAAATCCTTCGTGTCCCCAGCGATCTTTCAGAATATCGGTAAGCAAAACACGATTAATGTTGTTGGGAGTACCATTAATGGCATTGTACGACGCCATAAGCGACTGCGCTTTTGCCTCAACCACACAGTCGCGGAAATGAGGCAGCCAGTATTCAAACAGCATACGGTCTTCCACTTCGGCGCTAAGCTCCATCCGGTCTACCTCTACATTATTTACCGCATAATGCTTCAGCGTACTTGCCAGCTTCAAATGCTTGGGGTCGTTTCCCTGCAAACCTCTCACAAAAGCCATCCCTATTTGCCCCGTAAGGTAAGGATCTTCACTATAAATCTCATTAATACGCCCCCAGTAGGGATTACGGCTGATGTTGATAACCGGCGAACGGTATATCAACCCCTTGTGCTCTCCCTTAAATTGAGGATTAATTTTCCATCCGTTGTAAATTGCACGCGCCTCGTCCGAAATAACCGTTGCCACGCGGTGGATCAAGCCCGGATTCCACGTAGCTCCCAAGGCAATACTTGTGGGAAAGACGGTGGTAGGCTCTGTCCACTTAACACCGTGCAGACATTGATTCCACTGGTCGGCACGAATTGAAAAGCCGTCGACCGTAACCGTCGTCCCTCTGTGGTTAAGAAGTTGCGCCTTCTGTCTCAAGGTAAGCCGTTCAATAAGGTCGGACACTCTTTGGTTTACATCAAGATTTTGATTCAAAAAACCGGGCTTTTGAGCACGCGTCGAAGCAACTAACAGAAGGCCCAAAAACAAAATCGATAACTTGCACAAATTGTTTGTATTCATAAAAGTATGGTTTATTTGATATATTTTAGAACGATAACACACTTTGTCTCAACCAGGCCTTCGACAGGCTGGAAATGCAGCGCGATGCGGAAACGGCCGGGCTACCTGTAAATATCCTTCTTCTTCAATTGGACGATTGTACCGAAGGCGGCCAGCTTTTGCATGTCGATATGTTTTGAATTGCCGGTGATTACGTAAACTACAGGCTTCCCTTTTATATTGTTTTGATGGAAATCAATAATGTCTTTCATCTCCATACGGTTCACATTCTGCAAGTAAGTCTTGTTCGGATCTTCCGCATATCCTTCCCGACGTTGGTGGGCAATCACCGAAGATAATTTCCGGAAAGAAGGATACTCATTGTTTACATGATTGAAAACCGTTTGCCGAAGCTCCTCGAACCTTTCGGGGCGTTCGGGCATTTCGCGTATCAAAGAATCCAAAACGGACATGGCATCCAGGGTTTTGTCGCCCTGCGTGGAAAGCATCGTTACGAAATCTCCCGGATTTTCTTTCTTCTTGAACGGAGGAATATTGTATTGCGCCGACACACGATAGGCGTAAGAGCGAAATTCCCTGATTTCCTGAAACATCAAAGAAGACATATCTCCGCCGAAATAGCCGGCAAACAATTTGGAAGCATGCCTTTCCGTCAAATCCGGACTGCCTTCGCCCCTCATATAACTGTACACGATGGATTGGGCAAGGTCGGGTATATCCAAGAAAAACACCGTAGGTTTGTCATACTTCTTCGGCTCCCGGTAAATGGGAGAGAGGGTTTCCCTTTGTACATTATTTATAATAGCCGTTCCCTGCAACGCATCTTTTACTTCATCCATCGACAACGTACCGCAGTAGTGTAAGTCGCAGGCCGTTTGCTGCACTTCACGGAAAACGTCAAGCAGGTATTCGCCCTTCAGTTTTTTTACGCGCGAAAGCGGCCACTTGCGGAGAAAACGGGATTGATCGCCATATCTCACTTTCTCAAGCAATGCCGTTGCCATATTGTCGTTCGACTTGACAAAAGCCTTTTCCATCACTTTGGCTTCGTCGATCACCTGCTTGATCTTCTTGTTATCCGCACGGGGGAGGGTCAGAAATTCGATGACCAAATCCAGCGTTTCCTTGAAATGATTGTCGAAGCCTGCTATCTTTACATGAAAATCCATGTCGGTAGCTTCGAATGAAACGGTGCTACCCAACGTTTGCAAGCGGCCGCGCAAATCTTCAAAAGAACGTTTTTCCGTACCGATATAATTCAGATAGGAGGCTAAATAGCCCAACTCCGGACGTTCGAGAAGTCCGATTCCGTAAGAAAAATTCAACGTAAAAATATCATTGACCGGATTTTTCGAAGTATATAGCGTGACGTTCTGCTTGAATGTATGGGAGCTAATCGCCGTATCGAAATCAATCAGGTGCGGAGATATTTTTCTGACAGAAATCTTTTCCAGTGTCTTTGCATACACTGAAGACGAATCGCGGTTCTTGGGAGTTATGGGAGCATAAGCAGGTTTGGCCAGATGTTCCTTCGGATATTTGCCCGTTGTCTTTTTCACGTAGAGATAATTGTCGGAGAAATATTTCCGTGCGACCGCAACAACGTCGTCTTTCGTCAATCGTTCTATACGGGCAACATTTTCCACATATTCTTCCCAACTTTTACCCTGCGAAAAAACACTCATCATCACCTGTGCCCTTGAATTAATATCTTCCAGTGCCGACTCATAATCTCTTTTCTGTTCCAGTTTAAGACTTTGGAAAAGTTCATCGGAGAAGTCGCCTCTCTTTATTTTATCGATAGCCTCCCAAAGCATCTTTTCCGCACTTCCATAGGATTGGAACAGCAATTTGGGTATGGCCATTACGCCCAATATTCCGGCCTCATTCATACTTTCACTGAGCGCCATGGCAGAAAGAAGTTTACCGCCTGTCATCAATTGGTCAAGGAAGCCGGTGCCGTTTGAATTGTTCAGCATATTGACCGCAATGTTTAAAGCCACCTGATCTTCATGATTGGCGGGAACTCCCCTGAATCCCAAAGCCATTGCTTTGAATATCGGTATGGGAAATTTCACCTGCGCCTGCTCTCTCCCTTTAAAAGCCGCCGGCGCGGGGGAGTTGCTTTCCGGTTTTTGTCCTTTCCGTATGCGGGAGAATGTTCTTTCCAGTAGAGGAAGCATATCTTCCGTTTTGAAATCTCCCGAAAGGATCAAGCCCATGTTTGACGCCACATAATAACTCTCGAAGAACTTCTTCATATCCGATAAGCGGGGATTTTTAAGGTTCTCCGTACTTCCTATGATCGGATAGGCGTAGGGGTGAGGATGGAAATAGCGTGCGGTCAGCTTTTCGATAGCCTGGCTTCCCATCATGTCGCTATACATGTTCTTTTCTTCATACACGGTTTCCAGCTCGCTCTGGAACAGGCGAAACACGGGATCGATCATCCGCTCGCTGTTCAGTTCCGCCCATTGTTCCGTGTATTGGGGAGCAAAGGTGTTGAAATAAACCGTGTAGTCGTAAGATGTACCGGCGTTTAGGCGGGTTCCGCCGTAGCGGGAGATCAGGCGATCGAATTCATTGGGTATCACGAAATCGGCTGCCTGACGGCTTAACTCGTTTATCTCCGACTGAATCCGTTCCCGTTCTTTCGCATCGGAAGTGGCGGCCAGTTCGTCGTATTTGCTTTCTATCCGGTCGAGATATTTCTTTTCTTCCTCGTAATTGATCGTTCCGATCTTGCCGGTACCTTTAAACATGATGTGTTCAAAGTAGTGGGGGATACCCGTGTCGGGCGAATCCTTGGCGCCGGCCTTAACAAGGATTGCGCCGAATACCTTTGGCTGGCTATGGTCTTCATTCAGCCACACCGTCATGCCATTACTCAATATATGCTCTTTAATACGAAGTGACTCCGGAACCTGTGCCGAAATTAAAGTTGTGCAGGATAGTGTCATCAAAAGTAAAATCTTAATACTGTTCTTTTTCATTGGGGAAATCCTCTCTTTTAACATCTTCAATATAACTTTGAACCGCCGTTGTTATCACATCTTCCAGATTGGCGTAGCGGCGAAGAAAGCGGGGAGAAAATCCGGTTGTCAGCCCCAGCATATCGTGCATCACCAGCACCTGCCCGTCTACTCCGCCGCCGGCGCCGATACCGATCACGGGAATGGTCAGTTCCGAAGCAACTCGGGTGGCCAACACCGCCGGTATCTTTTCCAGTACAACCCCGAAACACCCCAGTTCCTCCAGCAAATGAGCGTCTTCAATCAGTTTCTTGGCTTCGGATTCTTCTTTTGCCCTTACGGTGTAGGTACCGAATTTATTGATGGACTGCGGGGTCAAACCCAAATGTCCCATAATCGGAATACCGGCGCTAAGGACGCGCTGTACCGATTCCTTTATCTCGATCCCACCTTCTATCTTTATGCAGTCGGCATGTGTTTCCTTCATCACCCGCACGGCGGAAGCCAGCGCCTCCTTGGAATTTCCCTGATAGGTGCCGAAAGGAAGGTCTACCACCACTAGCGCACGCTTTACGGCCTTCACTACCGATTTTCCGTGATAAATCATCTGATCCAGTGTGATGGGAAGCGTCGTTACATTGCCGGCCATTACGTTGGAAGCGGAATCGCCCACCAAAATAACATCCATTCCTGCCTGATCAATGATCCGTGCCATGGAATAATCGTAAGCCGTCAGCATGGATATCTTTTCTCCACGCTGTTTCATTTCCATCAGGCGATGTGTCGTTACCTTCCGGTTTTCCAAATCTCTTTTTGCTACTGACATAATACGTTGATTTTGTTATTAATAAACGGCGCAAATGTACGTATTTCTCCTGCATTATGCACACTAACGATTATTAAACCGGGACAGAGGCGTTTAACTTGTATTTTCATTCGGATTCTATTGCCCGGGAAAAAGCCCGCCTGCTTTCAACTCAATCACCACATACTCCGAGCGCGAGCCGATACGAAACTTTCCTCCCCATATCCCCAGTCCGGAACTTACGTAGTAGTGGGTGTTCCCTTTTTTCATGTAACCGTGGTCGAGTTCGAACAACGCTTTTGTTATCAGGCTAACAGGCCATACCTGTCCCTTGTGCGTGTGGCCGGAAATCTGAAGGTCGATATGGTTTTGTTCCGCCTCTTCCAGATTGTGAGGTTGGTGGTCGAGCAGAATGACCGGTTTTGTCCGGTCGAGCGGCGCCGTCAATTCCGGGATGCTTTTCCTCTCCGGATTACTCCGGTCGTCCCTTCCTACAATGTAAAAACGATCGTCTACAAGAGCTGCGGAGTCTTTCAGGAAAGTAACGCCCGAACGGCGCAGGAAAGCTTCCGCCTTATTCACCCCGGCAATATATTCGTGGTTGCCCGGAATTACGAAAGTACCGTATTTGCTTCTGATCAGCGGAAACAACTCCTCCATCTTCGCTTCATAAAGGGGCGCCACGTTATTGTCGGTCACATCTCCGGCGATAAGCACCACATCCGGATTCTCCCTGTTGATCATTTCAATCCAGTTTTCAAATTCTTTTCTCCCGATCCCATAGCCCAGGTGCAGGTCGCTGACGGCAACAATCCTGAGCGGACGGTTATCCGTCGCCCCCGCCGCCTGTCCGGCGACAGTCAGCGAAAGCTCAACCCGCTCTTTATGAACGTACCGGCAGTAGCCTGTTGTCAGCAACGCAGCCATGAATGCAATCAAAATCCCCAGCCCACTCCAACTGTGATGCATGAATTTTCCCACGGGAAGTATATGAACAGCCCGGATAATATCCAGTACAAGGAATGTCAGCAACAGGTACATGAACACCACCAGCCAGGAAGTCCCCACCTTATACATGGCCGAAGTAAGTGCCGGAGGAAAGGAACTGCCTGCCAGTATGGCGGCAAAAGGAGAAGCTGTCAGAAGAACAGCAACTGCAATGAACAGTATTCGCCCTGCCGGTGAAGGAGGCAGCATTTGCCACAGGCGGACGAACACGTAATAATTACCGCCAAG
>JAITVG010000284.1 GCA_031285925.1 Tannerellaceae bacterium
GTTAATTGTGACGAAGAACCTTTCCGCAAACTGATCAATCAGGGAATGATACAGGGGCGATCGAACTTCGTATACCGCGTAAACGGCACGAATACTTTCGTTTCATTGAACCTGAAAGACCGGTATGAAGTTACCCCCTTGCATGTGGACGTGAATATCGTAAGCAACGATACGCTGGATATGGAAGCTTTCCGCAACTGGAATCCGGAATACAAAACGGCCGAATTTATAACGGAAGACGGCAAATACATCTGCGGATGGGCTATTGAAAAGATGTCGAAATCCATGTTCAACGTAGTCAATCCCGATATGATCGTGGAGAAATTCGGAGCCGACACGCTGCGTCTGTATGAAATGTTCCTCGGCCCGCTGGAACAGTCCAAACCCTGGGACACGAACGGCATCGACGGTGTGCATCGTTTCCTTAAAAAAGTCTTGGGATTATTCTACGGCAATACCGATACATTACAGGTAACCACCGATAAACCTTCCGCCGAAGAACTGAAAGCGCTGCACAAACTGATCAAAAAGGTAACCTGGGACATTGAACATTTCTCATTCAACACTTCGGTGAGCGCCTTTATGATCTGCGTCAATGAACTGACTGCCCTTAAATGCAATAAAAAGGATATTTTAGAGCCGTTACTTGTTGTTTTGGCTCCATTTGCACCTCATATTGCAGAAGAATTATGGCACGAGTTGGGCAATGCGGATACGGATACGATTTGCGATGCCGCATGGCCTGCCTGTAACGAAGAGTATCTGAAAGAAAACAGCGTAACCTACGCTATCTCGTTCAACGGAAAAGCCCGTTTCAACATGGAATTGCCGGCTGACATGAACAGGGAAGATGTAGAGAAGGCGGCGCTTGGTCATGAACATTCCGCGAAATGGATAGAAGGCAGAACGCCGAAAAAAGTAATCGTCGTACCCGGTAAAATCGTAAACATCGTGCTGTGATGAAACCGAAAAAAGGTATCCGCAAAATATACCATTACACGCAGGATTATATCATCATGGTCGTAGGCGCCCTGCTCTATGGCTTTGGCTTCAATGGTTTCATCCTGTCCAATGAGATCGTGACGGGCGGACTGACCGGCGTCAGCACCGTGATCTTCTTCGCCACCGGCATCCCCGTTTCCGTAACTTATTTCCTGGTCAATATCATATTGCTGGCCATCGCCTTCAAGATACTCGGACTTAAATTCCTGCTCAAAACCATATTCGGAGTAATCGCCCTGTCGCTGAGCCTTTCGCTGTTTGAAATTCTCCTGGCGGGAACGTCTGTCATCAAGGATCAGGTGTTTATGTCGATCCTTGTCGGCGGCGGCATTTGCGGCACAGGCCTCGGACTGATCTTTGCCGCCAACGGGAGTACGGGCGGTACGGACATTCTGGCCGCCATCATCAACAAATACAAAAACGTATCCATTGGCACCGGCCTTCTGCTGTTCGATTTCTTCATCATCGGCTCTTCCTACCTGTTTTTCCACGACGTGGAAAAGATCGTATTCGGATTTGTAGAGATGGGCGTAAGCAGTTACGTGCTGGACAGGATCATCAACTCCAACCGCCAGTCCGTGCAGTTCCTCATCTTTTCCCAGAAGTACGACGAGATAGTGGAAAGGATCTTGCAGGACATGGACAGGGGATGTACCCTCCTGGACGGAGAAGGAGGATATTCCAAACGCCCGATCAAGGTAATCGTGCTGCTGGCTAAAAAATCCGAATCGCTTACCGTGTTCCGCCTTGTAAAGGAAATCGATCCGCAGGCTTTTATCTCTCAAAGTGTGGTAAGGGGCGTATACGGCGAAGGATTTGATCAGATAAAGGCATAGAGTAGGGCACGCAGATGACGCAGATTGAACAGATGACCGCAGATTAATAATTAAAAATCTGCGGTCATCCTGTATAATCTGTGTCATCTGCGTGCATATATCAAATAATCTCTTTACATTTGACACACAAAATAAAATCATACATACAAGCCGATGCTTTCACCCTCACACATACTATCCATTTGCACAGCTCCTGACACGCTGAATTCCGCTCCGGGAGCGGCTTTCCGCGATTTGCGGGGGGGGGTAAACACCTTATTTTAAGTGGATTAGAGGACTTCGTAGAGGCCCCAAACGCGATTATTTTATATGCCTTAGTCGCCGCGGTTTTGTCCGCTGCGGCTTTTTTTATGTCCGCAAGTGGAAAAAATTTCAAGTCTCGACCTCCGTAGTATTCGGAACGACGAGCATTTCGAGTTCTTCACCGAGTTTATCACCCTGGCAAACAGTACGGGCAGGGCGGCGTTGCTCAGAGCTAGGCCCCCTAAATCCCCAAAAGGGGAGTTGAGTCTCCGCTCTACGCCGGTTTTATTACTCGACTTAATGCGGCCATTGAGAGATACAATAATCGGATTGCGATACGGAAAGGGAAGCGTCAGAATCAGGATTCACAGGATTAAGGGATGAGGGAGGATGTCTGAACTGTGATTGTCTGAACTGTGATTTTGCGTGATTAAAGTGATTATTATGAGATCAACAGAATCATTAAAATCAAATAAATCACAGTTCAGACATCTTCTCAATCCTTTCATCCTGAAAATCCTGATTCAGACAATTACAGCGAATAATTGATAATTAACAATTAAAACAATATTTTTATGAAACATTTTTTACTGATTGTCCTATTCTTCTGCTCCGCGATAGGCAACTTGCTAACAGCACAGGCCGGCAATGGGAGAAACTCGGGATTGACACACACTTGGGATTTAACGTCTACCATGACTGCTACACTAGATGTAGAGAAAGGTGCATTGACGATAAAAACAACAAAGCCCGGCGGGGAGACGATGCCGTACTTTCTGGGTGGTGCACCCTGGTATAGTATTCGTGCCATTATTGTTTCCATAAGCATAGAAGATGGAGTAACAACGATTGGTGAAAAGGCTTTTGAAGATTGCAGTAATTTATCTTCCGTAACGATTCCCAATTCGGTAACAACGATTGATAGCGGTGCTTTTTCCGGTTGTAGCAATTTATCTTCCGTAGCGATTCCCAATTCGGTAACAAGCATTGGAGCTTATGTTTTTTTCGAGTGCCGCAAATTATCTTCCGTAACGATTGGAAATTCGGTAACAACGATTGGAAGGGGAGCTTTTATGAAATGCAACAGTCTATCTTCCATAACGATTCCCAATTCGGTAAGAACAATTGATGTTGCTGCTTTTTCCGGTTGTAGCAATTTATCTTCCATAACGATTCCCAATTCGGTAACAAGCATTGTAGGTAATGCTTTTTATCTTTGTCGCAAGATAAAAGATGTAACCGTTGAATGGATTATACCTGTCGACTATGATTGGAGGTATTCTATGGGGACTTATTCTGACTCAAAAGCTATACTAAAAAATGCGACACTTCATGTACCTGCCGGAACAAAACCAATTTATCAGTCAGACGATGGATGGGGACTTTTCGGTACGATTGTAGAGTATTCTACTACCGCCAATGAGGAAATCAACAACCCGCAAACGGAAGTTTATATCACGGGAAATACATTGCATATAAACACCCCGCTGGCCGACGTGCTTTCCATCTATACCGCCGCCGGTGTCAAGGTGTACGAAGCCCCCGTCCCGGCAGGCGCAAGCACGGTAAGCACCGCCAACTTCCCGCAGGGAGTGTTGATAGTGAAAGGGAAGGTAGGATGGGTGAAGAAGGTAGTGTCTGAACTGTGATTATTATGATGTCTGAACTATGATTTATTTGATTTGAATGATTCTGTTGATTTCATAATAATCATTTCAATCACACGAATCACAGTTCAGACAATCACAGTTCAGA
>JAITVG010000063.1 GCA_031285925.1 Tannerellaceae bacterium
ATATATATACAACTGAATTATGGTTCCTCAAATAATCCCTGTACCTCCCTGCGGATGTGTGGAGGAAACCATGAAATAAATACAAAAAAAGCGAATCAAAAGGGGGACTGAGTAGTTACCAGACAATAGCGCAAACGTTAAAAGAGCAAGTGTTTTTGTTAAAATCACTTTTGGCATATTGTAATGTAGTAACTTTATGGCTGCAATATTAACCTGTAAAATATGTAGATATGAAGGAAAACTTATTTATTTCAATTTGCGTGGGTAGTGCTCTGTGCGCGACGTTAGTGTCATGCGACAGCAAACCGCAACCGATGCGTGTATCGACGATTAAACTTCAAGCTACTACTCTGACCCTCGAAGTCGGCGAAAAGCGAATACTTACAGCAACTGTCCTGCCGATGAATGCCGAAAACAAAGCGGTTTCGTGGAAAAGCGATGACGAAAGCATCGCGGAAGTTTCTTCTTTGGGCGAAGTGACCCCCATTGCTGCGGGTACGACAACCATCACCGCCATCACCGCCGATGGAGAAAAGACAGCGAGTTGCACGGTGACGGTGACGGTGGAAGAGGAAGATGAGCAAAACGAAGAACAGAAAGACCTGGAAGAAGAAGTGAAAGGTATCCAACCTGTTCCGGTGAGCGAAATAAGCGACGAAATCGTTACCTTTTTCGAGAATCATTTGCCTGTCTTTTCCGGTGGCAAATCTGATTGTTTCTTTGTGAACGACAAAGAAAATAAAAGCCTAATGATTAACAGTATCGATGAATTCAAGAAAATCATTTCTTCCATTGAATTGCCGACAATCAACTTTGATACGTATACACTTATTGTCGGGCAATACTGGACACACGGAGGCGGCTTTTATGTCTCAAGCCAGCGTATGACCATCGAATCCTCACGTGTGAATCTGAACTTAATTGTGAAAAGACGCGAAGGTGCATATCCCGCTGTCGCCATTCCCAGACCGCTATATTGTTGGGGACTTTATCCGAAACTTTCCGAAAAATCAATTATTAATATTACTGTGACCTATGAAAACTGATACTTTTAAAATACCGATAATCGTATTGACAACGATTACAATAGGCTTTTTCTCCTGTACACGAGATTTGGAAGCACCTGATGTGACCAATGACGGCATATTGACAAGAGGTGCGGATATAGGAGAATTCTTCTACACCGCATACAAGGGAAAAAAGACTTTCTTTAATATTCGAAAGGATAGGGTGATCATAAAAACCAACTCCGAAACCGAAGCGAAGGAATTGTGTAAGCAAGATGTGTTTCTTTCAGACCGTCCGGCGTATGATGTTGCCTATGTTTGGGTGCTTGCCTCGATTGATCCTGAAAAAACAAACCTTGATGATCTGTTGAAATTGCCCGGAGTTGTCGATGCTACCTATGGATTGGAATGCGAAGATGGAATTTTACATTATCCGACAAACAGGATTTACATCAAACTTAATGAAGGACTTGCGCCGGAAAGAGGCTCTTGAAAAAGCAGGTTTGGCTGAAAATATTATCAAGATAGAGTTGTACGATGCAGACCGAAACGGCTACGACGTAACTTTGGATGTAAAGTCAAGCGACATTTTGCGGATATGCAGAGATTTGTATGAATCGGGAGTGGTTACATGCGCAGAACCATCGTGCTTTATGGAGATAAAACACGGTGCCGGTAACGCACATTATCTAAATCAATGGGGTTTGAAAAACACCGGACAATCCGGTGCCACATCGGGTATTGACATTAATGCAGAACAGGCATGGGCAATAACCAGAGGTAGCTCAGGTATAAAAATTGCAGTTATCGATGAAGGTGTTGATTTGACACATCCGGATTTACAGGGCAATCTTTTGCCGGGGTATGACGCTACGGTCAATCCACCCGGTGGCGCAAACGGTAGTCCTTGGGCAAATAATGCACACGGTACGGCTTGTGCGGGTATCGTTGGGGCTATCAACAATGCCATTGGAGTAGTGGGAGTTGCTTCCGGCTGTAAAATAGTGCCAATCAGAATAGCATACGATCGATATGATGATGGTAATTGGACAACTAACGAAACTTGGATATCTAATGGTATTGATCATGCATGGCGAACCGCCAAGGTCGATGTACTCAACAATTCGTGGAGTTGTTCTTCTTCATATACAAAAGTTCAAGAGGCTATCTATTATGCCACAACAAATGGACGAGGGTACAAAGGCTGTGTTGTTGTTGTTTGTACTCAAAATTGGAATAGTTCCACCGTCAGTTACCCTGCAAGTTTAAGCAATGTCATTGCTGTGGGAGCGATTTCATATAATGGCATGAGAAAAAGCCCAACCACACCGGATGGAGAAACTTGGTGGGGAAGTAATTACGGAACAGCATTGGATGTTGTTGCTCCGGGTGTTAAGATATATACAACAGACATACAAAGTTCTCTCGGAGATAATACCACAACTGGAACAGCAGGAAATTACTATGCAAGCTTTAACGGCACCTCAGCCGCCACCCCTCACGTTGCAGGAATTGCAGCACTGATCTTATCGGCTAATCCGAATCTTACACAAAAGCAGGTTTCCGACATTATCGAGAGTACGGCAGAAAAAGTTGGAGGTTACGGTTATACCACTACTTCTGGCCGTCCCAACGGAATGTGGAATAATCAGATGGGCTACGGTTTGGTCGATGCTTATGCGGCGCTATCCAGTACCGACATCAACATCCCTGAAATCTCGCTCGAACTTATCCGGCAATCGAACTACTCGGTTTATGCCGTCTTCTCGGTGGACAACCCGCAGTCGGGAGTGCCTTACTATCAGTGGGAACTGAACGGGTCAATTCTATCATCTGTATACACTCCGTACATTGCTTTCCAAAGCGGTTCCGATAGTCAAATGGCGACACAATTCGCAACATTAAGATGCAGGGCGGTTTTCAATGGAATTCATTCGGCGTGGAGCAACTCCATCTATCACTTTGTGTGGAGCCTCGCCCCCGTATACTATACCCCAGGAATTTAGAAGCTGTTTTAAATTTATTTGAATTATTTATATCAGTTTCTTTTGAGTTTGTTTTCGGTCTCTTTTCCTGTTTTCATTCGTCACATAGCTCGCTATGCTCCTCTTAAAAACAAAAAAATATCCTCAAAAACAACTCTCAAAAGAAATCTGAATAAATTTAAAACAGCTTCTTAGATTCCAATAAAATATACATCCAATCCAATAAGTGCTTCGCCTGCCTGTGCAGATAAGAAACAGCAAAAGCATCTTATAAATAATACGTGTGCGAGGGATATTCTCAAAAGAAATATGAATGGGCGGCATGGAAATAGAAGATTTATGGTTAAGTTTGCAAATCAAGGAGATACTCGTAAGATTTAATTGGCTATCCGAAAGCAAGAATAGAATTCCTGTTGTAATTCGGTATATTATTGAAAATGAACTTGAACAAGATAATGAAAAAGGAGAAATGGATATTCGCATTGCCGAAACAATACCCCTTTCTTATCTCTTTTTAGGGGATTTGACTGAACTTTATTTTCCCGAAATTATCGACAGGATCAGAAGCCAGGAAAAGTTTGATCTTGAAAATGGAGGCTTGGAAAATTATATAGATAATGCTGATCGGAGGAAAGTTTATCTGATAAGAGAGGTATTGAAAAAATATTGATTTCAAGAGTGCTATCTGTATTTTTTCCCGGCGATAATTACTTTGCTGCAGTCGGAAAGCAGGGTGGCAAACAAAAATATGTCGCCTCCTTCCTTGATCTTTGTCTGTTTCCGGAGTTCTTCTACGCTTAGGGGAAAGTTTCTTACCGCGATATTGGCCTTGGGGTATTTGGCGGACAGGGATTTTATCGTTTTGCTTTGAAACGGAATGACTTCATCGACCCGGAACACCCTGCCGGGAAAGTGATCCGTAAATCGGCCGGATGTGTATAGATGACTGCTGACGGCCAACTTTTCCATATCAAATCGTACGGCGAGGCTCTTGAATGCTCCTGCTTTCATTAACGAACTGTTCGGCTCGTAGAGATAAGTCTGTACACACCTTGCCGGAAGAAGCCGTATCTCCTGTTCCTCTTCAAGAGTGAAGCGGAAAGTATTTTCTTCCCCTTCCGTTGTGAAATCAATACAATATACGGGTACAGGCCGCTCACTGCTTCTTTCAATGACAAAAAGCAATTCCTTACACTCGTTTCCGACAGACAAAACATGTACGGACGACGTTTGCGGGAGCAAATCCAATGTATGGCGAATATCGGCCATCGGCGAGATTTTGGCAATCACTTTGGGCGCCTTTGCCAAAAGCATGGGAAGCAATGCCGGCAGGTCGGGTTCGCAATCCGACAGGGCGAACAGGCGTTTGTTTTCTTTTCCGCGACGTGCCGGATCAATGTAGAAAACGTCCGGCGCAGGCAATGAGGCGATCATCTCCGTGGCATCACCTTGGCGGATCTGTATATTTCCGGCTCCGAGCACAGCCATATTATGCACAGCCGCTTGTGCGTAGTCGGCAAACCGTTCGATGTAGATAACTTCTTTTGCTTTTCGGGAAAAATAATAACTGTCTACACCCAGTCCTCCGGTAAGGTCGCAGACAATATCTTCCCGACCGACGAGCCTTTGCCGGTAGCGCGCCGTTTGTTCCGACGAACACTGCTCCACGGCCAGCCGGGAAGGATAGATCAGATCTTCAATCCCGTGCCACGAAGGTAATTTCTCACGAATACGCCGACGGGCAGCTATCTGATCGACCACGAAAGGGATGTTGATGTCCGGGTAGCGCGACGCGCTGAGAAGCAGCCGAGAAAGATCATCTCCGGCATGTTCCCTTATAAAGTTTTTTACAAAATCATTGATTATCATTTCTTCCCTGCTGCTTTTTCAAGCACATACACCAGCAGGTATCCGGCAATCATCAGAGCGAAGCCTTGCCAAACATATTCGTCGGGCAGAATGTTATTTTCAACCAGGGGTTTTACTATTCCGTGACTGTCGATAAAGGTTTCCGCCGTTTCTTTCCACGGCCATACCTTGTTGAGCGATCCGAGCATGAAACCGGCCAGTACGGCAATGGTCACATCGTGGAATTTATGCAGGGCGAACGACAGTATCCGCGAAAAACCGGTGATCCCGATTGCAGCTCCGCAGATAAAAACGAGCATCACCGGAATATTAAATGTCTTTACCGCTTCCATCACATGGAAATACTTTCCCAGTAACACCAGAATGAAGCTGCCGGAAATACCCGGAAGTATCATGGCGCAAATAGCTATCGCCCCGCACAGGAAGATGAACCAAAGAGCATCCGGCGTTTCCGTTGGCGTAGCGATTGTGATGAACAGGGCGATAACCGCCCCTGCAATAAAGCAAAGAATGGTTTTCAGATGCCACTTCTTTATATCTTTCGACACAAACCAGGTAGAAGCCAGCACCAGCCCGAAAAAGAAAGACCACACCATCACGGGATACGCTTCGAGCAGATAAGTAATAAGTTTGGCAAGAGAGAAGATACTGACGCCTATACCGGCAACTATCGACAGCAGGAAGTTTGCATTGACGGCTTTCCAGAAGGCTGCGAACTTTCCGGTGAACAGCAATTTAAGGCTTGCCGTATTAATGCTTTTAATGGAATCGATTAACTCTCCATATATCCCCACGATAAAGGCAATCGTTCCGCCCGATACTCCCGGAACCACATCGGCTGCACCCATCGCCATGCCTTTCATCGTCAATATGGCATAGTCCTTAACTGTTCTATTCATCGCTCAATTGCTGTTCTCTTTGTTCTTTATGTATTCCCGGGCAAGGGATTTGGTTAGAAACAGGGAGTCTTTTAACTTTCCTGCTCTTTTCGGCATAAGGCTTTCGCCCTCTTCCGTGTCGAGCAGGTCTTCCATGTCCAACAAATCTTCAAGATCAATTATCTCCGTCATTGCTTCAAACATTTCGGTGAGCAATTCTTTCCCGCTCTTTTTATCTTTCGACAGATAAGACTGCAGGAAATTCAACTCCGGACTGTCGGGTTCCACCAAATGGGCTTTCGTCAATACTTCGTAAGCCTCATCGAAGCGTTCCATTTCTATGCAGCAACCCATCAACTGAATATAAATGGAAAGGGAAGTGTCCGGAGATTCGTTTACCGTATCTTTCAGCAGTTTGTAAGCGGCTTCAAGGTCGTTCATTTTGATATAGCAGTCTGCCAGCAGCGCAATGACGCGTTCCTTGTATACCGCATCGGAGAGCGCTTCCTTGAAAATTTCGATCGCTCTTGTGAAATTCCCGTTTTTACACAGGCAGTAAGCCAATAGCATATTCAGTTCGATAATCGAATCATTGTCGCAGGCCAAAGCGAAATCGAAGGCTTCAATCGCACTGTCGTAATTACCCTTGTAGCAGTAAAGCCGTCCGAGGGAAAACCATTCGTCGAATGAATAGGGTTTTTTATCGATCAGTTCATTGCAAACAGTAATCGCGCGGTCGAAATCCTCTGTATTTTCCAAAGAAAAGCACAGTTCTTCCTTGAGGATTATACTTTCGGGGAATAGTCGGAGGCCTTTTTCGGCATAAACGATTGCTTCATCAAACATTTCCATGTCGTTTAATGCCGGGGCGATACATTCGAATACGAAATCCAAGTAATCCACCTTGCGTGCAATAAGGCTTTCCGTCAATTCGATAACCTTGGTGTAATCACTCGAATAGATGTAACATTCCAACTCCAGCACATCCAAATCCGGATTACCGCCTTCTCCGATCTGCCGGATAAGCGCCAAGGCTTTGTCTATCTCGTCTTCTATAAGCAATTGTCTGCATTTACGGATCAGGAGATCTGTATTTTCGGGATGAAGCTTCATCCCTAAAACCAAAACTTCATCATAGAGATCATAATCGCCTTCATCTTCAAGGCTTTCCAGCAAATCGTCTATTTCATCCGTATCGAAATAAGGCTCCTTGCGATTCTCTTTTGCTGAAATGAATCGCTCGCGAAGAAGTGTTATTCTGCTTTTTTTCATCTGTAAGAAATCATTATTTATCTTTTACCTTGCTCCAACTGTCTTTGAGCGGCACTGTTCGGTTAAAGACCGGTTTGCCGTCCTGACTGTCAGGGTCTACATTAAAATATCCGGTGCGCTGAAACTGGAAATGATCGTAGGGCTTTGCCTTCTGCAATTCCATTTCAACCTGGCAATTCGTCAGTACCTTCAGGGAATCCGGATTAAGGAGTTCCTTAAAGTCTTTGTCTTTTTCTTCCGAAGGATTCTCCACCATGAAGAGGCGGTCGTACAGGCGGACTTCCGCCGGCAGGCTGTGTTCCACCGAAACCCAGTGTAAAGTACCCTTCACTTTCCGTCCGCTGTCGGGCATACCGCTTTTCGTTTCCGGGTCGTATTCGGCGTAGATTTCTTCGACCTCGCCGTTTGCATTCTTCCCGAATCCCGTACATTTAATAATATACGCTCCTTTCAGGCGAACCTCTCTGTCCGGCGCCAGGCGGAAGAATTTCTTCGATGCTTCTTCCATGAAGTCTTCCCGTTCGATATAAAGTTCGCGGGAGAAAGCGATTTCATGGGAACCGGCCGAGGGGTCTTCCGGATTGTTCACCGCTTCCATCATTTCCGTTTTTCCTTCGGGATAGTTGGTGATGATCAGTTTCACCGGATCGAGCACGGCCGATACGCGTGGAGCCGTCATGTTAAGGTCTTCCCTTACGGCATGTTCCAACAGGGCGATGTCGATGATGCCATCGTATTTGGTATAGCCAATCTTTTTGATGAAGTTGTGAATAGACTGCGGCGTGAAACCCCGGCGGCGATAACCGCAGATAGTCGGCATTCGCGGATCGTCCCAGCCGTCCACAAGGCCTTCCTGCACCAATTGGAGCAGTTTGCGCTTGCTCATCACGGTGTAGGTAAGGTTCAGGCGGTTGAATTCGGTTTGCCGCGGACGGTAATCATCCTTCTTCAGCAGTTCGATGAAATAATCATACAGGGGGCGGTGTACCTCAAACTCAAGCGTGCACAGCGAGTGGGTAACGCCCTCGAAATAGTCGCTTTGCCCGTGGGCGAAGTCGTACATCGGGTATACTTTCCAGTCGGTTCCCGTGCGGTGGTGGGGATGTTTCGTAATGATGCGGTAAATAATCGGGTCGCGGAAGTGCATGTTCGACGAAGCCATGTCTATTTTCGCACGCAAGGTCATCCTTCCTTCTTCAAATTCGCCTTCGTTCATTCGCCGGAAAAGATCCAGACTTTCTTCCACAGGGCGGTTGCGCCAGGGGCTTTCCGTTCCCGCCCGGGTAGGAGTTCCTTTTTGCAGGGCGATTGCTTCGGCGCTTTGTTCGTCTACGTAAGCCTTGTCTTTTTTAATCAGCTCGACGGCAAAATCATACAACTGGCGGAAATAATCCGATGCGTACACCACCTCGTCCCATTGGAATCCGAGCCAGCGGATGTCTTCCATGATCGAATCGACGTATTCCACGTCTTCCCTTACCGGGTTCGTGTCGTCGAAACGAAGCTTGCAAATGCCGTTGTACCTTTCGGCGATGCCGAAGTCGAGGCATATTGCTTTGGCATGGCCGATATGCAGATAGCCGTTGGGTTCGGGCGGGAAACGGGTCTGTATTCTTCCTCCGTTCTTACCCTCCGCCAGGTCGTTTTCAACGATTGCTTCAATGAAGTTCAGGCTCTTTTTGCCTTCTTCTTCGATTATTTTGGAATCACTCATATTCTTTGTATTAATAAAAAGCACACAAAGGTAAGTATTTCGTCTACACTACATATAGGAGCCGGATAAAAACTCCGTGTTCTCTGTGCCGCTGTGTTGAATCTCTTAAATTTACTTTCAGGGAAAAGTAAGTACAAAGGTTGTTTTCTTTGCGTTGGGCAAGGACTTCAGGGAGATGCTTCCTCCGGAAAGTCGCATGATCTGGCGGGATACGGACAATCCAATTCCGCTTCCTCCTTCTTTTGTGGTAAAGAAGGGCACGAAGATGTGTTCGATTTCTTCGGGCGGAATGGCCGGGCCGTTGTTGCTTATTTCGATGATAACCGCTTCGTTTTCGTTCACGAATGCGTTTATTTCCACCACGCCGTCGGTACGTTCTCCTCCGATTGCCTGCATGGCGTTTTTCAGCAGGTTCAGGATCACCTGCGTGATTAGGTTCTCGTCCGCATGGATGATCAGATCGTCGGGTTCGATGTGGAGGCGGATGTCGATCAGCGGGAAATGATTCTGATGTTTTGTCAGTCGGATCATGCGTTCGAGGAGTCCGTTCGCGAAGAAAAGAGCCGGGGCAGGGGAGGGGATGTGGGTGAATTTGCGGTAAGAGTCCACGAAGGAGATCAGTCCCTTGCCGGTTGTGCTGATCGTTTCCAGTCCGCTGCGTATCTCGTCGTTCACTTCGGGGTGGATGGAAAGGAGCGTTTCACTCAATGAGGCGATGGGTGTTACGGAATTCATGATCTCGTGTGTCAGCACGCGGGTCAGGCGGATCCACGAGTCGATTTCCTTTTCATCCAGCTCGCTGTTGATGTCGTTGATGGCAATGATGCGGAGGTGCTTTTCCCGGAGTATCATTTCCGATGCGCGGACGGAGAGGTTGATCGTTCCTCTTTCGTTGAAAAAGGACAGTTGATGCTTCTCTCCGGGCTGTATGTTCGTCACTACCTTTTCCAGCGAGGCATCTATCCGCGACAATTGCCTGATGTGCGTAAAGACGTTCATCCCCAGCAGGCGCATGGCTTCCTTGTTGGTTTGGTAAACGAATCCGCTGTCGTCAAGCACGATAATTCCGGTATTGACGGAGTTCATGATCAGTTCATAGTATTTTTCCCTTTCTGTCGCGTCCGCTTTCGCCTGAAGCAAAATCTGCGTAATGCGGTTTAAGGATTTGCTCACGAGCTTGTCGTCGGAAGAACGTTCTCTGGTGGCGTATTGGAAAGTGTAGTCGCTGTTGTCGATCGCATCGAACATGAATGCTATTTTCCGGGCGTTCTGCCGGTACAGGTTCCGTAGCATCTCGATGGAGAAAAGCCAGCAGCAGGCTACATAGAACCCGATCACCCAGTATCTTTCCAGAAGAACCCACGTGAGGCAGGCTGTAAGGCCGACAACCGGTATTAGCCGGAAGAGTAAACTGTTATATATCTGCCGGAAAGAGATTTTCATTACAGTTCGTATCGCTTTAGCTTGTTATAGAGAGTTTGCCGCGAAATTCCCAGTCGGCCGGCAACCAGCGAGAGATTACCTTCGTATTTATCCATTGCATTTTTGATCATGCCGTATTCCATTTCTTCAAGGGTAGCCGCTTCTTTCGCAACTGTTTTCTGTTTTTGCGGGAAATGGAAATCGGTAGCCTTCAGTTCTTCGGAGTCGCTGATGATAATCGCTTTCTCGATGGTGTGTTCCAGTTCGCGGATGTTGCCGAACCAGGATTGTTCCTTTAGCTTTTCCCCGGCGTCTGCGGAGAGTTGAAGCGTAGGTTTGCCGTAAATACCGGCATACTTTTCCATGAATATTTCCGACAGGGGGATAATATCTTCCGGACGTTCGCGCAAAGGGGGTATTTCAATGTGGATGGTGTTGATGCGATACAGCAGGTCTTCGCGGAACTGTGCCTGCTCGACCATCTGCTGCAAATCCCGGTTGGTTGCACAGATCAGTCGGATGTTTACGGGAACCGGCGTGTTGCTGCCTACTCTGACTACGCTTCTTTGCTGAATGGCGGTCAGCAATTTGGCTTGAAGGTGATAAGGGAGATTACCGATCTCGTCCAGAAAGAGTGTACTGTTGTCGGCGGCCTCGAACTTTCCCGGCCGGTCGGCGCGTGCATCCGTAAAGGCGCCTTTGACGTGTCCGAACAGTTCGCTTTCAAACAATGTTTCCGTGATCGCGCCCATATCGACGGAGATCATCGTCTGTTGTTTGCGATTGGATAATAAATGTATTTCCCGCGCCAGCATTTCCTTTCCCGTTCCGTTTTCTCCCGTAACGAGCATGTTCGCATCCGTACCGGCTACCTTCTCGATCAGGCTGCGCAATTGCTGCATTGCCGGGCTTTCTCCCCAAAACATTCCGCTTTCGCCGGCGATCAGTTGTTTCGTTTTGCCGCGTTCCTTTCTGCCGTTTCCTTTCTTCGGCCGGCAGGCTGCCTGCAATGATTCGATCAGTTTGGTATTGTCCCAGGGCTTGACTACGAAGTCGGCCGCTCCTTCCTTTATACCCCGCACAGCCAGGTCGATGTCGGCATAGGCGGTGAACAGAACTACCGGAAGGGCAGGGTAGTCCTTTTTGATTTCGTTCAGCCGGAACAGGCCTTCGTTGCCGCTGTTTATGCCGGCGCTGAAGTTCATGTCCAGCAACACAATATCGACCTTTTCGTCGCTGAGTATGGATTTGATTTTATTGGGCGCCGTGATTGCGATTACTTTTTCAAAGCATGTGGCTAAAAGCATCTGCACGGCCGTAAGGATCGCTTTGTTGTCGTCTACTACCAGTATTGTTCCCTGTTTCGCCATACTAAAGTGTCCTTCTCCCCGCAAAGGGGTGGGTGTTTTTTTTTAATCTTCCTGATTGAGCGCTTTAAGCGAGAAGAAGAATGTAGATCCTTTTCCTTCTTCCGATTCAAACCACAACTTGCCTTCGTGAAGTTCCACGAAATCTTTGACAAGCATCAATCCCAACCCCGAACCTTTTTCGTTATTGGTTCCGTAGGTGGTGAAATGGGTGTTTTGTTTCAATAACTTCTCCTGATCTTCTTTCTTGATGCCTGTGCCTGCATCTTTTACGGAGATAATCACATAATCGCCGTCGGTTCTGGACTGCAAGGTGATCGTTCCGCCTCCGTAACTGAACTTCAGCGCGTTCGACATAAGATTGCGGACAATCGTTTTCAGCATGTCGATGTCTACGGAACCGGTAAGTTTGCTGTCGAGGCCTTCGGTTACAAGCGTAATGCCCTTTTGCTTTGCCATCGAATCATATATTGTGGCCGTACTGCCGACTATGCTGTTTATATCAATCTGTTGCCTGTATGTGCTTTGCCTGTTCAGGCGGTTTTTCGCCCATTTCAGTAAATTGTCCAAAAGCAGAAATAGCTCTTCGGATGTTTTATTGATCATTTGAAGCATTTCGAACACTTCTTCTCCGACAGTTTTTCTGTCTGTCATCAAAAGCACTGCGTTAGCCATCATTTTCAACGAGCCGAGTGGGGAGCGGAGGTCGTGGGCGATTACGGAATAAAGCGTATCGCGCGATTCGATTGTTTCCTCAAGTGTTTGTTTGATCCGCTTGATGTTGAACAGTTCGTAACGATGAGCAACCCGTTTCAGCAGTTCTTCCCTTTGGAAAGGCTTTGTGACATATTCTATCGCACCCAACTGGTATCCTTTTACTATGCTTGGCATATCGCTCAGCGCGGACATGATGATAACGGGAATATCGTTTGTTTCCGGGTTACTCTTCAGATGTTGCAACACTTCGTAGCCATCCATATCCGGCATCATAATATCCAGCAGGATAATATTGGGGTGGTGCTCCTGTGCGAGGCTTAGTCCTTTGGGGCCGTTGTCGCACGTGAGAATAGTGTAGCCTTCTTTTTTCAGAATAGCCTGAACTAACATGACATTGGTCGGAACGTCATCTACCACTAAGACTTTGTAATCTGATGCTAATTTATCCATTAGGTAAAATTAAAAGTGCTTTTCTCGTTTTGAAATACAAATGTATTAATAAAGTTGATGTTACGGAATTTTTCAAAAAAATATTTCTATTCCGACACACCTTTTGGCCTTTACATTGTACTCCCGACAAGTTGCTATGTTAAACTTTGATTTTACATAGTAACAAATGCAGGATGGAATTTGTTCTTTTCAACTGTAAGAAACTGTCGATCTCGTCGATGGCCGCAAGGATCAGGGCAAAGGCATTTAAGGAAGGGGCGAACCTGTGTGTGCGCCCAGGGGGTCTTCCAATAAAAATGCGCGAACGATTTTGTTTTTAGTTCATCTGTGACTATGTTTGCATTTGCATAATCATCAAACAAACCTTGCTATGATGCCCAAAAATGTATTTTTCTTCCTTTTATGCTGTTCGTTTTCCCTTGCTGCGCGAGATAATCTGCGGTTGCCCGACGTGCGGAGTATGGCTCTTGGCGGTAACGGCGTTACGCAATCCGAGCTTTATAATCCTTCCCTGGCGGCTTGGGCAAAGAGGCGATCGGTTCAGCTTAATTACTTCAATCGCTACGGGATGAAGGAGCTGGGAACGGTCGGCGGCAGTCTGTCGTTGCCGAACCGTCTGTTGCCGGTCGCTTTCAATGTTTGTTCCTTCGGATACGACGCGTACAGGGAAAGCATGTTTCGCGCTTCCGTGGGCAAGGCCTTGAACCGGTGCTGGGCTGTGGGCGTTGCCTTTCACTGGTCGATGCTGGAAACGGAACTCTACGATGAGCCGAAAGGAAGAGTATCCACCGATGTGGGAATAATCTGCCGCCCGTTCGATAACTTATCGACAGGACTATTGATAATGAATGCCGTTTCCGTTCACACGGGCGATCAGACAACCAGACATAAGGGCTTTGTCGGCCGCATGATTCAATTGGGCATGGAATGGAATGTTATTGACAACCTGTTGATAACGGCTTGCGCCGGAAGCGGAGAAGAGAGGGCGTGGAACGGTTCGGCCGGGCTGGAATACGAGGCTTTCCATTCGTTTTACGTCCGTTCGGGTGTGGAGATCAATCCGCTGATGCCCTGTTTCGGCGCGGGATATGAACTGTTTCCCTTCGCGATGGATGTAGCGGCGGTTTATCATCCGGTGCTGGGCGTGAATACGGGAATCGGAATTACTTTTTCCTTTTAATGAATCATCGACCATGAAAAAACAGCTTGTTTACCTTATTCTGTTGTTTGTCGTTTTCCCCTGCACCGGACAGATCCGTCCCGACGCATGGATTGAATATATGGAAGAACTTGCGGAAGAATCGGAAGACACGCAGGCCTTGGAAACCCTCTACGCCGAACTCTCCAACCTGACACAAAATCCTTTCGACCTCAATCAAGTGGCAAAGGAAGAACTGCGAAGACTCCCTTTCCTTTCCGACCAACAGATCGAAGAACTTGTTTCCGTCCGGGAAAAACAGGGAGAGTTTGTTTCCATATATGAATTAAAGAATCTCCCGGCTTTCGACTTTCAGGCGATCTCCCTTATCCTTCCATTCGTTTACGTGGGCGAAGTAGCGGCGGAAAAGCTGCCCGTCACGGCAGGCAATCTGTTGAAGAAAGGGAAGAACGAATTAATCATCCGATACGAACAGGGTTTTCAACAAAAGAAAGGATACCGGGAACGGAAATACCTGGGCGAACCTTTTTATCATTCACTGCAATACGCCGGCGCTTTCGATAACCGCATCCTGTGGGGGGTGGTAGCCGAAAAGGATGCCGGCGAACCTTTCCGCAGCAAACGGCATAAGGGGTATGATTATTATTCGGGACACCTGTTCCTGAAAGACATCAAGCGCATAAAAAGCCTGGCTGTCGGCGATTATAAAGTTTCCTTTGGGCAGGGTTTGGTTGTCAGCAATGATTTTATGCCCGGCAGAGGCGCTTTGCCGGCGGAGGCGGAACGGAGAAATAACGGCTTCCGCAGGCATTACTCCACCAATGAAACGGATTTCTTTCGCGGAGCTGCGGCTACGGCTGCGTGGGATAAGGTAGAGGTGAGTTTGTTTTATTCCTTCCGCAGGATGGATGCCGGGGTGGACAATCACCGGTTTACTTCGTTTAAAACCGACGGTTTGCACCGCACGGAAAACGATTGGGAGAAGCGGCAGGCCGTTTTGATGCAGTCCGCCGGCGGGAATATCCGCTACGTTTCCCCCGATCTTTCTCTGGGGATCACCGCACTCGGCTACACGTTCGGAAGTAATGCCATGCAACCGGAAGATAAACCGTACAATCATTTCTATTTCCGCGGAAAGCAAAACCTGAACGTCAGCGTGGATTATATGATAAAGAATCGCAGGATCAAACTTTACGGCGAAACCGCTCTCTCGAAAAACGGTGCTTTGGCCACGCTGAACGCCTTGCAGCTGACGCCCGTGTCCTATATTTCCTTCCTGCTGCTCCACCGTTATTACGACAAGCGGTATCAATCCTTTTACGGAAGGGCTTTCGGCCAAAACAGTACGGTTCAGAACGAACAGGGGATATATGCAGGCTTGCAACTTGTTCCCTTTCCCCGCTGGAAATTATCCGTGTATGCCGATGCGTTTCGTTTTCCCTGGCTGAAATACGGAGTCGATTCTCCTTCTTCGGGGAAAGAATACATGCTGCGTGCCGATTATGCGCCGAACGGCAACCTGTCTGCCTATATCCGTTATCGCTACCGCCAAAAGGAGAAGAACACGGCCGGAGATGAGAAAGAATATAACGTGCTTCCCTACCGTCAACAGCGGTTGCGTGTGCAGGCTTCCTGCCGGCTTTCGCCTTCCGTTCTCAGCCGCACTTCCGCGGACGGAATCCTTTATTCGGAAGAAACCGGCAATACGGATAAAGGGATAATGATTGCGCAAAGCATCGGATGGAAGCCGACGAAAGTCCCTCTGCAAGCCGATCTCTACCTAGCCTGGTTTCATACCGGCGACTACAACACCCGCATCAGCTCTTACGAAAGAAACCTGCTGTACTCCTTCTACATGCCGTCCTTTTACGGCAGAGGCATCCGCCTGGCCGCTACATTCCGCCTGGAAATTATAAAGCGCCTCTCCCTTTCCTTTAAAATAGGACATACCCGCTATTCCGACCGCGATGTGATCGGCACCGGCGCGGAAGAGATCGCCGGCAACACTAAAACGGACTTTAACGCCAACCTCCGGTGGAAGTTTTGAGAGGCTCATATTGCCTTCAAAAAATCATCTAATCGCCTTTGGAAAGTCATCTAAACGTTTTTAAAAATCATCTAATCGCCTTTGGAAAAGCATTTAGCCTGTATTATTCATACTCATTGCAAGTCCTCCGGGCTTCTCGTTAATTATTTAGTAATAATAATGCAGGTTAAATCAATTCAATCATAAGAATCACAGTTCAGACAGTTTAACTACTTTGACTACTCCGGGAACAGTCAAAAATTAGTATAGATAGTATTTCTCTATACTACCTATAGTACGGCGCCGTTGTATAGGTACTACGAGCGCGCACTATATATAGAAACACTTTTTAACATTATGTAATATCTTGTATGTGTGGGTGTTGGGCTTTTTTGGCTTTTTTAGCGAGCGCAGCTCGCTACCCCTCATCAACAGCCTCTGATTGCCTTACGGCCACTCGCTACGCTCGCTGAAAGGACATGAGTATGAATAATACAGGTTAGATGATTTTTCAGTCTGAAAATCAGCGGGTTGAGAATCGGTTGTCATTAGAACAAATCGACAATCAGTTTTTCATTAACGGCGGTGATTGTATTTTCAACAATATACCTGACAGCTTTCGCAGTACCGTTAGGGAGTGTAAGAAGAGTTGTTCCTCCTGCCGGAATATGGATGTATTCGGGATACCCCGATTTATCCTTGAAGTAGAGGATCGTGCGTTTTGCAAAAAGAGCTTCCTTACATGTAAGCCCAAAAGCCTCCTGATACAAGTTTCTGATCATAATAGGTGGCCAGTATTATTTCTTGATTACCGCTCAGGTTTGTACTTCCGAAAAGAGTGGCATAATCTTTTTCGGGATTAAATCCGGGACTGATACGACGGAAACGAAACGATTCGCTGAATAGTTACACAGTTTCAATCAATAGTTAAATAACACTAACAATACGAATATTTATGCTCAATAATTATGCTACACAACATAAAACAGATTATCTTTGCAGTGTGTTTTTCATGGTATTAGATTTAAGGTTAAAAATGAAGGTTGGGCTGTCGGGATGACAGTCTTTCTTTTTTTGGAGCAGCACCCCGAAGAATATCACGACTATCCGCAACGGCTCAGACACGGTAATGGTCTTCGAGGGCTTTATCGACTTTCTCTCCTATCTCTCGCTGAAAGATAACCCATCGCCGATCATCGACACCGCTATCCTGTGCTCTCGGCGCAGGATCACTTCAATACCGACATTCGCAGTGCCGGTGTACGCGTGAAAATCGTGTTTGATGCCTTCGGCAACGTGGTAGAGAAGTCGCACATCGAGGAAACGGATTATCGGGATTATCGGAATCGAACGTAGATTCAACACAGAGGCACGGAGGACGAGGGCACTGAAAAACACTTCGTTTTTCAGATTGTCATTCGGGATTAGCTAACAATTAAAGTCGCCAAGTTCAGAGAATGGACTTGGCGACTTTTCTATATTCTCCCCAAAACACCCG
>JAITVG010000064.1 GCA_031285925.1 Tannerellaceae bacterium
GAATTTTCTGCGTTTTAGAGAGAAAATGTTAAGGAAATGTTAAAATAAAGGTCAGTATTGCTATTTTTAAAAGTACGGTAGTTTTTCGATTCTCTTGCGGTAGTATTTTGCCGTATTATGGGTAGTATTTTCATTTTCTTGCCGTAGTATTTGTCCGTACTATATATAGAAACACTTTTTAACACAAATGCGACAGAAGCAGGAAATACCGCTTTTCCGGAGAATTTCCAGCCGTTTTCCCGATTTTATGTAAAAATTTGTTTAGTAACCTTACATATTTTCACACTTTTCACACCGAAAATCCCATTTTTTGTTCCGGGGAAAAGGCCGAAAAACGCCTTTTTTGCCCTAAAAAGAGATGGAAAAGGACTGTTTTTTTCAAAAAACGGTGAGGAAATGGCAAGCGGAGCACCAAGCGGTTTATGGATTTTTAATATTTATAGTGTTAAAAAATGTCATATCCGTGGTTCGTTTGATTATTTTAATTCTACTGATCATGAATCATACCAATCAGGTAAATCACAGAAATCACAGTTCAGACAGCTTAACTACTCTGACTACTCTTAACTACTCTGACTACTTTAATAATCGATAGATTACAAACGGTTGTATTTCGATATTACTGCTGATTTAACTATATTTGCCGTAAAATGGATGACTGATCGCTTACAGTATAAAACAAAAATATGATCTTATGATTGAAAAAAACATGATGCAAAAATTCTTTTCCACATTGCTTGCAGTCTGCGGCATGATCTTCGGAGGTTCGACGACTGCTTTGTCCCAATCCGAAGTAATGGCTTGGGGTAATATCATAGCCATACGGGTACAGGGCGAACCGATGGAGTTTGAAAGCAGCCTTAGACTTGCTGATCCCGACTGGACTTATATACAATCGACAGGCAAGGAAAGACAACGGCCGGAATACATACGTGAGGGTAATACTCAAACCGTCGCTACGGCGCTCGGGCAGGTGGCATTCACCCAGCGAGTGACTGACAGCGGCGAAGGCAAGAGCGACATAGCCCTTACCGTAAGCGCCAACGAAAGAATCCATACGGGCGGAGCATGGTTCTGTTTGGAACTTCCCGAAAACAGATACGGTGCAGGAACAGTAGCCTTCGACCGTGGTAGTGTGTCGATCAGTGAGCTTGCCGCTGCTCCCGCATCGAGTTACAAGCGCTACAAGGGGCGCACCATCACCGTTGAGGGCAGGGAGCGTACACTGAAACTTGAATTTCCTTCGAGCGTTACCGCTTTTGTGGGACGCGCAGGCTCCGGGCCTGCAACGATTTGGGTTTCGCTGGCTCCTGCGGGATCGATCGCAAAAGGGCGCACATGGCGTCAAAGCCTTACGCTGACAGCCGGAGGCGCTATCGACCGCGAAGCCGTAGAGGTTGTCATCGACAGAAATCGTCCCGGCAGGCTCTTTGAAGGGTTGGGTGGCAACTTCCGCCTTCAGAATCCGACAGCCGATCCCAAGGTAATAGATTATTGTCTTGAAAACCTGCGCGTGGCGTGGGGGCGTGTAGAGATGCCGTGGAGGACATGGCAGGAAGATGAGAACACCGACCCGCTGGCTGTCGCCCGCCGAGGTGAGGCTAATCCCCGTGTGCTTGCAGCCATGCAGATGGGGCAAAGACTCAAGGCTATCGGTATGCCGGTGGTTGTGAGTGCGTGGTTCCCTCCCTTGTGGGCTATCGACGGCGATCCCGCGAGCTATACTCAACGCGGCGGTGTCAGGGCGTTCCGACTCGATCCGGAGAAAAATGACGCTATCTATCGCTCGCTTGCCGACTATTTGGTTTATATGAAGGAGGCTTACGGGGTTGAAGCAGACTTCTATTCGTTCAACGAATCGGATATCGGTATAGATGTTCTCCACACTCCAGAAGAACACGCCGTTTTTATAAAGGACTTCGGCGCCTACCTCGCATCAAGAGGCCTTTCCACCAAGTTGCTGCTGGGCGATAACTCCGATGCTACTACCTTCGATTTTATCATTCCGGGGATGAACGATCCCGAATGCCGTCCCTATATCGGCGCCGTTTCGTTCCACTCGTGGAGAGGTTGCGACGACGAAACCCTCCGTCGCTGGGGCGACGCTGCCCGTCGGCTCAATGTTCCGCTGATCATAGGCGAAGGGAGTACCGACGCCGCAGCCCATCGCTATCCGCATATATTCAAAGAGTCGTCCTTCGCGCTCTACGAGATCAACCTCTATGTGAGGATATGTGCCCTGGCACAGCCGTTGTCAATTCTTCAATGGCAGCTTACGAGCGACTATTCGCTGCTGCTGGGCGACGGAATCCTTCGTGCCGAAGGGCCTCTCAGCCCGACGCAGCGCTTCTGGAACCTCAAACAGCTGGCATCTACCCCCGAAGAATCGTTCGCGCTACCGTTCGAGAGTTCAAAGGAGCAGGTCAATTGCGCCGCTTTCGGCAATATCGCGCGCGACGAATATACGCTACACATGGTCAATAACGGCTCCGCCCGCACTGCCGTAATCAAGGGACTGCCTGCGGAAACCGGTAAGGCAAAGGTTTGGGTCACCACAGCTGATCTCAACATGCAGGAAGTACAAGACGTTCAGCGCACCGCCGACGGAACGCTCACATTTCCGCTCCCGGCCGCCTCGTTCGCCACGGCGATAGTTACCGCCAACTAATTTGAAGTTCAAAAATCTGATTCTATAATCTAATTCTTTTATACAGTGATTAAGCAGATACATGATACGCCCCTGATGCGGCAGTATTTTGAGATAAAGGCACAACATCCCGATGCAATCCTGTTGTTTCGTGTGGGCGACTTTTACGAGATGTACGGAGAAGACGCGGTGACCGGCGCTGAAATCGTAGGGATTGTGCAAACCCGCAAGGCGAACGGGCCGGGGCAGTTTATCGAAATGGCGGGATTCCCGCATCATGCCCTGGATACTTACCTACCGAAATTAGTGCGCGCCGGGAAACGGGTGGCGATATGTGATCAGTTGGAAGACCCGAAGCTGGCTAAAAAGTTGGTGAAAAGGGGAATTACCGAGTTGGTTACGCCCGGCGTTTCCATTAACGATACGATACTTAACCACAAGGAAAATAACTTTCTGGCTGCGATTCATTTCGGGAAAAGCGGTTGCGGCGTTGCTTTCCTGGACATTTCGACCGGAGAGTTTCTGACAGCGGAGGGGACAGTAGATTACATCGACAAGCTGCTGAATAACTTCTTCCCGAAAGAGGTACTCGTGGAAAGGAATAGCCGCAAGGTGTTCGAGGAGGCTTTCGGGGCGCGTTTTCATCTTTTCGAACTTGACGATTGGGTGTTTACGTCCGAAGCGGCAAACGACCGCCTGTTGAAACATTTTGAAACAAATAATCTGAAAGGTTTCGGAGTTCATCACCTGAAACAGGGAATTGTTGCCGCCGGAGCTATTCTGCATTATCTGGACATAACCCGGCATACACAGGTTGGGCATATCACTACCCTGTCGCGTATTGAGGAAGAGCGCTACGTTCGCTTGGACAAGTTTACGGTGCGCAACCTGGAGTTGGTCAATACGATGAACGAAGAAGGGACAAGCCTGTTGGACGTGATCGACAAAACGGTTTCTCCGATGGGTTCGCGCATGTTGCGCCGCTGGGTTTTGTTTCCGTTGAAAGAGATAGCGCAGATCTGCGAGCGGCAGGATGTGGTGGAACATTTTTTCCGTCACCTGGAAATGAAGGGACTGCTTGAAGAACAGTTGGAGCAGGTAGGCGATTTGGAGCGTATTATTTCAAAGGTAGCCGTCGGACGTGTTTCTCCGCGCGAGGTGGTGCAGTTGAAGGTGGCGTTGCGGGCGCTGGAACCCGTCAAGCAGGCCTGCATGAAAAGCGAAGAACCGGGGTTGATCCGTATCGGAGAGAAATTAAATCCCTGCGAAACCATTCGCAAGCGCATTGAACGGGAGATCAGCAACGATCCACCGGCTCTGATCAACAAAGGCGGAATTATTGCGCGGGGCGTAAATGAAGAATTGGACAAATTGCGTTCGATCGCCTATTCCGGCAAGGATTACCTGCTGAAAGTGCAGCAAAAAGAAAGCGAACGAACAGGTATCCCAAGCCTGAAAATAGCTTTCAACAATGTTTTCGGATATTATATCGAAGTGCGCAATACGCATAAGGACAAAGTTCCGGCCGAATGGATCCGCAAACAGACGTTGGTCAGTGCGGAACGCTACATTACGGAAGAACTGAAAGAATACGAGGAAAAGATACTCGGCGCCGAAGAAAAGATATTATCGCTGGAGTCGCGCCTTTTTAATGACCTGGTACTGGCGTTGGCCGAATTTATTCCACCCGTACAAACGAACGCTTCCCTGATCGGGCGGCTGGATTGTCTTCTCTCCTTCGCCAAAGTTGCGCAGGCGAATAAATACATACGTCCGACAGTCGATGAATCGGATGTGCTCAATATCAAGGCAGGTCGCCATCCGGTGATCGAAAAGCAATTGCCCCCCGGCGAACCTTATATCGCCAACGATGTGTATATGGATAACGAGAAACAGCAGATTATCGTTATTACAGGCCCCAATATGGCGGGTAAGTCGGCGTTGTTGAGGCAAACGGCATTGATCACGCTGATGGCGCAGACCGGATGCTTCGTTCCGGCGGAAAGCGCCCGCATCGGGATTGTGGACAAGATATTCACCCGCGTAGGGGCATCCGATAATATTTCTTTGGGGGAATCCACGTTTATGGTCGAGATGAATGAGGCTTCGGATATTCTGAACAACCTTTCTCCGCGCAGTCTGGTTTTATTCGACGAGCTTGGGCGCGGAACGAGTACTTACGACGGTATTTCCATCGCCTGGGCTATCGTTGAGCATATCCACGAACACCCGAAAGCGCGGGCGAAAACTTTATTCGCCACCCACTACCACGAACTGAATGAGATGGAACGCACTTTCAAGCGAATAAAGAATTACAATGTAAGCGTGAAGGAGGTGGGAAACAAGGTGATCTTCCTGCGCAAGCTGGAACGGGGCGGAAGCGCGCACAGTTTCGGTATCCATGTAGCCCGTATGGCCGGTATGCCGAAGAGTATCGTAAAAAGGGCGAATGATATTCTGAAACAGCTGGAATCCGAGAACAGGCAGGACGGGATCGGGAAACCGGTGAAGGGGATCGCTTCCGGAGGTGAAGGCTATCAATTGAATTTCTTCCAACTCGACGATCCGGTACTCAGTCTGGTACGCGATGAAATAAAGAATCTGGACGTCAATAATCTTACTCCCCTTGAGGCGTTGAATAAGCTGAATGAGATAAAACGAATAATTAAGGGTTAAAAAAATCCCTCTTACTTAAATAGTAAGCGGGATTTTTTTGTACTCGGAGCGGGACTTGAACCCGCACAGCCACAATGGCCAAAGGATTTTAAGTCCTTCGTGTCTACCATTCCACCATCCGAGCATCTTTTCGCGGTCAAAAGTATAGCTTTTTTCTAAAACTGCCAAATTATCGAAAAACAAACACAGGCGCTCTTTTACAGTTTGATCTCCATGCCCCGGTAGAAATCCAGAATTTTGGCGCGGAAAATGAAACTGTATTTGGATTGTGTCTGCTCGGCCAGGCTTTGTGCATATTTAGTCTTGGCTTCGTTGTATTCGAAGACCGTGCTTTTGCCTGCATTGTATCGTTCTTCCGCGTAGGTGAACGCTTCCTTGCCGGCTTCGACCGATTTACCGGAAGAGATGTATTTTTCCTGCGCGGCGGTTGCGTTGTAATAGGC
>JAITVG010000073.1 GCA_031285925.1 Tannerellaceae bacterium
CGGGTGTTTTGGGGAGAATATAGAAAAGTCGCCAAGTCCATTCTCTGAACTTGGCGACTTTAATTGTTAGCTAATCCCGAATGACAATCTGAAAAACGAAGTGTTTTTCAGTGCCCTCAGTTTTAAGGGGCGTTGTTTTGAAATCGTATGTATGCCAAAGTCGAAAGCCGGAGCATTAATGCAAGAATGGTACAAAGAACGTGCAAAAGTCAAATTTGCAGAAATAGCAGAACCAATCACACAGCGATTCAAAAGACACGAAGTGGAACCTTCTTCTATTTATATTCAGTCGATGTCAAACCGTTGGGGAAGTTGTACCCCCAAGGGAAAAATTATTTTGAACGTAGAGTTGATAAAAGCGCCCCAACCCTGCATTGAGTATGTCATAACGCATGAGTTATGCCATCTTTTACACCGCGATCATACGAAAGCGTTCTATGAACTTTTAACGAAAGAAATGCCGGATTGGGAACGCTGGAAAAATAAATTGGAAAAGTTGTTGTATTAAAAAAATAAACACCCAATCTCACCATTTTCGGGTGTAAAATTGGGTGTTTATTTTTCAATTCGCTGATTTTCAGCCTTATTTGCGGAGAGAGAGGGATTCGAACCCCCGGAACCTCTCAGTTCAACGGTTTTCAAGACCGCCGCGATCGACCACTCTGCCATCTCTCCTTTTATTCTTCTGTTTGAAAACATGCACGGAACAATAAATTAACTCCTGAAGCATATCTTCTCACAAACACGGTGCAAATGTAGTAGTTTTTATTTCACTTTCCTTATAGTTGGAGTGTTTTTTTATCAATCCTCCGAAATTAAGAGCCTGTTTTACGTTTTTATTCTGCAAACTTCACATCTATCCCTCTGTCGTTACGGGATTTTTGGGCAAAAGTATGCCGATGATCTTTCACCTTTCCCTTGATGAATTCGGGAATGTTATAGGAATACATGAAACGGTGATAGAAGCCAACCTCCTTCTGAGGCAGCAAAAACGCTTTCCCGGCTTGGCCATCCTCGTCGATATAGGCAAAATACGGGCGGGTGTACAGGCCGTCGATGCGGCGGCTGCTGAACACTATCCAACGGCCGTTGCTGCTCCAAGAATGATAGCTGTCCACATCGCTGCTGTTGGCAGCCGTTAGCGGATAATGGTTCCCCGTGGAGAGGTTGATCATGTAAAGGTCGGAATCCTTGTGCCAGATAGAAAACCCACCGTAATCCGCCAGCGTGTACATCAAGTATTTGCCGTCAGGAGATACGCGGGGGAAGGAAACGCTTCGCCCTTCGGTGCGGGCATTGTATAAGGTATCCACCTGCGTACCGAAACGGCGGCTGTCCGGATCAAAGGAAACGGAGCACAGGCTGTAACGGACTTCATCATAACCGGCCGGCATTTCAGGCACATACTCGGCAGAGCAGAAATAAAGTGTGCGCCCGTCGGGAGAGAAGGTCGGGAAAGTTTCATACACATTGCTTCCATGCAGCAGGCGGGAGGTGACTATCTCGTGCTTCTCCGCGTCGTAGACAACCACATCCGACTGTAAATCGTATACCTCTATCCGGTTCGGGTCGTTCATGTGAAACGCCTGCTTGGTGTCGTTCACCGAAAAAGCCACAAACCGCCCGGAAGGATGCCAGGACGGGTAAACCAGCGGAGCTATCGTTTGGTCAGTTTTCGTGTTGAGTTTCTCGATCCGCTCACCGTCTATAAACATCGTGCAGGCAATCTTCCCGCGCATGTGAAACAGCATCCTGTCCGGATCCTGCACACAAAAGGAGTGGCAGTTCATGCAATTGTCGTCCGTCAGCTTATTCTCCATGATCGGCGTTTGCCGATAGCTTTCCACGTGGCGTTGATAAATCCCCATCTGCGCCCAGAGTTCGTATCCCGGTTCAATCAGGCGGTAAGCGATATAGGGATCTACCTGCTCTTCCGCGACGGAAAGCGTGAAAGGAGCATATCCCGTCCACTTGCCGGCCGCCTTTACCAGCACTTTTACAGAAATATCCTTCCCCGTATTCTCCCGCAGCATCTTCTCCCAGAAAGAGGCAGGTATGGTAAACTGTTCTTTTCCGGCCTTCACCCACCGGAATTCCGCCCCGGCCGTAAACCGTACGCGCGCTTCTTCATAAGGAATTGTCAGCGCAAAATTCAGGGGCGCTATATTCGGCGGAATCATACAATCCGCATAATCCGGAAACACCGGCGGCATTTCATCGCGTTCCTCGTCGGGAGTAACCGGCGACACAGAGCAGGCAACCAGCAGGGAGGAGAAAAGAACAGCAAAAAGTCCCCCTAAATCCCCCCAAGGGAGAGTTGAGAATAGATATTGAAATTTCTTATTGTTCATATAATTAATTATTAAAAGCCCCAATCCCCAAAGAGGATTTAAAAGCCTCCCTCTCGGGGAGGTTGGTGGGGCGTTATTTAAACATATAATAAAACCAGTAACTGTCGCCGTAGGAACGCCTCAGCAGATTAGCCGCCCCGCTGTTGTTCCTGTGCGCCAGCACCTGCTTTTTGTATTCGCCGAACCGTTCGACCATCGCCTGAGGAATCCGGTAGTGCTCCCACATCTCCGGCTGATTTTCATGCAGCGTAATCACCGCTTCTTGAAAAGAAACCGGGAGTGCGGGCAACACTTCGGTGCCGTAATACCGGGTGAGAAACGCCTCAAAAGCCTGCATATCCTTGAGTAAAAGGATGGCGCAGCCGAAATACTCAATCGCCGTCCTGTCCTCCGGGTTCTGCAGGGCGATAGCCGGCAGATCTACACTCGCGGCGGCAGAGTTGGTTATGTAATTTTCCGCCACCAAGCCTTTCCGCCTGCTCGCCAGCAGGGTATCGCGCTCCAAACGCTCGTCGTTGTAAAGAAACTTCCGGTACTCCTTCGCCCGGTCGCGGTAGAAAAGTGTGTTTTCAAGCATGTCCACATATTTCTCAGCTACCGGATAAGCCCCGTATACGAGGTTCGTCTGTATCAGCCGCATCAGCAGGCGCGGACTGCCGTAGCCCGGAGTACTTACCATCGCCTCGAAAGCCATTTCCTGCGCTATCGCGATGTTCCCTATTTTAAAATGAATATCGCTCAGTATGATGCTTGGCTGCACCGTCTTGTTCCAGGGAATAAACAGCCCGTTTATGCCCCGCTGATCGTACTTGAAAAATTCATCCGCCAACGTTCCTTTCTCAGCAAGAGCCAAGTTGAGGTAATTCAGGTAAAGATAATTGGTAATCTGCCCTCCGCTATGCGCGATGATGGTATCCCACTGTCCGGTGCGCGCATAATGGTCGAGCATTTTCAGATGGGCTGATTTCCGGTCGATATGCGCCGACACTCCTGCCCACGAAACCATGGCTACAAGCAGCAACTGCCCGGTTGTCCACACAATCTCCCGCCCGGCGGAAAGCACGGAGCTCCCTTTCCTGCCGAAAAACCGGGCAGCAAGGAGAACGGCGGGAAAGGAAATCCACGCATAGTAAATCTCTTTCCCCGGCTGCAGGCCGTGATGATAATACATGTCGGGCAGGAAAGCGAAGCGGACATCGCCGACAATGCAGAGGTAAACGCTTACCCAAGCCGCCGCCACCGCCTCTGCTACGAGAAGGAGAACCCAATACCCCTTCGGCGTGCGGTTGATCCCTTCCCACAAAACCGCGCAAAAGGCAAACGGCAAAGCCACCGCCCCTCCCCACCAATAGAGCAGCAACACGGACACCGCCCCGACAGCGAGCCTCTCCCGGAAGCGCCGCAACGAGATGTAAAGACAGTACGCAGCAAGCATCATCATAAATGCCACCGTACCCTGATAAATATAGTTGAATGCAAAATGCACGCACAAAAGAGCGATCGGCGGCAGGGCATACAGGAAATAGAGCGGACGACCGGGCGCCATGCGTTTACAGATAAGCGCCGTAAGAACACCGGTCAGCGTCAGCAGCATTGCCGTAATAAAAGCCCCGGCGTAGGGACGGACAAAAAACTGCACCAGAAACTCCCCCACGTAGTTCGCCACACCTCCCGGCTCCCCAACCATTTCCGTGAAGTAATGGGAAGCAAACAGGAACATTTGGTTCTGCTCAATATAAAAGAAATGGAAGCGGTACACCCATTCCAGCCACACAAACAGCGCGGCAAACAACAGGAAAGCAAAAACGAATAGTCTGTATTTCATAAGATCGATGCACTTTTCACAACAAATATAGGTGAAATATTACCTACTTACAATTTGTAACCACTATCTCTTTTTTTGATCTCAAAATACGGCCATATTTTCGCCCGAAAGAAAAAAAAATTGCGCAGAAGCCATTTTAAAGAGGTTAAAAACGGCCTAACGCAATCAGATACAGTCGGTTAAAGGCAATATTTACGTTCGGGATTTTCTGCGTTTTAGAAAAAAACGGAAGCGGAGAATGGAAAATCCAACCGGATCGGCCGACGTTTTTCTCTCTGATGCAGGCCTAAAAGTCTACGTGTTAAACACGACCGAAAAGTTGTTAAACACGGCTACGCCCCGTGTGCACTCCAACACCTCTCGCTGTTTAACAGTGGAGGTATATACGTTAAACAACGGACTCGCACTGTTTAACAACCTTTTGGAGGCCGAAGTTGCGCTTTTTCCCGGTTTTCGCCTTTTTTCAGGCGCTGAAATGCAAAAAACGGGGCAAAAAAGCTTCTAAAAGAGATTAAACACAGAGGCACGGAAGACATGGCGTTTTTTTATTTTGCTCATTATCAGAATAATAAAAAACCACGTGTTCTGTGGCTCTGTGTTTCAAATTGTAAGCAGGCGGGGAAAAAACGGAAAAAAGGCAGGCGTTCATGCTGTTGTTTTAGTTAAAATTTCCGGCTGAAACCGGCGAATTGACAGGGCAGGTTGCAAATTGAAAGTGGACAATCCGGCAACTTTTACCCGTCTATTCGCCGATAGCGTAAAATGACAACTAAACGATATTTAATGAAAAGACAGCAGTATATTTTCGTTGAAAAATACACTATAACTTTGTTGCATGATTTAGTATGATTGAAGAAAAAGTATTAATAACTGTTTTACTAAATATTTCGCTTATGCAGAACATCCATTTATCACGATTTATATTAGCGATTCCGCTAATTGTTTCTTTTGCTGAAGAAAGAGAGAGAGTATTATATACCGTATGAACAATTAGAAAAACATTTCCACATGACACCCAACACAATTTTCAACAAGTACAGTCCGCTATGGTATGCGGCAATGGCAATGAACGCCTTTTCCAATGGCGACTATGAGCTTACTCATCAGTATTTTGAACAGGGACAGGATATACTGGACTGCACCGGTTCACTTTTCCTGGCAAAGGCGGAGTATAAGAATCCGGAAGAAGCGGAAGAATTTTCCATGTCTACCGAATGTAAGAATATTCAGAGAGGCAATTGACCGTTATCCTTCATCAATTATTCATTATCCATTAACAAAATCTCTCCGAAATACTCCGGTCGATGGAAATCGGGATGCTCCGTTCCAACCGGGCTCCAACTGAGGTAGTGCGGATATTTCGTGCCGTCGGCACATTTATAGAAATTACCCTTTATCTTTTCCGGCAGGCTGTCGGGGTTCAGTCCCATTACTTCAAAAGGGATACAGACGATTAGCGACCAGGCGTGTATACCTGTCTTTTCCGGAAATACCTGCGACCTGACGGAAGAGTAACGGCGGATAGACAGGTATTCTTCCGGAGTGACGGGATTACTCTCCGAGCGCGACA
>JAITVG010000061.1 GCA_031285925.1 Tannerellaceae bacterium
GGTGTACGTTTTAGTATCCACGGCTATATAATTTTGTTTATAAATTTCACGATGCAAGATTAGCGATTGTTTGATTATTGACCAAATTATTAAAGAAGAAAAAGGTGAATTGTTGAAAAGTTTTCCGAAAATGTAACAAACACTACTGAATGCCAGAGATTTATATTTTAAGAAATGAATAAAAGTTTTCCAAAAAGAAAATAAGCAGTTTCATTTGGCCAAAAAAAAAGAAGAGCATCAACAGACACTCTCCTTTCAAAATAGTTTTCCGGAATCGATCCGGAGCGCCCGAACGACGGTTTCTAATTGTTTTCGCCCTTCACCGCAGTTGCTTCCATTCCGATCTTTTTAAAAGCGGCAGCGATTTTATCTTCTGTCGTTTTATCCGTGCGGTAGGTTACTTCCGCCTTCTTAGCAGGCAGATCGCATTTCAGGTCGGTTACTCCCTTTTCGAATGCGATGTTCTTTTCTACTTTTTTTACACAATTCTCGCAATGCATACCTTCAACTGCGAAAGTTACCGTTTTTTTATTGTCCTTCTTCTCTTTTGCATCCTGGGCATAAGTGAAGGAAAAAGCGAACAGCGCGCACATCATAATTAAAAGAACTCGTTTCATAACTGTTTGATTATTAATTTGATTATTAATTAGGTGAATAATTTTTATTTATAAACGTTGGATATTAAAACGCATACCGATATAGATCTTCCGCCCGTGAACCGGCCCCCAGACCATAGTCCCGTCGAAATTGCCGTCGCGGGGATTTGCCGCGTCGACTATCGGATTGGGTTGCGTGTAATTAAACATGTTTTCGGCTCCGACATATACAGACCATTTACGGAAGTACTTCGTGACCTGGGCATTCCATACCTGATGGGATTCGAAGGTATTATCCCATAACGGGTTTGCCTGATCGGGGCGCGGCATTCGTCCGCCGCCGTTGAACTGGCCGGTCAGGTCGAATTGCCATTTCTTCAACGGTGTCTGGTAGGAAGCAGTCAGCAATCCTTTATAATCACTGACTAAGGGTTTCTTCAGTCTTGTAATGCCTTTCGCACTCATGTAGTCCGTTTGTGCGTCGGTATAGCGGTAGGCCGCCGTCAGGGTGAATCCCCTGAAGAAGGGATAAGTCGCTTCCATCTGATAGCTGTTAGAATATGATTTCCCGGCCAGGTTATAAAAGCGTACGGCATGCGGGTCGCTATCCATATCTACGACTACCTGTTTTAGGAAATTCGTGTAATACCATTCCCCATTCAATGTGAGTTCCTTTCCAAACAACGGAATATAAAAGGAGAGATTAACACCGGTATTCCATGCTTCTTCCTGATCGAGATTGTCGGCTATTTCCATCTTCCGGCTGCTGGAAAGCAGATAATTGTTTTCCGCCAGTACATTGGGTGTACGGAATCCCTTACCTGCGGAAGCCCGGACATGCAACCATTCGGTCGGATTGTACTTTAAATGTACGCGGGGAGTGACGAAGAAATCGTACAGGGAACTGTAATCCGCGCGTATTCCGGTAAGCAGGATCAATTTGTCGTTCAGGTTCAGGGTGTATTGCACGTAGGCGCCAGGGACAACTTCCGTACGGTCGTAGAGTTGCCGCTGCGCAGACTGTACCAGATTTTCATTGAAGCCGTCGTAATTCAGGCTCAATCCCGTGCTTAGGCTATGCATCGGTGTAAATTCCTTTTCATACAGCAAACTTGCATAGACGTGGTTCTGATAGACATTATATGGTGTACGGTCGTACATCGACTGCTGTTCGTGATAGGAGCCGGACAGTATCAACGCGGCGCTTTCCACCTGGTCGGGATCGATTATATATGCGTGTTTGGTATATCCTTCCACACGGTTTGTCCGAAACTTGATCTGATAGGGATCCGGAAGTTTAGTCAGCTGCCCGCCCGTACGGTTTTCATGCAGGTAGCGAGCGCCATACTGGGCGACGTATTTGTTGGTGATATGATACCAGCGGTTCATTAAATTTACCTGTTCCTTCAGGGGCATATCCAGGAAACCGTCACCGTTTCCGTCGTGTTGCTCACTGTCATTCGAATAGTGAACCAGCAGGCCTGTCGAAACCTTGTCGTTGATATGCCAGGAGGCGTCCGCGTTTCCCTCGTATCGCCCGGCATCACTGAGGAAAGCATTGGCCGAAAATATATCCGCCGTAGGAGGTTTCTTAAATTCCACGTTGATTTGTCCGGCCAAGGCCTCATATCCGTTTTTTACGGAAGACGTTCCTTTGGATACCTGGATACTTTCCATCCATGCACCGGGCACATAGTCCAGTCCGTAAAGCGATGCCGCGCCCCGGAAGTTGGGATAATTCTCGGTAAGCATCTGTACGTAGGTGCCCGACAGTCCCAGCAGTTTAATCTGGCGCGCTCCCGTTGCCGCGTCGGCATAGGATACGTCTACCGAAGGATTTGTTTCAAAACTTTCCGCCAGATTGCAGCAGGCTGCCCGGCAAATCTCGTCGTAAGTGATCTTTTGTGTCTGCAACACGCTGGTGCGCGATGCGATCGTTCCCAAACGGCGTTCACTGATAACCACTTCTTCCAATTCTATCTCTCCTTTCAAGACAATACGGAGAGGAGCGTTTGCGTCTGTAACTTCAGTCACAGAGGATTCGTAGCCGATATAACTGACCGTTAATCGGGTATTTTCTTTCTGTTCGATCTCAAAATAGCCGTTAATGTCGGAAGCGGTTCCTTTTTGTGTTCCTTCCCAATAAACATTAGCGCCGATAACGGGCTGTTCGGCTTCATCCAGCACATATCCCTTAACTATGCCATCCGCCAAAGCAGGCGAAGCACAAAGGAGATAGCCGATTACAAATAAATATAATTGTTTCAACATTTTCTTTCTTCTGAATTTAACTTCTGTTTTCTATGGACCATGCGTTCATTATAGAAACGACATCGCCTTTATAAGCCGTCGGCTTACAAAAAACGGTACGGAAGTTAAATCAAAAGAGTGGTAAGAGTAGAAAGATAATCCCTTGGCGGGAGCGGAGGCCCTTTAGGTATTACGGGCATTATTTCCTTGACAACAGGAAGCGGAATTACAGATATGGTTGATACCCCGTCATTGGTCAGCAGATCCAGCATAACCGGTTGAGGGTTTTCAACGGAAACTTTTTCAAATCCCCAATCGAAAGAAATCCGGCTCATACGGCAACACATCTCATTGGAATGGGTAAAAGAGGCGTCCGCATGTTCTATCGTTTCATGTTCCAGATCATGGCTATGCCCGTGTATCTCGCAACATTTATCGCCGGCTAATACTTCCAATCCTTCCGATCGGCAGTCCTGACAACAAAAAGACGCAACATTTACTCCTGCCCCTCCGTAAAATACCAGAGCAGCCATCAGCGTAACGAATAAATATGTAAACATCTTCTTCATTTGCAACAAAGATAAATGGTTTCTAATTGGAAGATGTTGATTTTATGTTAATTAACAAAAAAAGAGGGCTTTCGGAGGGAATTACATGGCAACAATCTGTGTTTAATCTCTTTGAAACATTTCTTCTATGTTGTTGCCGGAAGCATTTCGTCGTCGTCTTCTTCCGGTGGCGCCGGTTTGACGAAGAATGCGCTCAGTTCGTACAGCAGATAGAGCGGAATAAACACGATCATCAAAGTGAACGGGTCGCCACTCGGCGTGATAACGGCTGCAAGGATCAGCAGAACGACAACGGCATGGCGCCTGTATTTCTGGAACAACGACCGGTTGATCAATCCCAGTTTGGACAGTAGCCACGACAGCAGAGGCATTTCAAACATAACACCCATAATGAAGATCAGCATCAGGAAGTTATCCATATAAGAATCCAGCGACACCTGTTCGGCTATCGCCTCGCTAATCTGATAGGTCGCAAGGAAACGCAGGGTGACGGGAAATACCATAAAATATCCGAGCGCACATCCCACGAAGAACATCGCTGTTCCGAAAACGAAAACCATGCTGACGCTTTTCTTTTCATTATCATACAGTGCCGGACTGATAAACTTCCATACCTCATAGATTAAATAAGGAAAAGTCAGCACGATCGCCAGCCAGAAAGAAGTCGTCATGTGGGTGAAGAACTGGGAAGCGAGCCTGATATTGAAAATATCTATTCGGAAATCGAGATTGCAGAAGTCGCTATCCACACCGAATAAAGCCGCCGCTTTGCAGAACCACTGATAAGTAATAAAATCGCCCCTGACAGGAGCTAGGATCACTGTGTCAAACAAACCATGCTCTCCCCGCATAAAAGCGAAAAGAGCAATCATAAACAGTAAAAGCGCCGCTAAAGAACGAAGAATAGTCCAACGGAGATCTTCCAGATGATCCCAAAATGACATTTCATCTTGTTGCATCGCTTTTATTTCTGCTCGTTGGTTTCGTCTAATTTAATATCGTCTTCAATACCTTTCACGCCATCTTTAAAGTTGCGGATCCCTTTGCCGAGGCCTTTCATTAATTCGGGAATTTTCCTTCCGCCGAACAGTAATAAAACGATGATTGCGATAATGATAATCTCACCTGTACCGAAATTACCCAAGAATAATAAATTGTCCATGATAATACTTTATTTTAAATTGTTAATAGTTAATACTTTTTCCTGTCCGTACAATGCGAATGGTGCACCGTATCATGCGCAAAGGTATGATTACTAAATGAAAACGGACTATATATACCAAAATTATTACCTTTGCGCGATATTAAAAATCTGAAATTAGAAAAATATTAGAAAAATGAAAGCGTACGTATTTCCCGGTCAAGGGGCACAGTTTGTAGGAATGGGCAAGGATTTGTATGATAATAATCCTTTGGCTAAAGAGATGTTTGAGAAAGCGAACGAAATCCTTGGTTTTCGCATCACAGACCTTATGTTTTCCGGAACCGACGAAGATTTGAGGCAAACGAAAGTGACCCAGCCGGCCATTTTCCTGCATTCCGTAATCCTGGCCAAGTCGTTGGGTGAAGAATTTCGTCCCGACATGACCGCCGGACATTCGCTGGGAGAGTTCTCCGCATTGGTATCGGCGGGTGCTCTTTCCTTTGAAGACGGGCTTGTGCTGGTGTCCAAACGCGCCATGGCCATGCAGAAAGCCTGCGAATTGACTCCTTCAACGATGGCCGCCGTGCTGGCTTTGCCGGATGAAAAGGTGGAAGAGATTTGTGCAGGTATTACCGGCGAAGTGGTGGTTTGCGCCAATTATAATTGTCCGGGACAGTTGGTAATCTCCGGTTCCGTAGCCGGAATTGAAACGGCCTGTGCCAAACTGCTGGAAGCCGGTGCGAAAAGAGCGTTGAAGCTGAGCGTAGGCGGAGCGTTTCATTCACCGTTGATGGAGCCTGCACGCGAAGAACTTTCCAAAGCCATACAGGAAACCGCGATCAACAAGCCGGTTTGTCCGGTTTATCAGAACGTGGATGCGAAACCGGCCACAGACCCGGAAGTAATCAAGCGCAACCTGATCGCTCAATTGACTGCTCCGGTTCGCTGGACGCAGACCGTGCAGAATATGATTGCCGACGGCGCAGACCATTTCATTGAGCTTGGGCCGGGAGCCGTGTTGCAGGGGCTGATCAAAAAGATCAACCGCGAAGCCCAAACGGAAGGCAAGCAATGACGAATTTGTAAGGGCGCCCCTTGCGGGCGCCCTTACGTAATTAATTTTATAACAGCGCCAGATGAATAACTTCGCTGATGTCTTCCACGTAATGGAAGGTTAATCCTTTCAGGTAATCCTCCTTGATTTCTTCCACATCTTTGCGGTTCTCGCGACACAGGATTATGTCTGTGATACCGGCGCGTTTGGCGGCAAGTAGCTTTTCTCTGATGCCTCCCACCGGAAGTACCTTTCCGCGCAGCGTAATTTCGCCGGTCATGGCCAGATTCTTCTTTACCTTACGCCGGGTGAATGCGGACACAAGCGACGTAGCCATAGTGATACCCGCACTCGGCCCGTCTTTCGGAATAGCTCCCTGCGGAACATGTATGTGCACATTCCAGTTTTCGAACATTTCTTCGGATATATCATATTGAGCCGCGTGTGCATGGATATATTCCAGCGCCAGCATGGCGGATTCCTTCATCACATCGCCCAGATTTCCGGTCAGTGTCAGTTTGCTTCCCTTGCCTTTACTCAGGCTCGACTCCACGAAAAGAATTTCGCCACCCACGGCCGTCCATGCCAGTCCGGTCACTACGCCCGCGTAATCATTCCCTTGATATTTATCACGGGCATATTCTTCTGCACCCAGGTAAGTGTATAAATCTTCCGGCAAAAGCTGTGCGGGCACCGGTTGGTCGGACGCAATCCTGCGCGCCAGCTTGCGCATGATCTTTGCGATCTTCTTGTCGAGTTCCCTTACGCCGCTTTCACGGGTATAGGCATCTACTATTTTCTGTATGGTCTTCTTCGGAAACTTCACGGTGTCTTTCGCTATCCCGTGCGCTTCCAATTGCTTCGGAATCAAATGCCGACAGGCTATTTCCACCTTCTCTTCCGTGATGTAGCCGCTCACTTCGATCAGTTCCATGCGGTCGAGCAGGGGTTGGGAAATAGTATTCAGGTTGTTTGCCGTGGCGATGAACATGACTTTGCTCAGATCGTAATCAATATCGAGATAGTTGTCGTGGAAGGTATTATTCTGTTCCGGGTCGAGCACTTCGAGCAGCGCCGAGGCCGGGTCGCCTTTGAAATCGCGTGAAACCTTGTCTATTTCGTCCAGCACAAATACGGGATTGGAAGTTCCCACCTTCAACAGATTCTGAATGATCCGCCCGCTCATCGCCCCGATATAGGTACGCCGGTGTCCGCGAATCTCGGCTTCATCGTGCAATCCTCCTAGGGAAACCCGGGCATATTTGCGGCTCAAGGCCTCCGCTACGGAACGTCCGAGCGAAGTTTTCCCCACCCCCGGAGGCCCGTAAAGACAGATGATCGGAGATTTCATATCGCCTTTCAACTTCAATACGGCCAGATGCTCAATGATGCGTTCCTTCACTTTCTCCAGTCCGTAGTGATCCCTGTCCAGCACCTTCTGCGCATGTTTAAGATTGAAGTTATCCTTTGTGTATTCCTGCCAGGGCAGATTGACAATCGTTTGTACATATTGCGTCTGGATGGAGTAGTCGGGCGACTGCGGATGCAGGCGTTCCAGTTTACGGATTTCTTTTTCAAAAACCTCCCCCACATATTCAGGCCAGCGCTTTTGAGATGCTTTTTTGCGCAGTTCCTTTACCTCCGAATCATTGATATTACCTCCAAGTTCTTCCTGAATCGTTTTGATTTGCTGTTGAAGGAAATATTCGCGTTGCTGCTGATTAATATCCTCATGCGTTTTCATTTGAATGGAAGCTTTCAGCTGCAACAGTTGAAACTCCCTGTTCAAAAGGAACAGCAGGCGATAGGCACGATCTTTCAACTCGCTTAATTTAAGCAGCGACTGTTTTTCTTCCGCGGAAACCGAGAGATTGCTGCAGGAGAAATTAACCAGATAGGTTACGTTACGGTTGTTCTTTAAGGAATAGATCAGATCGCGAAGAGGCTCGTAGGAAACGGTCAGCATCTTGATGGTTAAATCTTTTATGGAAGAAACCAGGGCGTCAAATTCCCGGTCGCCCTTGTCGGGCTTGCTGTCGTCGAGCATTTTGATACGTCCGTTGAGGAAAGGTTCGCTTTGCGTCAGTTCCAACAGTTCAAAACGTTTTTTCCCCTGAATAATCACCGTTGTATTCCCGTCGGGCATTTCGATCACTCTCATCACATTGGCTACCACACCTGTATTATACAGATCATCCAATCCCGGTTCTTCCGTGTCGAGTTCCTTCTGGCAAACCACCCCGATCATTGTCTTCTTTTTGACGGCATCCTTTATCAGCCGCATGGATTTCATACGCCCTACGACTACCGGCAGCGCCACTCCCGGAAACAGCACCATGTTGCGCAACGGCAATATGGGTATATGATCGCCGACTTCTTCCATTCCCTGACTGAAATCTTCATCCACATCACAATCCATGATAATGGGCAGTATCACGTTTTCCGCATCATCCGAAAGGAGATTGTCGTATACTCTCATCTTGTCCTTCATTACGATTAATCTTGTTGTATTCAGTTAAAATTGCATTAAGTGCGCCAAAGTTACACTTTTTTTCTCAAAGTAGTCAAAGTAAAGTAGTCAGGAGGAGAGTGCAGCGAGTGGCCGCAAGGCCTGTCTTTTTCCGTCTGTTGAAAAGGAATTGATTGTTAAAATACGGATGCATGCAAAAAAGTTTAGGTATAATTTGGTTTATATTCTTTTTCCTCTTTCCTTTGAGGCGTATTTATTAACTAAAAATATTGTGCTAATGAAAACAAAATTATTTACAGCAATTATGTTAGTCGCTAGTATGATTATCTTTTCATCTTGCGAAAATGACCAAATGGGAGATGTGGTTTCTCTTTCGGGTACTGTATGGGAAGGCATTAATGCCGACAATGAAGTGTGCACTATCACTTTTACAAGTGATAAAGAAGGAAAACTAGAAATTGGTGAAGACGCCCGGGAAATTACTTATACGTACAAGAATCTTGTTATTGACATTTCTTCTCTCCCTGTTGCTTCCGAACAGGAAGGATGGGGGTATGCTGTCGGATACAGAGGCAATGTGGATGGCAGTAAAATGACGATTCTTGATTTGGCGGTATTCACAAGAAAATGATCGAAGTTACTCGATATTATCCGTTTGATTTAATAACATTATTATTTATATCATGTATGAAAACTATAATGAAATTTTTTCCTGTATTTGTTTATGCTTTGTGTGTATCGTGTACTGCTGAGATGGATACTAATCAGCAAGATTTAATTTCCAAATCGTCTGAACCTTCTGCCTCTGTCGAATCAAAAGACAATGGGGGGTATCAAGTACGTTTTGGTGTTATAGAACCTACCGAAGATGATATGGATGTAGAAAAGGATGATGAAAATACTCCTAAAATCCTTAAATTCACTTATCAAGGCGTTGCTTATGAATCTGTTTATTCCTTCGACTCGGATAGAAACATGATAGTAGCAGATGAAAAAGTAAGTAAACTTGTAGATTTGGTAAAACAAATACCAACTCTTTCTACAATTGTTTATTTAGACGGTTCGCTGCATTTTTTTGATACTCATGCGGAACAGGTTTCTTATTTGAAAAAAAATTCGAATAAAGAAACAGCGATTGCCACGAAGGCCACCGGTCCACTTTATATAAGAAATGTAACGTTACGTCTATGGCAGCGTGCTAAAGGAAGAACTAAGGGGGGGGTATTTTTTGATATTTTTTCTTACGATAATGGAGCAATAAGCCCGCCTGCGCTTAATTGGGCTGACTTAAGAGGCTTACGCCACCCCTTAGATCCGGCTTTTACTGCGAATGATATGACATCTTCAATGGAAATGTGGGCAGAAACAGACAATAGTGGTTGGCTACTAGGATTACGGCCCGGACAATACACTAATGCTGTCGTTACATTTTATGAAAATCCAAATTTTGGAGGAAGGTCTTTGGTGTTTCCTGAAGTAACTGTTAATTACACATATACTCGTCGTGATTATTTTGAGAGTTTTAATTTTGATAACATAGCGAGTTCATTAAAGATAATATATCAATAATTTTTTCAAGAATTACATAATAAGGTAGCAGATCAACCATGATTTGCTACCTCTTATGCTTTGTAGGAAAGGCTACAATCGTCCTGAAAATACTATGGCGAATCCTTTTTTCAAGTTTAAACAGTTTACCGTGTTCCACGATAAGTGTGCAATGAAAGTAGGCACCGACGGCGTTCTGCTGGGAGCGTGGACTAATACCGCCGACGCAGCCAATCTGCTGGATGCAGGCACGGGCACCGGATTGATCGCATTGATGCTTGCCCAGCGGACAAACGCGGCCATTGATGCGATTGATATCGACGAGGGCGCCTGTCGGCAAGCCGCCGAGAATGTAGCGGGATCTCCGTTTTCCGGTCGGATACGCATTATCCACTCTTCGTTCGTCGGCTTTCAACCGGGAAGGAAATACGATCTGATCGTTTCCAATCCTCCCTATTTCAGCCAATCACTCAAAAGTCCGGACGATAAAAGAAGCCAAGCCCGCCACGACGACAGTCTGCCTCTGCCCGATCTGATTGCGGGAAGCAAAGAAATGTTGTCCGAAAACGGGCGGATCGCCTTGATCCTGCCGGTTGAGCAGGAGGGGAAGCTCGACGGATTATTGACGCAATATGGCCTGCACAGAATCCGGCAAACGAACGTAATGCCTGTCGTAAACGGGCAAATCAAAAGGATACTGATCGAATTGTCTGCTACTCCCAATCCGCACTGCGCGCCCGACTGCCTCGCCATTGAACGGGAAAGGCATAAGTACACGAAAGAATACGAAGCGCTTACGCGGGATTTTTATCTGAATATGTAGGGCAACCGGTTGTCGAAAAAGCGGGTTACCTGTCCGAAGAAATGATAGACTTCTTCCGTGAAGGGAATTTCCGTGGGAGTAAACACATGCAGGGAATGGGGAACGACGGATATGCGTATTTCCGCTTCGGCCTCTACCGGTTCGCCGTCGAGGTGCATAATGCCCGGCGCCTGCCTTGTGATGGTAACTTCCTTTCCTTTTATTGTTTTTATCTTACTGTTCCGGTCGAGCTGTTTGGTGAATAACTGAATGGCGATGGGGGCTATGTCGAGCGGAGTGAACGGAGAGAGGATGGTGATGTCCATCTGTCCGTCTTCAATATTGGCAAGGGGAGCGATGAAAGCGTTGTTGCCGTATTGCGACGCATTGGCGCAGGCCACCAGAAAAGCTTTCTCTTCCCGCACGGTATCGTCTATCAGCAGTTCGTATTCCTGCGGTTTGTAACTTAAATATTCGCTGATCGTATTTTTCAGGTAAGTCAATGATCCCCGGTGTTTCTCATTGGCGAACTTCCGGCTTACCGCCGCGTCGAAACCTACGCCGCAGGTGGTAAAGAACACACGCCCGTTAGCTCGGCAACTGTCTATCGTAATTCGATGTCCTTTCAGCACTACATCCAGCGCTTTCTTTACATCCATCGGAATATGCAACTCGCGCGCCAGCCCGTTTCCCGATCCTTTGGGGATAATTCCGAGAGTGGCGTCCGAATGGATCATCGACCTTGCCACTTCGTTTATCGTGCCGTCGCCGCCAACGGCAAGTATGATGTGAGTGCCTTCTTCTACCGCTTTCCGCGTCAGTTCGCTTGCATGTCCGGCATATTCGGTAAAGGAGATTTTCAAATCGTATTTATCCGGCCGGAAGCCGGCCTGTATCATATCCGGCACTTTGCGTTTGGATCCCACTCCGGAAACCGGATTGATTATCGCCTCTACCTTTTCGTGTGTTTTGCTCACTTCAACTCTTTTAGCCGGATGTTTTTGTACTCGATAGTCATCGGGGGGCCAACATGTACCTGCATACCGATCAATCCTTCGACCGTACGGTTTTGGGCATCGTCGTCGATAACAACGCTCATCACCTTCCCATTAATCAAGTGGATCATTACATTGCCGCGTACGATAATGTGCGCTTCATTCCATCCCTCTTTATTAATGGTATTCCACAGATTGTCCTTGCTGTCGAGACTACCTGTAATTTGCGACCGCTCATTCGTACGTTTCATGGTAGCTTGTCCTCTCAAAGCCAAAAACTCTCGTCCCCGCTCTTCATAATTCTGCCCCGTCCAGGAGCCTTCTCCGTCAATATCGAGTTGGTAACCTTTCAAGGCATATTTATTTCCCGATTTGGTTTCAACCTTCACGCTGCGGTAGTTGATGCCGCTGTTTCCCTTTCCCGACACACGGTAATCCATTTTCAATTCAAAATCGGACGGTTGCCCGCCTTGCCAAATAATAAATGAGTTTTCGCGCAGCAAGGTAGCTTCGGTTACGGTTCCGGTCATCACACCATCTACTACCGACCAATATACGGGATCGCCTACCCATCCGTCAAAATTTTCGCCGTTAAAGATCGGCACAAAACCAACTTCATCGACGTTCTCGACCGGAAAAGTCTGGGCAAACATTGTTGCCGGACAAACACACAGTAAAATAAACAAAAAGCGGAATGCGTTGCTTACATTTTTATTCATAAGGACATTATTAGAGGTTGTTAAACTATTTCAACAGGTCATTACCGGCAAAGTTAATGCGTTTTACCCGGATAAGGTGTTTTTGATGCAATAAATGTCTATTTTTGTAACTATAAAAATGTAAAAAACGTTGACGGAATTAAGTTCGAAAACACTATAGGTACTACGAGCGCGTACTACCTATAGTACGGCGCCGTTGAATAGGTAGTACGAGCGCGTACTATATATAGAAACACTTTTTAACGATTAGTTAAGGCGTTGTGCATTCGTGTGTTAGGGTTATTTCTCCCTTAACCCCGCTGCACCGGCTTTTTTATTCGATTTTAGCCTGCATTATTCATACTGAACCCAAATTAGCGAGCGCAGCTCGTGGCCGTTAGGCCTGTCTTTTGCCGTTCAACCAACGGTTTTAAAGATGGAGGTGAAAGCCTCTTCCTCTGTGGGTTTCAACCCCTTTACACCTCACCCCCGACCCCTCTCAAGGAGAGGGGGGGAGAGGGGGGGAGAGGATTGAAGCATTCTCTGAACCGTTGGTTGAAAACCAACGGCAAAAGACAGGCCTACGGCCACGAGCTACGCTCGCTGAAAAAGAGTATGAATAATGCAGGTTAGCCTCCACCGGGTTATATATAAACATAATATACTATACACTATGGAACCAAAAACAGCAAACCTCTCTACTTGTTCTTACGGCGATACGAAAGGGAGGATATATGATTATGCCGTACTTCCGTGGGGTGCATTGGAACCTCACAACTATCATCTGCCTTATGCAACCGATGTGCTTCTTTCGCACGCCCTGTCGTTAGAGGCTGTAGAAAAGGCAGCAGATGATTGGAATGTTTCCGGAGGCGTATTCCCTCCGGTATGGTTAGGCTCGCAAAATCCCGGACAATGGGATTTGCCCTTTTGCATACATGCGCGTTACGAAACGCAAAAGGCATTGCTGGGCGATGTCGTTGCCTCACTCTATCGTCAAGGCTTCCGCTGCCTGTTTATTGTGAACGGACATGGCGGAAACAGTTTCAAAAACATGGTACGTGATTTGGCTTTCGACTATCCCGACTTTACGGTTGTAGCCGTCAGTTGGTTTACCATACTCCCCCACGACGATTATTTTGAAGAACCCGGCGAACATGCCGACGAGATGGAAACTTCGCTGATGATGCATTATCATCCGGAACATGTACGGATGGAAATGGCAGGAGAAGGACGGGAAAAACCTTTCGCTGCCCGTTCATTAAAAGAGAAAGTGGGATGGATGCCCCGCAACTGGACTAAAATATCGGACGACACGGGCGTGGGAAATCCGATGAAATCGTCGGCTGAAAAAGGCAAGCGTTATGCCGGCGATTTAGTTGCAAAGCTAAGCCTGCTCTTCACCGAAGTAGCAAAAGGTGATATTTATATATAGATAAAAAGCAGCCGGCGTTGTTTTTTTACTATTTTTGCAGCCGGATTTGCATAAACTGTTCGTAACGAATAGGTTTGCAATGCAATAATCGCCACTCTTTCAAAGAATAAAACAAGTCGAGAGACAATTTACTTAATAACGTATATGAAACTTTTACAAGAGAAATTAGCAAAATTCGATGTGCCGCAAAAAGCAAAGGCCGCAGGGATCTATCCATACTTCCGCGTGATCGAAAGCGATCAGGATACGGAAGTTATCATAAATGGTAAAAAAGTCCTGATGTTCGGATCGAATGCTTATCTGGGGCTGACGAACCATCCGAAAGTGAAGGAAGCGGCTATCGAAGCTGTTCGCAAATACGGAACCGGTTGTGCAGGTTCCCGTTTCCTGAACGGTACGCTGGATATTCACATCGAACTGGAAAAACGCCTGGCAGAATTTGTAGGAAAGGAAGACGCGATTGTTTATCCTACCGGTTTTCAGGTAAACCTGGGAGTTGTTTCATGCGTTACCGGACGGGAAGATTATATATTGTGGGACGAACTTGATCATGCTTCAATTATTGAAGGACACAGGCTTTCTTTCTCCACCAAGTTGAAATACAAACACAACGATATGGAGTCGCTCGAAAAGCAACTCCGTAAATGCGACCCGGACAAGGTGAAACTTATCGTTACGGACAGCGTGTTCAGCATGGAAGGCGACGTGGCAAACCTGCCCGAGATTAACCGTTTGGCGAAAAAGTACAACGCAAGCCTTATGGTGGACGAAGCTCACGGGCTGGGCGTATTGGGACATCAGGGAAGAGGCGCCTGCGACCATTTCGGCATCACCGGTGATGTAGACCTGATCATGGCTACGTTCAGTAAATCACTGGCCTCGATCGGCGGATTTATTGCCGCAGACGAAGTGGTAACCAATTATATTCGCCATAACTCACGCTCGTATATATTCAGCGCAAGCAATACACCGGCTGCCACGGCTGCCGCTAATGCCGCACTCGACATTATGATAAGCGAACCCGAACGCATCCAAAGGCTTTGGGATCTTACTCATTATGCACTGGATGGATTCCGCAGCATGGGTTGTGAGATCGGACATACTTCCACACCGATCATTCCCTTGTTTATCCGCAACAACGACTTGACGTTTTTGATAGTCCGCGAATTGCTCGACGCCGGAATATTCGTTAATCCGGTAGTTACTCCGGCGGTCGCTCCGGAAGATACTTTGATTCGTTTCTCCCTGATGGCAACCCACACACGGGAACAATTGGATATCGCATTAGACGCGATAGGAAAAGTATTCCGAAAACATCACATCATCGAGTAAACCTGTTTACTGCAAAAAAGGGAAGGCTGTCATGCAAAACATGACAGCCTTCCCTTTTTTAATGCACTTCGTTAAAGCGCCTGCATTATTCATTCTAATCGAGCGAAAGGTGCTTTCGCGAGCTCTCCTCCTTGGATAAGGAGGAGTACCTGAACGAAGTGAAGGGGAGGTGGTTGGAGAGTGAGTAATCCAACCACCTCCCGGCTCGTTCCTCGCCGTACTCCTCCTTATCCAAGGAGGAGAGCCTCGCGAAAGCGCCTTTCGCTCGGTTAAGAATGTTGTATGAAATACAGCTTAAATGCATTTGCCTTGTTAAAGCGCCCGGCCGAAGAACGGATTAGATGTAGTGATTGACAATCATTTCATACAATTCCTGCTTGCCGCTTATCTGCGCGGGTTCGGAACTGTTCAGGGCAATCTTGCGAAGATCTTCCAGTGTCAGTTTACCGTCGGCGAAAGCTTTTCCGTCGCCGGCATCGAAACTTGCGTAGCGCGTTGCACGCATATTGCGGTAAGGCGAGTTTTCAAGTATATCCGCGGCGATAATTAAGGCACGTGCAAAGGCATCCATGCCACCGATGTGCGACAGGAATATGTCTTCAAGGTCGGTAGAGTTGCGACGGGTCTTTGCGTCGAAGTTAGTACCTCCGGTAGTCAAGCCGCCTCCTTCGAGGATCACCAGCCAGGCCTGTGTCAGTTCGTAAATGTCCATCGGGAACTGGTCGGTATCCCATCCGTTTTGGTAATCACCGCGGTTGGCGTCGATGCTGCAAAGCATACCCGCGTCGGCGGCGGCCTGCAATTCATGCTCGAACGTATGCCCGGCAAGCGTAGCGTGATTCACTTCGATATTCAATGCAAAATCCTTGTCGAGTCCGTAGTGGCGCAGGAATCCGATAACGGTTTCCGCATCCGTGTCGTACTGGTGCTTGGTCGGCTCCATCGGTTTGGGTTCGATCAGGTACGTACCCTTGAAACCATTCTTGCGTCCATAGTCGCGTGCCATAGTGAGCAACATGGCCAGATGATCCTTTTCGCGTTTCATGTCGGTATTCAGCAGGCTCATGTATCCTTCGCGTCCGCCCCAGAAGACGTAATTTTCGCCGCCGAGTTCGATACAGGCATCAATCGCGTTCTTGATCTGAGTAGCGGCGCAGGCAACTACCGGAAAGTTCGGGTTGGTTCCCGCTCCGTTCATGTAGCGCTTGTTGCTGAATACATTGGCCGTAGACCACAACAACTTCTTTCCCGTAGCCTGCTGCAATTCCTTTGCGTAGCCGACCATCGTTTGCAGGCGTTTTTCAAATTCCGCCAACGTATCCGGTTCGTCCACCACATCCACGTCGTGGAAGCAATAGTAGGGAATACTGCATTTGGTCATAAATTCAAATGCCGCATCCATTTTATATTTGGCACGCGAAATGGCATCGCTGCCGCTGTTCCACGGAAAGCTTTTGCTTCCGGGGCCGAAAGGATCACTTCCTTCCGCACACAGTGTATGCCAGTAGGCCATCGCGAACTTCAAATGATCTTTCAGGGTTTTACCCATTACCACCCGGTTTTCGTCATAATAATGGAAAGCCATCGGATTCTTCGATTCTTTTCCTTCAAACGGAATCTTCCCAATACCCGGGAAAAATTCTTTTTCTCCTTTGTAAATACTCATGATGTTTAATTGTTAATTATAAATTGTTAATTATAAATGGTCAATTGTGAATTATAAATTGTCAATTGAATCGCTCTCGCCACACTTCGTAAGCGGCACAATAGCGGTCGGCTTTCAAACCGTCCGGTTCGATCACTGCAAGTTTTTTGAGGGAGGCAAACGCTTCTTCGGGGGTTTTGTAAATCCCGGCGCCGATTCCCGCGCCTTTGGCTGCTCCCGCCGCACCGTTGGTATCGTAGAGTTCGATCACGGCTCCGGTTATCCCCGCCAGCGTGTCCCGGAATACCGGACTTAAAAACATGTTGGCATTACCGGCGCGTATAATATCTATATTTATACCCATCCCGTTCATCACGTCCATTCCGTATTTGAACGAAAAGACGATGCCTTCCTGTGCGGCGCGCGCCAGATGTGCCTTATTGTGTATGTTGAAATTGATACCGTGCAGCGAACAGCCGGCTTCCCTGTTTTGCAACATGCGTTCCGCTCCGTTGCCGAACGGCAGTATGGAAACGCCCTCCGAACCTACGGGAGCCGTAGCGGCCAAAGCATTCAGTTGATCATAGTTTATTCCTTCCGGAGCGATGTTCCTCTTGATCCAGGAATTCATAATCCCCACGCCGTTGATACAAAGCAATACTCCCAGGCGTGTCTGCTCATCGGTGTGATTAACGTGGGCAAACGTATTTACCCGCGAAAGCGTATCGTAATTGACCGATCCGTTTACTCCGTAGACAACACCCGAAGTCCCTGCCGTAGCGGCAACCTCTCCCGGATTCAATACATTCAGTGAAAGCGCGTTGTTCGGCTGATCGCCGGCGCGATACGTCACCGGAGTTCCCTTCTTCAATCCCAATTCGGCGGCGACCGACTGTAACACTTCCCCCTGCAATCCGAACGTGGGTTTGATTGTGGGTATAAGGTCTTCGTCGAAACCGTAATATTTCATTAAGTCGGCGGAAAGGGAATTGGTCTTAAAATCCCAAAAGATACCTTCGGAAAGTCCTGATACTGTAGTTACGATATCACCGGTCATCCGCATGGCGATGTAATCCCCCGGAAGCATGATCTTATATATTTTATTGAACACCTGCGGTTCGTATTCCTTGATCCATGCCAATTTGGAAGCGGTAAAATTACCCGGAGAATTAAGAAGATGCGCAAGCGTGCGCATCTCGCCCATATTCTTGAACGCCCGTTCTCCGTAAGACACTGCCCGGCTATCACACCATATTATGGAAGGACGCAACACATTCATCCGGCGGTCTACTGCCACCAGCCCGTGCATCTGATAGGAGATGCCGATCGCATTTATTTCATTCCCCGACACTCCGGCCTGCGTCAGCGCTCCTTTGATGGCGGTTTTTAAATTCTCCCACCAGTCTTCCGGATTCTGTTCCGCCCAACCCGGACGGGGAGCGTAAATGGTTGCCTCTTCTTTCGGATAAAAATCGGAACCGAGTATTTCGCCGGATATTTCATCCGTGATGGCCGCCTTGATCGACGAACTGCCAATATCACATCCCAACAACATAAGCTATGGTTTTTTAAATTATAAACTATGGTTTTTATTTGCTACCGACAAATATAGATAATAACATCCGACCGCAAAATTATATTTGTTATTTTATGCAAACACAATAGCTTGGGGAAGGGTGTCAAAAGTCGTTTAAAGGGATTAAACACGGAGGCACAGAGGACACAGAGTTTTTAATTTTGCTCATTATCAGAATAATAAAAACCTCTGTGTCCTCCGTGCCTCCGTGTTTAATCTCTTCAAATTGACGCTTTATTTCACTGATCCGGCAAGCATTTGCCATGCGTAATGGATGTCGTAATTGATATTGTCTATCTGCACAAGATATTCATTCTTCTTTTGGAATGCAAGATAGTTGAGCAGCCCGTTGGCTTCATCTTGCAGGAAAATCATTTTTTCGGCGGCGGCGCCGTAGCTGTTTTTCTTCCTGTCCCAAAGATGCAAAGTGAAAGACACAGTGCCGATTCCCGGATCTTTTCTATGGGCAATGCAATAATGCGGAACATAGTTCTTTTCACTGTAATCGGGATAATAGTTTCCCCTTTGGTCTTGTGCATACTTCGGAATCCAGACGTATACTTCTTTCTTCTCGAAGTCGCCGTTTTTATCATACGTGTATTTGGATACCGACTTCTGTTCGTATAAACCACGATTCCCCATCACATACTTGATGTTTGAAATGATCTTCCCGTCTTCTTTTTTCGTGTCGTAAAACGGGGATTGAGCATTCACTGTAAATACATTTGCCAAAAAGATAGCAATCACAAAGTAAACCATTCTTAAAACTGTTGTTTTCATACTATTATAAATTTTAAAATAAATTATTACTGTTATTTCTTTCCTAATTCCCGCGATTCTTGTAGATCGTTGCAAGTTCGTCCATGCCGATCCCAAGTAAATCCATTTCCTTAAAAACAGCGGGCAATACATCCGATATAAATTGGTTGTAACGCATTCGGCGAATTTCCTTTTCGGCTTCGTCCGCCACGAAGTATCCAAGCCCACGCTTATTATATATAATCCGGTGGCTCTGCAAGCGTTCAAAGGAACGCATCACCGTATTCGGATTTACTTCCATTTCGACGGCCAGTTCGCGCACGGAAGGAATACGTTCGTTTGCCCTGTATTCCCCGTTCAATACGCGGTCGCATAT
>JAITVG010000099.1 GCA_031285925.1 Tannerellaceae bacterium
CTGGAATACAACCTGGGATACGGCACATTCGCCATGGCAAACCTGAAGGATGCACTGTCGGAAAGCAGCGTGGAGTTGAACAATCTGAAGGTGACCGACAATTTCCCCGCCCACTTTACCCATCAGGCGAAGATGGGCTATGCGTTCAATCACAAGCATCAGGTGGGGCTTGCGCTGGACTTGATGAATACGGTCGGCAACAAGAGTGTGTCGGATTACTCCGGCTCCTATAATTTCACGATCCGCACGAAGGGCACCCGGTTGGGCGGTTTCTATCGCGTTTCAACCTCGCCGAAGGAGCATCGCCTTCGCCCTTACCTGCAACTGACGGCCGGTGTTGTGCTCAACAGCGGCAAGGCGCTGGAGAAGCTGGTGATCGGGAATGAAACGCTAAGCGAGGAGAAGATTTCCCTGGAAGGAGTAAACACCTTTATAGAACCGGCCATTGGATTCAAGTATCGCCTGTGGGGAAATTTGGCGCTAAACCTGACCGGCGGATACGAAATCGATCTTTCCAAGAAGTTTACCGACAAGTCGGGACAATACCAAATCGAGATATATCCGGACTGGAGCGGCTTCCGCATACAGTGCGGCCTGATTTACACTTTACCCAACTGATTAAATAACTGATTAAATAACAAGAAACAACCCATGATCAAAGAGTTGCAACTCCGCCTTCTGCCCGAACAAGCCGCGAATGAAGACCTGCTTAAACAGGCCGTTTCCCACGAAACGGGAGAGGTTTTACCGGCGATCACGGCGGTGCGTGTGCTGAAACGTTCAGTCGATGCCCGCCAGCGCACGATCTTTATCAACCTCACGGTGCGTGTCTTTCTGAATGAACTGCCCGAGGAAAAGGAATACCCGACGATAGTGTACGGGGATGTGTCGAAGGGAAAGCCGGTGATCGTGGTAGGCGCCGGGCCGGGCGGACTGTTTGCCGCCTTGCGATTGATTGAGCTGGGCTTGCGCCCGATAGTGGTCGAAAGGGGAAAAGACGTGCACGAGCGCCGCAGGGACATCGCACTGATTAGCCGGGAGCACGCGGTCAATCCCGAATCGAACTACTCTTTCGGCGAAGGCGGAGCCGGAGCTTTTTCGGACGGAAAGCTTTACACGCGAAGCAAGAAACGGGGTTCGGTGGAGAAGATACTGCACGCTTTCTGCCAATTCGGCGCCGATGCTTCCATTTTGGTGGATGCCCATCCACATATCGGAACGGACAAGCTGCCCGGCATAATCGAGAACATGCGGAAACAGATCATCCGCTCCGGCGGAGAGGTTCACTTTGAAACCCGGATGGAGCGCCTGATCCGGAAAGGGGACGAAGTGACCGGTATCGAAACCCATAACGGGAAATCCTTCCTCGCCTCGGTGATCCTGGCAACGGGACATTCGGCACGCGACGTATACCGTTATCTTTTCGCCCAACAGATCGCGATAGAAGCGAAAGGAATTGCTGCAGGCGTCCGTTTGGAACATCCGCAGCAGCTGATCGACCAGATACAATACCACCGGGAGGAAGGCAGAGGAGAGTTCCTGCCTGCGGCCGAATACAGCATGGTGGCACAGGTGAACGGGCGCGGCGTGTATTCCTTCTGCATGTGTCCCGGAGGTTTTGTCGTTCCCGCGGCAAGCGACCAGCAGCAGGTGGTGGTCAATGGCATGTCGCCCTCCAACCGCGGTTCCCTTTGGGCTAACGCGGGGATGGTTGTCGAAATCCGCCCGGAGGATTATCCGCTTCTGATGCATAATGAAGAGATAAAGGAACCCGCCGGTTCTCCGTTAGCCCTGATGGCTTTTCAGGAACGGCTGGAAGAACTCGCATGGCTCAACGGAGGGCAGAAACAGACGGCGCCGGCGCAGCGCATGGCCGACTTTGTGGGGAAAAGAAACTCATTCGATCTTCCGCCGTCTTCCTACACTCCCGGCCTGCTGGCCTCCCCTCTGCATTTCTGGATGCCCGACTTCATTACCGCCCGTTTGCGCGACGGCTTTCGCCGGTTCGGGAATACTTCCAAAGGTTTTCTCACGAATGAAGCCCTGATGATCGGGGTGGAAACGCGCACTTCCTCGCCTGTTCGCATTCCGCGCGACAGGGATTCTTTCCAACATATCATTTGCAAAGGCCTCTATCCCTGCGGCGAAGGAGCCGGATATGCCGGCGGAATCGTTTCGTCGGCTATCGACGGCGAACGCTGCGCCGAAGCGGTTTTCGGGGCATACTAAACTAATTGCTACTACCGCAAGCACGGTTGGAATACAATGGATTAAAATTCCTTTTCCTTTGTGTATATCGGAAAATGCAACTACCTTTGATAGAAAAAATTATTATGTTTTTTGAAGATTGGCAAACAAACGAAAAGTATAAGGATGCGGAAATACGTCTTTCTCTTTTATGGGATTGCGACATGAAAGGTTTTGACTGGAACGAAAGCCGGTCGGCGGTTGTTGAGCGGGTTGTAAAATTAGGTGTGATGTCTGATTTCTATGCGGCTTTCCGTTTATATGGCGGATTGGATAATTTCATTAAAATACTCCGGGATGAAGTGAGAGGACTCAACCGGCAGGATATATCATTTGTGAAAGCCGTCTTTCATCTCAATGAGGATGAACTTCATAGCGTGAAGAAGGCAAAAGAAAGGGAAATCGCATTAGGGTTCAAACCGTCCGACCTGCCCGGTATGGAATGGGTCTGGTAAATACAATAAATCATGCTACACATAGAAACAGTAGAGCCTCACACGCTTGATTTGCTTAAACGGCTGATGAGGGATGAAATTTTAAGCGGTTTTAATTTAGTGGGAGGAACATCTCTGTCGCTCCAATTGGGACATCGGAAAAGTATAGACCTCGATTTGTTTTCTTTCTCTGATTTTTCCGGCAGTGAATTGAAAAATTATCTCACAAATAATTATAGTGATTTCATTCCGGGTCGTGAAAATGCTTTCACTCTCATCAGTGAAATAGAAGGTATCAAAGTAGATTTCATCCGCTATGGTTATCCTTTAGTGAAAGACCTGATAAATGAAGACGGCATAAGGCTATACAGCAAAGAAGATATTGCTGCAATGAAACTCTCTGCCATCAGCCAAACGGGCTTGCGGTTAAAAGATTTTGTAGATATTGCCTGTTTGTCCACTGAGTTTTCTTTGAATCAAATGCTTGATTTATATTCGGAGAAATTTAACAACGACGGATTGACACTGCATTTGATAAGAGCTTTATCATATCATGAAGAGATAGACCATACGAATAAGGTTGATATAATAAATGGTTTATACAGTTGGAAATCTATTCAAAAACGACTTTATGATATGATTGACAATCCGGATAAAATTTACAGCCTAATGCCTTTCAATGGGTAACTCAGCCTTTACGGATGCCCGACTTCATTACTCCCTCGCCTGTTCGCATCCCGCGCGACAGGGATTCTTTCCAACACCTCACCTGCAAAGGCCTCTATCGCTGCGCCGAAGCGGTTTCCGGGGCATACTGAAAAGCACGAGCGGCAAATTTAAAAAGCCCGCCTGCTTTTTCAAAAAGCAGGCGGGCTTTTATCAAAAAGGCGGCGGCCTTTTGGGAAAGAGCCGGCGGGCTTTCAATTTATTATCTATACCTTTGCGATAGTATCCTGGTGGTGAGGGTGGAATATAAATACGAAAACTTAATCGATCCGGTATGAGATGTGCTTTATTTACATTACTGTTTTACCTGGGCGGCGTTTGTGTATCTGCTTCGCAATACAGGTATTTTGATGTGAAAGACGGACTTTCCAGTAGCAATATTACTTCCATTACGCAGGACAGGGAGGGGTTTCTGTGGGTGGCAACAGAGGACGGGCTGAACCGTTTCGACGGGAGCAGTTTTGTGGTATACCGCAATATCCCAAACGATGAGGCTTCACTGGTGAACAATCATGTGATGAAAATATACGAAGACAGCAAGGGGCGCCTGTGGGTTGCCACACTGACGGGACTCTGCCTTTACGACCGGACGACCGACCGCTTTGCTCCTTATAATATAACGGGCGTTGATGGAAAAACGGAAAGCATGCAGTTTTATGATTTGCTGGAAGACCGTGCCGGATATATCTGGGTTAGTATCTCCGGAAACGGCGTTGTGCGGATCGATCCGGAGAAGAACGAAACGCTGTTGCTCAACACCTTCAATTCCGGAATATGCAGCGATCATATCAATGTGCTGTATGAAGACAGGTATGGCAACTTATGGTTTGGCTCCGGGCGGGAAGGAATTAGCGTGTACAATCCGGGAAATAAAACATTCCGCACATTCAGCCACCGGGCGGAAGAGGAAACCGGCTTATCGTCCGACGAAATATCGTCGATCTGCGAAGACCGGGATGGAAACGTGTGGGTCGGCACCTGGGCGGGAGGCATCGACATCTATTCTGTTGCCGAAAAATCCTTTCACCGCTTTCGCTACGAACCGCGAAAGATAACTTACCTCAAGCGCGACAGCCGGCAGAACATCTGGATAGGCACCATGGGAAGCGGATACGATATCTATTCCGTGGCGGAAAGGAAGATGATCGCATCGGATATTCCCGGCGCTCCCGTCGATCTGTCGTCGAAAGTGCAGACTATCTTTGAAGACAGGCAAGGCAATATGTGGATCGGCCTTTTCCAGAAAGGAATATTCATGATCCCGCGCAACAAAAGTTTGTTTTCCAACTACACCTTTAATCCGTTCTCGAAAAAGCCTACGATAGGCGACGGCGCCGTTCAGCCCGTGCTTATGGATTCGGAAGGCGAACTGTGGGTAGGCGTAGACGGAAAAGGTATTTACCGGCTGGATTCGTTGTTTAATGTGACGGCGCACTACGGTTTGGACGACCCGAACAGTGTGCTGTTTAATAACGTCGTTCTGTGCATGTGCGAAGATTCGCGGGGCGATGTCTGGCTGGGAACCTTTTTCAAGGGAGTGATCCGTTATAATCGCCGTACGCGCCGGTTCGACAAAAGTCTGACGATGGGTGCAGCCCCTTACGGCCTGCGGTCTTCCCAGGTGAACAACATCATGGAAAGCCCGGACGGCAAGCTTTGGTTTTCTACCAACGGGGGCGGAATAAATATCTATGATCCGGATAGTGGAACGTTTGAATATATTGTAAAGGACGAATCGGGCAATGCGCCCAACCGGTTGATCTATAACTATTGCACCGCCACGTGCGTCGATCGTGAAGGCATCGTGTGGATCGGTACGTATCGCGGATTGTGCTCCTACGACAAAGTGCGCAATCTATTCACTCCCTATTCGCTGGAAAACGGGAATATGCCGAGTAATATCGTTTTCAGCCTGAAGGCGGACAGCAGGGGAAATATATGGGCAGGGACACAAAACGGGCTTGTACGCATTGGTGCCGACCGTAAGCAATCGGCCGTCTACAACACTTCCAACGGATTGCCCAACAGCCTGATTACAGGAATAGAAGAAGACCTGCAGGGTAATATCTGGATTGTTACGAATCACGGACTGTCCATGTATAACCCGGCGGACGATACGTTTACAAACTACAACACTTCCGACGGGCTGCATACCAACGAGTTTAAGAAAAATGCCATCACAAGGAATAAAAACGGCGATTTCATTATCGGTTCCATGCGGGGATTTACGTATTTCAATCCCGAAGAAAAACCGGACGTGCAGGCAGAGCCGCTGAACTTGGTGTTCAATGACCTGTATGTGTTCAACGAGCGCATCGGCATCGACGATCCGGCAAACCGGGTGTTAAGCAAAACGCTCGACTATTCGGATAAAATTGTGTTTACGCACAGACAGAACAGTTTCTCCATAAGATTTTCCGCCATAGAGTTCCTTTTGCCCGAAAAGGTGAATTACGAAGTGATGATGGAAGGTTTCGACACGCATTGGCGCAGTGTGAAGGAACGGATGCTCACTTATACGAACCTCAGTCCGGGAGATTACACGCTGACAATCCGTGCATGGATAAACGGCAAGGATAAGCCGCTTGTCCGCCGGCTGAGCATCACCACGCTTCCTCCCTTCTGGGCAACGGGCTGGGCAAAGACACTGTATGCAGCCTTTGTTATGATCATCGGCTATCTGACCTACCGCTACATACACGAAAGGATATCGGTTAGGCGGAAAGAGCAGCTGATGCAGGCCAAACTGCAATTCTTCACCGATATTTCGCACGAGATCCGTACACCGCTCACCTTAATCCTCTCCCCGTTGAGCAGACTGATCAGTCAAAACACGAATATTGCGCTGACGCAAACCTATAATCTAATGTATAAGAACGGGAACAGGCTGTTGCAACTGGTCAATCAGGTGATGGATCTGCGCGCACTTGAATTCGGAAAGAAAAACCTGTGCGTGGAGAAAACCGATATCACCGTGTTTGTGCGCGACCTGACAAATTCATTCAATAATCTGGCGGAGGAAAAGAACCTGGCTTACACGTTCACTTCGGAACCGGAAGAAATAACCGGCTATATAGATACCGACATCGTGTCCAAGGTCTTGTTCAATCTTATATCGAATGCTTTTAAGTATACGGAGGATGGATATGTCTGCGTATCGGTCACGACGAATGAGAAAAACCGGTTGGTGATTTCCGTTTCCGATTCGGGAAAAGGAATTTCTCCCGAGCAGCGATCGCTGATTTTCGAACGCTTCTATATGACAAATACCGATGCCTCCGGACGCAGACAAAGTTCGGGAATCGGTTTACACCTGACCAATAAACTTGTCATACTGCATCGTGGCGAAATACAACTGGCCGGCGAACGGGACAGGGGCAGCTGTTTCTCGGTTGTCATACCCTATCGTAAGGAAGATTTCTCGGAGAAAGACTTCGTTGAAAGCCGACCGGGGCGGAACGGGACGGAGTTGTTCGCCTATACGGAAACCGACTCAGTGAAGATAAGCCACCGGAAAACGCCCGGCTACAGGCAACACACTATCCTGATCGTGGAAGATCATGCGGGTATACGGGCACTGATTGCCGCGGAAATGGCTGACAAATACCACGTATTGGAGGCTTCCGACGGCAAGGAAGGCTTGCGGAAAGCCATAGAGAAGCGGCCGGCGCTTATTATCAGTGATGTGGTAATGCCCGAAATGGACGGCATTGAATTTTGCACGAAAGTGCGCCACCATGATACAATCATGCACACTCCCTTCATTATGCTGACGGCGCGTACCTCGATCGAACAACAGATTGAAGGACTGGAACACGGTGCGGACGCGTATATTGCCAAGCCTTTCAATGTGAACTATTTGCATGCAACCGTAAGGCGCCTGATACATCGCGGGGATTCCTTACCGAAACCGCCGGTTTCCCCTGCGGAAGAAGACCGCCCGGAAACGCTCGACGAGAAATTGCTGAAGAAACTGAACGATTTGATTGCGAAGCATTTAGACGACAGCGACCTGGGCGTGGATGAACTGAGCCGGGAAGCCGGACTGAGCCGTACTCACCTAAACAGGAAGATGAAGGAACTCACAGGCGAATCTCCGGCATCCTACATCCGGCAGTTTCGTTTGCGCAAATCCACACAATTGCTGAAAGAGCACAGTCTGACCATTTCCGAAATCGCATTCGCCGTAGGTTTTTCTTCCCCGTCTTACTTCAGCCAGGCCTTCCGCGACTACTATGGCGTTACACCGAAGGAATACGTGCGGGATTAGTGATATTAGGCGCACCTCCTCGTCGGAAAACCACAAGCGGGAATGGTGCAAAAATCAATCAATTTGGCTTAGATCTAACAGATATATGGTGCAAAAACGACATCATTAGGCCTCTTTTTGTCAAAAAACAATAATACTATGCGGTAGCTTTGCGGGGATACTTTAATTAACTTAAAATTAAAACTTTATGACCGAAAGGAAAAAACCGTCTCTTTTAAAAAGAGCAATGTTTACAAAGTTGATAGCTTTGCTTATTCTTTATTTTGTGCCGGCGGCTGGTATTTGTGCCGACTCATTCCAACAGGGTAAAAGAATCACGGGAAACGTCCGGGACAACGCCGGTGAAACAGTAATTGGGGCTTCGATAGCGATAAAAGGCACTACAACCGGTACAGTTACCGATGTCGATGGGAATTTTTCATTAAATGTACCTGATAACGCAGTGCTGGTTATCTCGTATGTGGGATTTAATCCGCAGGAAATTCCGGTAGGAAATCAATCCGTTATCAATATCACGCTGTCCGAAAATACGCAGGCGCTCGATGAAGTGGTTGTAATCGGATATGGTACCCGTTCGAAAAGGGACGTGACCACGGCTATATCCAACGTAGGAGCCGAAACGATTGGCAAAAGCATTGCGATGAGTGCGGAAAATGCCATGCAGGGAACCATGAGCGGGGTGCAGGTATCGGGAACCTCCGGCGACCCGATGAGCCGTCCCACTATCCGTATTCGCGGAACGAACACATGGGGTGTTTCCGATCCGCTGTACGTAGTAGACGGTATACCCATCACCGAATTGGGAGCCGGTATTGAAGGGAAGGAAAACGCCCGTTACAGTGATGTGCGCGGGCCGATGAACATTATGACCATGATCGATCCCGGCGACATCGAATCTATTTCCGTATTGAAAGACGCTTCGGCGGCAGCCATTTACGGAGTACGCGCATCTAACGGGGTTGTGCTGATTACTACCAAAAGAGGACGGCAGGATAAACCTTCCGTAGACTTCAGCGCCCGCTTCGGCGTGCAGAACATCACACAGGAACTGGACTGGCTGACTACTCCTGAGTATACCAAGTTCGTGCAGGGCGTTTTTGCTTCTGATCCGGAAAAAGCGCCGAACGAAGACAACATTGGACGCTTTGACCCCGCAGACAAGGAACGTTATTTGGGTAACTCGCCCACGTATAACTGGCAAGACGCCGTACGCAATAAAAATGCAGCCAGCCGGGATTATTCCGTGAAAATTTCGGGAGGAACCGAAAATACCGACTATTATGTATCGGTTGGATATGCCGAAAGCGAAGGAACCATTCTGGTGAATGACCTGCAACGCTACTCGGGAGCCGTTAAAATAAATACCAAGATCAACGACTGGATCAAGGCCGGTATTAATTACCGTCTGGTAAATGCAAACGGAAGAAGTGGCGGAACCTCCTATTTCGATGCGATACGTAGTGCCCCCTGGCAACCCATCTATCAGGCAGACGGTATTCCCGGCTATAACGGTTATGCCTACGCGGTGGGAGGAGTCCTGTCGGACGGAACTTATGATAATAAAAAGAGGTACGGAAGTGGAACGCGCATCAATGTAGTCGGAAGAAGTAATACCAACGATACGCGGTATGAGTCGTGGAGAAACATGGGAAATATTTACCTGGAACTAACTCCTTTAAAAGGATTGATCCTCAAGGGAACCATAAGCCTCGACCGTTATAATACGAATCGCTACGCGTTTATGGATTACGATGGAAACGCTTTCGATTATACAGCCGGAGACCCCCGATCATTCGGAGGTGGAAAGTCGGTTGGCGATTATGAAGAGAGGTATGTTTTCAACAACAACCTGATGCAGGAAATCATGGTCAACTATACAAATTCGTTTGATCAGCATAATTTGGACTTCCTGTTCAACTTCTCCAACCAGCATTATGACGCAAAATATTTGGGGTCGAGAACCGAGTACATGACCACCAAGAAAGAGTATCTGAGAAACCTCGGCGGCGAACGTGCCTACACTACTGTCGGCGGCGAACAGATGCGTTGGGCATTGCAGGGATACCTGTTCAGGATCGGATATAATTATGCCTATAAATATTATTTAGACGCAACGGTACGTCGCGACGGAAGCGCACGCTTCGCACCGGAACACCGCTGGGGAACATTCCCATCGTTCTCCGCCGCATGGCGCATGAAAGGTGAATCTTTTATGGAAGACATGACATGGATAGACGATTTGAAGCTGAGAGCCGGATGGGGACAACTGGGTAATCAGGAGGTGCGCGATATGGCATATCTGGCGGCTATTTCAAGGAACCCACACTATGCATTCGGAAATACTTCGTCAGTAGACCGTCCGGGATCAGGAGGTTTTCGCGACGGTGCTACAATCTTCGGTATTGCGAACAGGGAATTGACTTGGGAAAAAACGGAAACGTTCAATTTCGGATTTGATGCGCAACTTTTCAGCGCACTATCGCTTTCGGCCGAATACTACAACAAGACAACACATGGAATATTACAGGCCATAGATATTCCTCCCAGCGTGGGAGTGTATGACGCGCCGGTAGCCAATGTGGCGAAGGTACGGAACCGGGGGGTTGAAATTTCGGCAAACTGGCAGGGCAGCGTCGGCGATTTCAACTACGGGATCGGAGCAAACCTCACGACCACCGCCAATGAAGTATTGGAAACCTACAAGCATATCCCGACTTCGGGAGGTAGGGTGGAAGAAGGACATTCCATGTTCTATCATAAAGTCTATAAGGTAGCCGGTGTTTTTCAGACCGACGCCGAAGCGCAACAGTGGATAAAAGACTATGGCGACTCGAATTACACTACCCCGAGCAAGATCGGAGCCGGCGACTTCTATTTCCAGGACTTGAGAGGAGCGCCCAAGAAAGAAGGCGAATTCTATTCCGAAGGCCCCGACGGTAAAGTCGATTCGTATGATATGGTAGATATAGGCAATTCCATTCCCGGATTCTTCTATGGACTGAGCATGAATGCGGAATACAAAGGAATCGACCTCAGCATGCAGTTTACGGGCGTGGGCGATGTATTGAAAGAGAATGGAATTATGCGGGAAACATTTATGCCGACAGAGGGCGACAATGTGACGAGAATCGTATACAAGGCATGGACGGAAGATAACAGGCAGAACGAATACCCGCGCCTTATATTCGGCGACCCGGCAGGAAATCGGCGTAGTTCGGACTTTTTCTATGAGAGCGCTGCCTACTTCAGGCTGCAAAACATACAGGTAGGATACACATTGCCCAAATCCGTATACAGCGCATGCAAGAATTATATCCGCAATGTGCGCATATACGCGGGAGCATCCAATGTGTTCACACTGACACCTTATACCGGATTTGATCCGGAAAATGACGCCTATCCTGCGCCCAAGACATTCTTTATGGGACTGACGGCCAAGTTTTAATCCATCTAAATAATATGAAATCATGAAAATATATCAATATATAGGAACTGTTATCCTCTTCGGATGTATAATGATCGGCAATATTTCGTGCTCCGAAGAACTGGACATAAATCCGACGGCCGAACTCGAAGGTGAATATTTTGAAAACGAACTGCGTATCCAGGAAGGCGTTGTGGCCTGTTATGCGGCAATGGCGAATATGTATGGCGTACTCCTCGATCAAGGAAACGGAAGTCACAAAATACTAATGCTTCCGGGTGACGATTTGACCAATCAGGATGCAGGCAACGCAAACCTTGAAGCCTTTTCGGGACTTAACAGTACGAACGGAGAGGTAGGGCAGATATGGACACGCCTCTATCAAATGATTTACCGCTGCAACTTCATCCTTGAAAAAATAGAAGAAGAAGAAGTCAAGGCTGCGTACAAAACGCCCGGACTTTATGAAATAAATAAAGGCGAAGCATTGTTCCTCCGTTCCTGGTGTTTCTACCGTTTATGGGATTTCTTCCGCAAAGCGCCGTTGCAGGATAAACGGATACGCTTCATTACAGAAGCCATACTGCCTCCTACCGAAGGTTTCCGGATGTTGGACAGGGCTATTGAAGATTTGGAGTTGGCCGCTACATTGCTGCCCGACGAAGAATATTGGCCACTGACTGCGGAGCGCGGACGTGCATTTAATGAAAGCGCCTGCGGACTGTTGGTGAAATGCTATGTGCTCCGTGCGAGATACAATAGTGCAGATGCTACCGATTATCAAAAGGCAATCGTTGCGTTTGAAAAAATCAAAACACGTGAATTGGTGCATTTCGCCGAGAACTTCGACTTCCGGTATGAGAACAATAAAGAGTCATTATTTGAATATCAGGCGAGTCACGCTACCGAACAGGATAATGCCTGGCTCGACAATAACTTCGGCGGTGGGGTAGGGCAAATGGGCGCTATGTATCATTACAGCACCAGCCATTGGGGAAATTACGGAACAGGTATTTATGGCCCGACAGAGAAATTGAAGAATGCCTACCGGGAAGGAGACCCGCGCAAGGAACTTACTTTCGCCAACTATACCACAGCTGTAGACAAAGATGTCAATATACCCGGGAAGGCATGGGATAAATTCGGAGGCTATCAATTGATGAAATACGTGACTCCGGGAAGGTGTTGGTTTGAAAAAGTATGGAAAATAAATTCCACAAATAACACGCGCCTGATTCGTTACGCCGATGTCAAACTGTTGGCCGCGGAAGCCTATCTGCAAACCGGAAACCAGGCGAATGCATTGAAGCAGGTCAATGATGTTCGCGCACGCGCACGCCGCTCGACAGCTGATGGAAGCGTATCCACTGTTCCTATCGACTTGACAGCCGTAACCATCGACGACATCATGCACGAACGCTTCATCGAACTGGCAGCCGAAGAGGGTATCCGCTGGACAGACCTGCGTAGCTGGCATGCGGCAGGATTCATCAATCTTGCGGCGTGGACGGCAGAGGATTTCGGATACAACTATACTGCGTCCGACTTTGAATTTGATGTGTCCACTCACTTGCTGTTCCCAATACCGCAAAGGGAAATGAATACCAATCCCGAAATGATGGCTTCGGGCAATAATCCGGGATATGAGTAGATTGAAATAATACAGGCTAAGAATATAAAAACATGACACAGATCAATCGTCGACAATTCCTGAAAACAGCCGCCGCAGGGGCGGCTTTAGCCGGTATGCCGGCTTGGGTGACAAGCTGTAAGCCGTCAGTCGTAAATAAATTGCCGCGTTGGCGTGGGTTCAACATCCTCGATTTCTTTTCGCCGCGCCATTACAGTGCTTCGAATCTGGCTGCCACCGAACAGGATTTTAAATGGATGGCGGACTGGGGATTCGATTTTGTCCGCATACCAATGGCCTATCCGGGTTATCTGAAATATAACCTGCAAAGCGAATCGTATATTACACCGGAACAAACGGTCGATTTCGATGAAGAAGCCGTCGGAATAGTGGAGCAAACCGTATATGCCGCCAACAAATACGGGCTTCACGTAAGCCTGAACTTGCACCGTGCTCCCGGATTCTGCATCAATGCCGGATTTCACGAACCTTTCAATCTCTGGAAAGATGAAGAAGCGCAGCAGGCTTTCTACACGCATTGGGACATGTGGGCAAAACGCTTCAAAAACATATCTCCCGAATTGTTGAGCTTCGATCTGGTCAATGAGCCTTGCTACAAGGAAGATATGAACGATCAGTTCTGCCCGTCGGAACCTATTCCGGGCGAAACCTATCGCAAGGTAGCCAAAGCCTGCCTGGATGTAATCCATAAACAAACACCGGGACGACCGGTAGTGGCCGACGGTAATCATGGAGGTTCCTTAGTCATTCCCGAACTGACCGATCTGCCGATAGGACAAAGCTGCCGGGGATACTATCCGCATACGGTTTCGCATTACCGTGCCGGATGGGTGTGGAAGAATCCCGACGATGCGCCGATGCCCGTATGGCCGGGTAAGATCGGCGGCGAGGAATTTAACCAGGCTAAGCTGGAAGCCTTTTATCAACCCTGGATCGACTTGGTGAAACAGGGAGTCGGCGTACACTGTGGCGAATGTGGTTGCTACCGCGAAACGCCCCACAATGTGTTTTTGGCTTGGTTCGGCGATCAACTTGACATACTTACTTCTCACGGCATCGGTTGGGGATTGTGGAACTTCAGGGGGGACTTCGGATTGATCGATTCCGGCAGAAAGGATGTGGACTATGAAGAATTTCACGGCCACAAACTCGACCGCAAGCTGCTTGAATTATTACAAAAATATTAACAAAGGAAGATTGAAGATAAAATGAAACAAATACTGATCATAAGCTTTATAGCGATAGCACAACTTCTTTCGGCCGGTATTCGTACGTATGATTACCCCGAAGAAGCCAAACCTTCCGGACGCTTCAAACTGAAAGCAGGCGGAATGTCGGTATTGGTAATGAGCAATCCCATACCCTGTTCTTTCGCCGCATTCGAAATGCAGCCAAACGAAAGCGTGACAGTCGAGATAGAAGACATAAACGATGTCAAATGGGTAGACGTCCGTCCGCTGAGCGCAGGAATTAAACCGGTTTTCAAAGGCAATAAAATAACGTTTACCATTCCGAAAACAGGGAATTACAGCATCGAAATCAACGGGGAATTGGAGCATCCGCTCTTTATCTTTGCCAATCCACCCGAAAAGAAACCCGCAAAAAGCGATCCGGGCGTTATCTACTTTGAAGCGGGTAAGATACACACGCCCGGAATCATCCGCCCCAAATCAGGGCAACACATCTATATAGAAGGCGGAGCTATCGTAGTGGGAGCTATCGCGGCTAAAAACGTAGAGAACGTAAAGGTAAGCGGGCACGGGATTCTGGACGGAAGCCTCAACAACGGACTAAGCGACGCGGAAACGGCTTCCATGTTCAGCGTTGGGAACGGATATAAATCAACCGGAAAGTATCAGCGCTTTATTGAATTTTATGATTCGAAAAACATCACGATCGAAGGCCTCATTCTGAACAACAGTACCACATGGCAGGTAGTACCCATCAATTGCGACCGGGTCAGCATATCCCGCCTCAAACTGATAAGCGACAACCCGAGCGACGACGGTATCGATATTGTGCGAAGCAGAGATGTACATGTTTCCGATTGCTTTGTCCGGGTGAAAGACGATTGTGTGGCCATCAAGGCGCATCTCGATTATCCCGACAATGCTATCGTGAACAATGTGCTCATCGAAAACTGCGTTTTTTGGAACGCGGCGTGGGGAAACGGACTGGAGATCGGGTTTGAACTTCATGCGTCGGAAGTGAAAAACATCACTTTCCGCAACTGCGATGTGATACATGTCGAATCGGGAGCCGTGTTCAGTATCCATAATTCGGACAAGGCAACCGTCAGCAATATATTGTTTGAGGATATACGGGTAGAGGATGCTCGGCATAAACTGTTCGACCTTGCCATCTTTCGCTCACGCTACTGTACCGATGGGAGCAGCGATCAGGAATACATCGCGGCGAACTATTTTCACGGCGCCTGGGACGGCGTTTTGAAAGTTCCCGAAGATAAAAAAGAATATCATGCACAATTCAGAGGACAAATAGAAAGTATTCAATTTAAAAATATTTATATTTACGGCATAGTACCATTTTCGATTCTTTCAGGCTTTGACGAAAAGCATTTGGTCAGAAACATTACGTTCGACAACATAGTGCTGAACGGCCGAAAAGCAAGCGGGATGGAAGAATTGAAACTCTATACCGAGTACGCGGAGCAAGTCAGTTTGAAATAATAAAAGCCTATGAATAAATACCTGTTAATCGCACTGATACTTTTTTCCTGTTATTCACTGCAAGCGCAGGAAAAGCCGTGGGACGGTAAATCAATTGATTTCGCGCACGGGAAGCTCACGGTGTCGCCCAACCGGCGTTTTCTGATCCATGCGGACGGCACCCCTTTCTTCTATATGGGCGACACGGCGTGGGAACTGTTTCACCGCTTGAATGAAACAGAGGTAGAACGCTATCTGGAAAACCGCCGGGCTAAAGGATTCACCGTAATACAGGCGGTAATCCTGGCCGAACTGGACGGGCTTAATACTCCGAATCGCAACGGGCATACGCCACTGCACAGCAACAATCCCGAAACACCCGACGAAGACTACTTCCGGTGGGTAGACAAAGTGATACGCATAGCCGAATCCAAGGGACTCTATATCGGGCTGCTGCCCACGTGGGGCGATAAGGTCGATCCCCAATGGGGCAAGGGGCCTGTCGTATTTACGCCCCAAAGCGCAACCGCTTACGGCAAATTCCTCGGACAGCGATACAAAAACACCTCGAATATTATATGGATCAACGGAGGCGACCGCTCCGGAGGAG